>CALFIE010000065.1 GCA_937876095.1 uncultured Flavobacteriales bacterium | reverse complement strand
TGTCTAAATGTGAACATATCTTTGTCTTTTACCATTTCTGGTGAAAAACTGGCTAATCGTTCTCTGTATTTTTCGTCTAATTCTTTCTGGTCTTGGTCTTTTGCTAAAATCTTTTTTGCAGATTGGTATTCTTTGTTTAGTTCAGATTTTTGACGCTCTACATATTGATAATTAAGCAAATTTTTAGCATCTGAATCTACAAAATTCAGGAAAAAATACATGAATAAAATTGAAAGCAAACCTCCTAAAAACATCGGTTTGAAAGCCCTACCAAAAGCATTTCTAAAACTCATATAGTTTTGTTGTTTTTTGGCAGAATTTACAGAGAAAAAAGCAACAAATGTATAAATTAAAGGAAATACAAACGCATTAATCAACATAGAATTATTGAAATAATTAACATTCATACCAAAAAAATACATGCCAAAAAAAATCAACATTGTTATTATAAACAACACAAATCCAACTACATACACATTTTTGTTCATTTTATTTTTTATTTATTTTAAAAAATTCTGAATTTTGAATTTTGAATTATCAATTTATGGCTTATCTTTGCAACGGCAAGTCCTAAACAACCAGCTCCTGAAATTCCTCCAGGGTGGGAACGCAGCAAAGGTAATCGGTTGTAGCGGTGTGATTTAGGTAGCTTGCCATTTTTTATTTTTTCTGATCTTCTACCAAATCTTCTACCAATTTTACGTGTCCCCAATTTTCGCCCGTTTTTATACGGTGAATTTGCATATCCGAAACTCCAAACTGACGAGAAAGTCTGTTTAAAGGGTACCCTTTTTTCAGTCTTTTCTTGATAATAAGTACCTGATTTTCGTTTAGTTTAGCGTGTTTTACTTTTTTCTTACCATCCATAAATTGCATTTTGAATTGGTACAACACATTTTTAGGATGATGCATATATCTGGAATTCAGGGTTTCCTGATTTACCCACTCCAAATTACTGGCTTTGTTGTTCAATTTATCAAAATCTTTGTGAATGATAAATTTTTGGTCTTCGCTATCAGGTTTTTCTAGAAAAACCTCTGCAACTGCTCTATGCACCAAGACACAGAAATAAATTCTGTACTTCTTGTTGAGTCGTTTTATCAATTTGCTTTTTGCCAAAGCAATTTCCTCTCTCTCAGCTCGCAATTGTACTTTCTCTGCCAATTCTTCTTCAGAAGTACCTAATTGCTTTATTTTTTGATTGTAAGCTGCAATTTCTGCCTGCAGTTTTTCTACTTTTTGCTCGTCTGATTGACTTCTATTTTTCCAAAGCGTGCTTCTAAGACATTTGAAACCACCTTGCAAAGAGCATTCTAAAATTTTTCCATCGGGATGTAATTTGTTAAAAGTTCGCAATCGTCCTTTGTTAGATACTTCAATCTTGTAATCGCTATCAAATTCGATATTTAGTGGATACTCTTTCCAAATTTCTTTTTCTTCAACATAACGCATTTCACTATTTTTTTATACAAAAGTAGGAAAATTAATAATACTTCTAAAATTCTACCTTCAATTAATAATTTTTATCATTTTCAAATTAATAAAAATAAAATCATACCAAAAATTCGGCTCCCAATTTTGGTAAGATAAGTTCTACTCCACGATCTGAAAAGTGTTTCAGCGCATTTTCGTGGTTAATTTTTATGGGTGCAAAAGTATCAAAATGACAAGCGATTACTTTTTTTACTTTCAATAATTCAGACGCTGCAAATGCAGCTTTCCTTGCACACATCGTGTAATGACCACCAATTGGTAACAATGCTAAAGTGATTTCACCAAATAATTTTGGGAACAATTCCATGTCTGCCATAACTCCGGTATCACCCGATAAATACACATTTTTCCCTTGAAATCTGAAAATATATCCAACAGGAACTCCGCCATAAGTACCGTCTGGAAAACTACTGGTGTGTTGTGCAGGAACCATAGAAATCTTGATATCATCAAATTTTGCAGAACCTCCCAAATTGATGTCTATGGAATTGGGATGCTGGTAATAACCACAAATTTCTGGTTGACCAATGATGGAGCAATCAGGATGTTTTTCTATAATTTCCTTCACATCTGCAGTGTGATCTCCGTGTGCATGTGTAATGAGCACATAATCAATTTTTTGCGCCGAAATATCAAATCCACTTTCTGCTTTCCCGAAATTATAAAATGGGTCTGAAATAATATTTTTTCCGTTGAAAGTGAACAAAAAACAGTTTTGTCCGAGGTATTTTATTTTCATTTTTAGATTTTTAAGTTATTAAACCTTAATCAACAATAACTGACATACTACTATTATAATAGTAAATTAGGAACATACAATATGCAAATATTAAAATTTGAAATATTAAAAAAATAATATTTGATGTAATTTTCTTCTTTATTATTAATAATGAAATTATAAAATCAACAAATAAAATTATTCCTAAAATAATTGGAGTCAATGCAAGTTCTGACAATATTAATTTTCCAAATAATAACTCCTCTATAATTAATAAAAAAAAGCCGAAAAAAAGAATTATTGATAACCAAGAAAAAAAATTATACAAATTTTTCATACATAATCTAGTTAAAATAATTCAATCCTATTACCAACAAAAGTGCCATCGTTAAGGTAATAATACCAACCTGTTTCAAAAATGGGTCGAGTTCTTTTGGTTCTTTCACCGCCATTATTTTTCGGCGCATCGTTGTCATTGGCAACAATAAAATCATTACTATAAAAGGATAATATTTACCTTGTGGATAGACATTAATCATTAAAAATGCTAAAATTAATATTAAAGGTAATTGCAACAAAACGATTTCGTAAATCATCGCATTTTTGAAACCCAATCTCAAAGCCAACGTTTTTTTGCCCGATTTTTCGTCGTTTTCTATATCACGCATATTATTGAGGTTCAGAACAGCTGCACTCAACATTCCGATTGCAGTTGCAGGCAAGAGAATATCCCAAGAAAAAGATTTGGTAAACAGAAAATAACTACCACAAACAGAAACTAACCCAAAAAAAATAAAAACCATAATATCTCCTAAACCAAGGTAACCATAAGGTTTTTTACCTACGGTATAACCAATTGCTGCCAAAATACACGCAATTCCCAATCCTACGAAAATATAGAATTCCCGCATATAATTTTCTTTGAAAAAAGCCAAATACAACAACGCCAAAGTTGCAACTAAAGACAAAATAGCCATCAAAATCACGGCATTTTTCATTTGGTTTGCAGAAATTTTACCTGATGCAACTGCTCTTTGTTCTGCTTCTCCTATCCTATTTTTATCGGTTCCTTTTACGCCATCTCCGTAATCATTTGCGAAATTGGACAAAATCTGGTACAATAAAGTTACGAGCATTGCCAATGCAAAAATTCGCCAATCCCAAGATTTTCCTTCACCTATAAGTCGCCATCTTGCGATGAACGAACCCAAAATAATTCCACTCATAGAAAGTGGTAACGTGCGCAGTCGTGCTGCTTGAATCCAATCTATCATTTTTTAGAGATTTTAGATTTTAGATTTTAGATTTTAGATTTTGGACTAAATTTATAGTCTAATTTCTGATATCTTACATCTAACCTCTTATTTTAAGAAATCCACTGATTTTCTCCGAAATCGGGTTTGCGTTTTTCCAAAAATGCATTTCTACCTTCTTTAGCTTCGTCTGTCATATAAGCCAATCTTGTTGCTTCACCTGCGAATATTTGTTGACCAACCATTCCGTCATCAGTTAAATTCATAGCAAATTTCAGCATTCTGATAGACATTGGAGATTTTCCTAAAATTTCTTGCGCCCATTCAAAAGCGGCATCTTCTAATTTTTCGTGCGGAATCACTGCATTTACCATTCCCATTGCTTCGGCTTCTTTCGCGGAATAATTTCTACCCAAAAAGAAAATTTCTCTGGCTTTTTTCTGTCCCACCATTTTTGCAAGATAGGCAGAACCATAACCACCATCGAAACTGGTAACATCTGCATCAGTTTGTTTGAAAATGGCGTGTTCTTCGCTTGCTAAAGTGAGGTCGCAAACTACGTGCAAACTGTGACCACCACCAACTGCCCATCCATTTACAACAGCAATTACGACTTTTGGCATAAAACGAATCAACCTTTGAACTTCTAAAATATTGAGACGATGACGACCATCATCACCAACATAACCTTTCTCACCTCGAGATTTTTGGTCGCCTCCACTGCAAAAAGCGTGACCACCATCTTTCGGACTTGGACCTTCACCTGTGAGTAAAACTACACCTACCGAATTATCCTCGGAAACGTGATAAAAAGCATCATACAATTCTGAAGTTGTTTTTGGTCGAAATGCATTGCGAACTTCTGGTCTGTTGATAGCAATTCTGGCAACTGCGCCACATTTTTTGTAGGTAATATCTTCGTATTCTTTTACGGTTTTCCAATCAGTCATTTTTTCTAAAAATTTGGTGTAAAAATAGTGAAAATTGAGGCAATAAAAAAGCAAAAAACCAACAGTTTGATTGGAACGTATCTACCAACTTTTAGCGCCAAATTCATAAATTCCAAAATTCTATATTATAAAAAACAAAGAAATTATTCACTTCTAATCGTAGTTTCTAATAAATCAATAGAAACAATAGCAATATATTGATAGTAGTAATTTGAAATTAGAAAAGTAGCGATTTTCTTTGTGCTGCAGTTTTCTATTTTTACTTTTCAATGTTCAGAAATTAATTTTTTCAAAATTTTCAAAAATTTTGAAGTGATTTACTCACTTTTTGCGTGAGGGCGAAACCGGAAATCCCGCAACAAGCTCTGGATTTTGCAATGGAGTGAGGAATTGCAGGTGTAGACCGACCTATTTTTTTTGATGGAAAAAAAACACCACTTTTTTTGCAAAAAAAGTGGTGGTTTTGTGTGTTGGCAAAAAAATAGGACACGCCCAAATTTTTAAAAATTATTTTACCGATTTTTGACTATTAATGATGTAATATATTGGTAATCCGATAAGTACAAGCAAGAAACCTTTCCAAGTATATTCTGGTTTGTACAAAATTAGTAGTACACAAAATGATGTACCAATAAGCAAATAAATGATCGGAGTAATTGGATATAACCACGTTTTGTAGGTTCTTTCTGCGTTTGGTTTTTTGATTCTTAAATAGATTACGCCAAAAACGGTAATCATGTAAAATAATACAATTACAAAGGAAATCATATCGAGCAAATTACCGTATTGACCGCTCAAAGCGAGAATTGACGCCCAAATTCCTTGCATCCAAAGTGATTTTTCGGGAACACCGTTTTTGTTGTTTTCGATGGCAGATTTTAGAAATAATCCGTCTTTTGCCATGGTTTGGAAAACTCGAGCTCCGGCTAAAACAATTCCGTTGACACAACCAAAGGTGGAAATCATCACCAAAACCGCCATAATGATGGTTCCTACTCCACCAAAAATTTTCTCTGATGCTGCGACTGCAACTCTGTCATTGGCTGCAAAAGCGATGGAATCTCGGTCTAAAGCATTAAGATACACAAAATTAACCAATAAATATAAAGTCATCACCGAAATAGTGCCTAAAACCATGGATTTTACGACATTTTTTTGCGGATTTTCTATTTCGCCAGAAACGAAGGTGACGTTTTCCCATGCAACAGAACTGAACACCGAACCAACCATAGCTGCAGCAATTCCGCCTAAAAGTGGCGCTCCGGAAATAGATTTCCAACCTGTTTGTAGAAAATTACCTGCAGAATCTTTATCTAAATTATTGAAGGCATCCCAACCGAAACTCATATTTCCGCTCCAAAAAGAATTTCTCACCAATAGAAATCCTAAAATTATCAAACCAAAAAGTGCAACAATTTTGGAACCGGTGAAAATATTTTGCAAAATTTTGCCACTTTCTACTCCTTTTGTATTGATGTAAGTAAGTATAAGAATGACGGCAATTCCTACTATCTGAATCCATGTAATTTTGAATTCGCCACTTTGGAAAAGCGGAGCAGCATCATTCAGTGCAGGAACCAAATATGCGGAAAATTTACCAAAAGCAACTGCAACTGCAGCAATAGTACCAGTTTGTATCACACTGAACATTCCCCAACCATACAAAAATCCTAATTTTTTTCCGAAAATTTCGGTAATATAAGTGTATTGTCCACCTGCTTTTGGAAACATCGCCGAAAGTTCGCCATAAGAAAGTGCTGCTGCAACAGTCATTATTGCGGTAATGATCCAAACTGCAATCAGCCAATATCCAGAACCGAGATTCCGCATCATATCAGAAGATACAATAAAGATTCCGCTACCAATCATAGAGCCCATTACAAGCATAGTTGCATCCCAAAGTTTGAGTTTTTTATTCATATAAATTTGTTACGTGTTACGAGGTTCGAGTTATGAGTTATGAGTTATGAGTTTGTATTATTTTAGAATTATTACAATTTTTACAAAAGATGTTATTTTATAGAAAAGGCTCCAATTTTTGGACTTTATAGTACTTTCTGAATTAAAACTTATGTTATATCTCTTGAATTATTAAGGATTTATTTTGAAAATTTTCCAACTTCTTGCTTCCATCATCCAACTTCCATCTTTCAACTTCCAACTATCTTCCTCAAACAATCTCAAAATTCTGCATTGCATCTACTTTTGGGAATTTGGTGTTCGATTTAAAGATTTTACCAGTACAATCGTACTCTTTCCAACCTTTTTTACGGTGCAAATCTCCAACTTCTTGTACATAAGGAACAAACAAAATCTCCTGGTTTCCATCTTCAATCACTTCTTTGTATTGTACCGCAATATCTACAATACACTCAAAAGAAGTATTCAAATTAACATTGCGGTAAATCACATCAAAATGAGTCTCTTTATTAATAGGTATCTGGAAGTAATCTTGATATTCAATTTTTTGTTCATCAAATTCTGAAATTGCAACTAATGCGTGATATAATGCTATCGTGTAGAATTTTCGGGTTTGGAAACGTTGATAATCATCTACAAAATGTCCACCTTCAAACAAAATCGAAGGAATTCCTGCTTTTATCAGATTATCGCCTGTTGAAGTCGGATAAAATTCATCTGAATATCGCGCTATCTGATTGGGAATCAAACCGTTCATCTTATTGAAAACTTTACCAATGATGTCCATACATTTTGTTCTAGTTGGCGTAATTTCACGTTCAAAATTTTCTGACGGCGCCAAAAAAGACAACGTTGCAGGATGCACTCCATCTGAAGTAAAAATAGTTCTTTGCTCGTGCAAATTAAGTGCGAAATCGTACTTATTGCTGAAACTAATTTTCTTTAACAACTTCATTTCGCAAGACGCAACTTGCAAAAAATCTCTATTCAAATCAATATCAGCAGCGTTTCTACGAGTCCATGCTTTGCTACCATCTGGATTGAGCATAAAAATAAAATCCAAAGAAATTTTAGAAAACAATTGATTTTTCAGATCAGGATTCTGTTCTATTGAATACCATAAATCTAACATTGAATGTGTAGAATTGCTCTCATTTCCGTGCATTTGTGACCACGCAAGTATTTTCTTTTCTCCAGTTCCGTAGGAAAATTGATAAATCGGCAAACCAAGAGTAGAGTTGCCAATTTGTAAAACATAATCGCTGAGATTCTCCTGAATATATTTGAACAGACTTTCGGGCGAAATATAGCGATTTGGGAAATTAGGATTTTTACAATAATTGAATTCTTGGCTCATCTATAAGTATTTTACATCTTTCAAAAGTACATTATTTTCTAAGGAAAACAAAAATAAACATTTGTAAATTACTCAAACAACTACAAATGTCAATTTGTCTGTGGATATTTTTGTGGATTGCATTGTTTTTAATTAAAAAATATAACTAACTTAAAATCAGTTAATAATTTAATTTACATTAAGTTTAATTTTAATATTACTTTAAGTTGAAAATAAGGCTGATTTATTAATTTGTAGAAATAATAATTAAACAGTTTACATTTTGTATACCTTGTTGTTATTTGCGGTTATTACATTTGTAAACTGTACTTTTTATATTTTAAACTATCTTTGCGCTCATAAAAACTATTATGTCAAACGAAAATATTTTCCTACTCCTTTTTTTAGGTTTCATCTTATTTATTTTAGCCCTAGATTTGGGAATATTCAAAAAAAAATCTGAAAGTATTTCTGTAAAACAAGCAGGATTAATGAGTTTTTTTGTGGTTGCACTTTCTTTAGGCTTTTATTTTATACTCATCAGTTACGGACAATACTTGCATGGAATAGATAGCCTAGAAAAACTACAAACCATTATCACAAAATATCATCATCCTGTAAAAATAATTCCTGGTGATTTACAAGATAGCATACAACTCTACAACCAGAATTTGGGATTAGAATATTTAACAGGTTATGTTGTTGAATATGCACTTTCGGTAGATAATATTTTTGTAATTATCCTAATTTTCAGTGCTTTTGGAGTAGCGCAGAAAAACTTTCACCGAGTTCTTTTTTGGGGAATTTTGGGGGCTATTGTGATGCGTTTCATCTTCATATTTGCAGGAGCGGCACTGATTGCAAAATTCGATTGGATTATGTATGTTTTTGGTGCTTTTCTTGTCTTTACTGGAGTGAAGATGTTCTTTGATAAAGATAATGATGAGAAAATAGATACCCAAAATCATCCTGTTGTGAAGTTTGCAAATAGATATTTTAAAGTACATAACCATTTTGTAGGTAACAAATTTTTTGTAACCATAGATGGTGTTCGAAAAATGACACCCCTTTTTCTGGTATTAATCATCATAGAATTCACCGATTTGATTTTTGCAGTAGATAGTATTCCTGCCATTTTTTCGGTGACTAAAGATCCTTATATTGTCTTCTTTTCTAATATTTTCGCCATAATTGGACTTCGGTCTATGTTCTTTTTGTTAGCCGGAATCATAGATAAATTTAGATTCCTAAAAGTTGGTCTATCTGTGTTGTTGACATTTATTGGTCTAAAAATGCTATTCCATTCCCAACTTGATGAATGGGGCTTTACAACTACACATTCTCTCTTGGTGATTGTAGGTATTTTAGGAATTAGTATTTTCTCATCATTGCTATTCCCGGAAAAAAAGAAAGATAGAAAATTGAAGTACGATCCAAAAAATTCAGAAGATTTACATCGTTAAATTACATTTGTAATTTAATACAATTCTTTATTCATGGTTTTTTTGACATCTGTTTACAATTGTAATTGATTAATTTTGTAGATTTGTTTACTTTTGTATTTACTTATGTAAATTTATTTATTTACATTTGTATTTGTAAATTGAAGTAACAATTATGAATCTCAACGATCGAATTTCAAAAATTATTGAATATTCTCAACTTTCAGCATCTGAATTTGCCGATGAAATAGATGTGCAACGTTCTAACATTTCACACATCACTTCTGGTAGGAATAAACCTTCCCTAGATTTTTTAATAAAAATTAAAAATCGTTTTCCCGAATTGCAATGGAATTGGTTGATTGAAGGAAATGGTGAAATGTTAATATCTAACGAAGTACAATCTTCCCCTTTTGAAATTTCTAAAGAAATAAAAACAACAACTTCAATACCCGATTTATTTTCATTATTAGATGATGACAATTTTGGTATTACGGAATCTGAAGATAAGGTGCAAAAAGAAACGGTTCGAGAATCTAATATTCCTAAACCAAATACAATTCCTGAAAAAATAAGCGATTCTCAGCGATTAGAGAATACCGAGATTGTGAAAAATTTACAAAATACTGATAATCAGGGTAATAAAATAAAAAGGATTGTTTTATTCTTTGAAAACGGAAAATTTGAAAGTTTTGAACCTTAATTCCAAAAAAAATCTTCTACTTAACAGTAGAAGATTTTTATGAATTTGTCTGAAATTTATTTCTTGTAAGCAGCGTCTTTTATTCTCGCTTTTTTACCTCTTAGATTTCTGAAGTAATAGATTCTTGATCTTCTTACTTTACCTCTTCTATCTACTTCAATTTTTTGAAGTGCTGGTAAATTAATTGGGAATACTCTTTCTACTCCTATATCACCACTCATTTTTCTGATGGTAAATGTTTTGGTAGCTCCAGTTCCGCGAAGTTGAATTACGGTTCCTTTAAAAAACTGGGTTCTTGTTTTTGCCCCCTCTTTGATTTCGTAATACACAGTGATGCTATCACCTGCTTTGAATTCTGGGAATTCTTTTTTTGCAATGTACTTGTCTTGTACGTACTTTAATAAATCCATTTTAATAAAAAAATTGGTTCGTAGCTAAACAACATTCACGCCTTTCGTCAGAGGTTGATTAACAGGTTGCAAAAATAATAAATTTTATTAATATTAGCAAATGTATTCCAAAATCTGAGCAATTATTTTTGAAGCATATCAATCGCTAATTCCCGAATTTCCCAAAACTGCTCTAAATTATATGGAATTTCTGTCTGTTGTAAAAGGTAATCCTTGAGAAATTTTTGATGATGTTCTATTTTATAATTAATGGTTTGCTCTGCTTCTATGGTAATTTCTGAAATCAAATAAGGCTAAAATCATTAGACTTGCTATTTTTCCTGGTAAAATCCAGATATTCCTCATTATATTTTAGGTAACAATGTGCTTCTGGAATTTCTGCAATACCAAATTTCCTCAAAATTGGGCTAATTTTTGGGGTATTTTCTTCGTTCATAGAAAATACACCAATCATTAATGACAAATCATCCTTCGAATTTTCTGTTGCTAATCTCTTTAGTAATGCGTGTTTAGTACTGCAAGTTCCTCCGTTTTCTACCAGTACAACGATTGGATTTTCTTTATCTTGATTTCTTTTGTATGATAAATTTTGCACATAATTAGCTGCATCTGAAAACTCAAAAATTCTCAATTTCTTAAATGAATTAGTAATTACATCATTACTACTTAACATAAAATTTAACTTATTCATTTCTTAAAATTACTCAATCAGACAAAAAAAAACCGTTTCAACAAAGAAACGGTTTTTTCTAAAATTATTAAAAATTTATTTTTTGATCATTAATTTAGAACTTTTTTCAATTCCAAGACCAGTTACTTTCACTACATATACACCATTTTCGAGGCTTTGTGTAGAGATTGATTTACTAGCATCTGGTGAAATTCTATCTTGTGTATAAACCAATCTACCAGAACCATCAAAAATTTCAACTTTTAATTTACCTAAAGTATTGCTTGGTAATTTTATGAAAAATTCGTTTTTAGCTGGATTTGGATAGATAGAAACTCCATCGTTTACAGTAGTTTCATTAGTTCCCAATAGACAATCAGATGGTACACTAAAATCCTCAACTTGATCATTGATATCAGTTTTAGAACCTGGACTCGCATTTAAACCTACTCCTCTTTTGGCAAAAGTTCTCCAAATCATACATCTATCTTCTCCTCCTGTTGTAGCCATTTCAGCAGCTAATATTGCATCTCTACCTGTGGTAAAATCAGGACTACACTCTTGCAATTTCAAAGCATCTATAACCAATTGTAATACTCTAGTGCTACCATTTGTTGCATTGCTCGTAACATCAGATGAATAACCATATTTTTCTACATATTTCCAATGTAAATCCCAAAGAATGGTTGCCCAAACAAAACCGATTGAGTGTACATGAGGAACCATAGCTGAACCATTATTATATTCCATACCATTCGTTTTACCGTAAGTATATGTATTAATAGTCATATCTGGAGTATATTTTGCAGGTCGAATTCCTCCACCTGTTGTACCTTGACCTATTACATAGGTACCCATTCCTCTTGCAATACCAGCATTATCTCCTGGTTGATTTGTAACCATCAAAGCAAAGAAATCTGACCAACCTTCACCCATTTGTTCATAAGAATTAGGATAATATAGACAAGAATATCCATCTCCTGTATTACGATTCGAAATTCCGTGACCATATTCATGAGTTATAATCCCGTTGTCAAAACTACCATCATGTTTGATATCTAATTTAAGTGTAGCATTTACTGTTGTAGATGCTGCAAGTTTTGTTTTTATATATTCACCTTCTGCATTTTCTATTAAAATTGAAGGAATGGTGATTGTAGCATCTGTACCTGCCATACCACCACCTACAGCACCACCTACATTATTATAAATAATAACTGCTTTTGCTCCTGCTGTTTGTGCATTTTTTACTTTTACAGTAAAGGCACAAGTTCCTCTTTCTACCAAACCTATTTTGCCAGTCAATGAACCAGCTGGTAAATCAGTACAAGCTTGCAATACAGGTGAAAGTACAACATCTCCTGTTACACCAACATCATCTAATTGTGCACCAAATTCTGCAGTAGCTCCAGCTGGTGTTCTAGAAACCGCATCTGATGGTGCATTATAAAATAATACTTGATTAGATCCTGACCACAAATACATTTGCATTCTTGGTTTACTTCCATCAGATGGTGTAGCAAAGTTTGCATTATTAAAAGAACTTCTATCTTGTGATTCTGCAATTACATAATCACTACCATTTCCTCCTAAACCAAAATTATTTTGTTGAAAATTTCTTGCTGCTGCATTAAATCCTAATTTATAGAAAATATCATGAACCTTATTGCTAACATAAAATAAGTTAGTTGTTGCTGCAGATAAACTATTGATAGGGGTTAAATTAGGGCTGTAAGAATAATCAAACAGTCTACTTGCTCCACCATCTGGTGAACTTCCTGTTCCTGCAATATTATTAGCATCTCTGTCTTCATAAGCATATACATTGTTTCCTCTGGTAATTGTATAATGCGTGGTACCATCAGAATGCCATCCTTCTGGTGAAGATGCAAGAATCCAAGGATTACTTACTAATGATCTTGAACCAAAAGATGGAGCTTCAATAGGAAACTGGAAAACATTATAACTTGCATTATCAGGAGCAAGAAAAGCTGATGAAGTCGTTTTCTGATCATTACTATTCTTTAACAAATTTTCTGTACTTAATGGATTAATTGCCACTTTTGACTCGTGAGAATAAGCGTCTGGAACAAAATTACAAGCAACATTTAAATCATATTTCTTGATAATTTCACCAGAATTTGCATCTACTAAAACATTCCAATAGTGTGCAGATTTTTGTTCAGGAAGAATAAATTCATAGGCCAAACTTAGGTTAGCATTGTTTTTCACATAAACCAAGCGTTGTTTTGCAACCAAAGTATTTTCAGTTTCAGGTTGGTTAAAATCTAAAATCGGATAGCTTGTTTCATTGGTCAATCCAAAAGAAGAAATAATCTTATTATAAGCTACATTTTTAGATAATTGTGCATTTTTAGCATCTGCAAGATTATAATTTTTGGTAAAATTATCTGTAAAATAGGTGATTTTTCCATTTTTTATAAGAGCAGTACCAACTGATCCATAAACAGGAATTCCGTTGTAAGTTTGTTGAATTTTAACTACATCTCCTTTTAGTGAAGATGATGCATCTGTACTATTAATTTCAAAATTAATAAGATCTGATTTCAAGAATTCTGCTCTTTTTTGTGAATAAAAATAATCATTGATGATATTTTTACTATCCTGCGAATAAAATTGTGCAGAACCAAATAATGCAAAAACCCCGATTAACAAAGGTAAATTTTTATTTTTCATTTATTAAATATATTGATGCCCAAATATACATATTTTTTAAAAAAAACAAAAACGCCTCAAATTATTGAGGCGTTTAAAATTATTTAAGAAAATAATTAATTACTAGCATCCATTTTTTTCTTCAATTCTGCTAATGCATCTATATCTCCTAGTGTAGATTTTTCTTCACCTGAAGAAGCTGCAGCTGGTTTATTAGCTGCTTCTTTTACATTTTTCTTTTCTTCTTCTCTGAAGATTCCGGTGTGAGAAACCACTACTCTTTTGAATTCTTTGTTGAACTCAATTACTTTGAAATCAGCTTCTTCCCCTTTTTTAATTTTCGTTCCGTCTTCTTTTTCTAGTAATCTAGATGGGCAAAAAGCTTCTACTTCTACATCTTCAAATTGTACAGATGCTCCTTTATCGAAAACATCTACTGCTTTACCAGCGTGTACAGTTCCTTCTGCATATTTAGTTTCAAATTTATCCCAAGGATTTTCTTGCAACTGTTTGTGACCTAGAGATAATCTTCTAGCATTAGTATCTAATTCTAATACAATTACATCTAATTTATCACCAACTGCACAGAATTCAGATGGATGTTTGATTTTCTTAGTCCAAGAAAGGTCAGAAATATAAATTAATCCATCGATTCCTTCTTCTAATTCTAAAAATACACCGAAATTGGTAAAGTTTCTTACTGTACCTATGTGTTTAGAACCAACTGGATATTTTTTCTCGATATCTGTCCAAGGATCTTGGTTGAGTTGTTTCATACCAAGAGAAATTTTGCGATCTTCTCTGTCAAGAGTTAAAACTTGAGCTTCAACTTCATCACCAACTTTTACAAAATCTCCTGCACTTCTTAGATGTGTACTCCAAGACATTTCAGAAACGTGGATCAAACCTTCTACACCAGGTGCAACTTCTACAAATGCGCCATAATCAGCAAGAACCACTACTTTTCCTTTTACTTTGTCACCAACTTTTAAGTCTGCAGAAAGCGCGTCCCAAGGATGAGCTTCTAATTGCTTCATACCTAATTGGATTCTAGTTTTCTCATCATCGAAATCTAAGATAACCACTTTTACGGTTTGTCCATCAGTTAAAATTTCTGAAGGATGGTTTACTCTAGACCAAGATAAATCGGTGATATGGATTAATCCATCTACTCCACCTAAATCTATAAATACACCATAAGAAGTAATATTTTTCACGGTTCCTTCTAGAACCTGACCTTTTTCTAATTGAGAAATAATCTCTTTCTTTTGACCTTCTATATCAGCTTCTATCAAAGCTTTGTGAGAAACTACTACGTTTTTAAATTCAGGGTTGATTTTCACTACCTTGAATTCCATAGTTTTACCTACAAATTGGTCGTAATCTTTGATTGGTTTCACATCTATTTGTGAACCTGGTAAGAACGCTTCAATTCCGTGAACGTCTACGATCATACCACCTTTGGTTCTAGATTTTACAAAACCGTTTACAATTTCTCCTGATTCGTGCAATTCGTTTACTTTGTCCCAAGCTTTAAGTGTTCTTGCTTTTTTGTGAGAAAGTAGTAATTGACCTGATTTGTCTTCTCTTCTATCAACCATTACTTCAACTTCGTCTCCTACTTGTAAACCTTGGTTGTAGCGGAATTCATTAAGTGAAATTACACCTTCTGATTTGAAGTTGATGTCTACAATTGCCTCTTTATCTGTCAATCGTACCACTTTACCAACTAAGACATCGTTTTCACCTAAATTGTTTAGAGAACCTTTGTAGATTTCCTCTAAATCACTTTTTTCTTTTCTTGCATCTGCATCTAATCCTGATTCAAAAGAATCCCAATCAAATTGTTCAGGTGCAACGTTTTGGTTCAAAAGAACCGATTTTTCAGTCGTTTCAGACATAATTAAATAATTTGTATTCCTCATTTTCTAGTTTTGGCAAACTTGTGGATGCTAAAAAATGTAGGAAGTTGTTCAAAATTAATAGATTACTTTGCCAATCTGTCTCCACAAAAAGTGGCGCAAAATTAGTAATTTTTCCTGAAATAGCAAAGTATTGAAGGTAGAAAAATCACCATCCTGTTTCTGTATATTTTTTTATCTACAATTTTAACAAAAATGATTACCTTTGAATCACTTTTTTGGCAAGAAAAAATGAAGCTCAATTTACCCGACAAATTATACTACTCTATTGGTGAAATTTCCAAAGCATTCAATGTAAACACCTCTCTTATAAGATATTGGGAGCAGGAATTTCCCATCATTAAACCAAAAAAAAACAAAAAAGGGAACCGCTATTTCACTCCAGAAGATGTCAAAAATTTGCAAATTATTTATCATTTGGTGAAAGAAAAAGGCTACACTTTAGATGGTGCTAGAATTGCATTGACCACCAATTCCAAAATTTCTGAAACGGTTTCTATGATCGATCGCTTAGAATTTGTAAAAGCAGAATTACTAAAACTTAAAGATTCTTTGGGAGAAAAAGAGTAATTTTTACCACAATAAAGGCTCATTTCAATAAAAAATTATCTAAAAATTTAGAATTATCACATATTGTTTTCAAAAAATTTTTATTTTTGATAAAAAATAAAGTGTGAAATCAAAACTTCCGTATCAAATTCGAAAAAGACAATTCATCGGATTAGCAGTATTTGGAGCACTGATTGCACTGCTAGAAACGACATGGTTTTTTCAGCAAAAAAATCAAAAAAATGATTTCCCAACCCTTCAATTTGAAGGCGGAAAAACCGAAATTCCACTCTTACTTTCCGATTTCGATCCCAATGATTTAGACCAAAAACAATGGCAAAATTTAGGATTTTCAGATAAAAATATTTCCACCATTTTGAAATACAAACAAGTAGTTGGTGGTAAATTCACTTCTAAAGAACAACTGAAAAAATGCTACGGAATTTCAGCCGAAAAATACGAGCAAATAAAAGACTATATTCTATTACCTGAAACCAATGCAGAAGCAAAATCTGGAAAATTTGATTACCGAAAATTTGAAAAGAAAGAACTGGTAATTGCAGGCAAATTTAATCCTGATAATTATGCTGCAAACGATTGGCAAAAAATGGGGTTTTCTGACAATCAAGCCAATGCAATTCTAAAATACAAAGCATTTCTTGGTGGGAGTTTTGTGAGCAAAGAGAAATTCAAAGAATGTTTCATTATTTCTGATCAAAATTATCAAAAATTATCACCATACCTTTTGTTACCAGAAAAAACACCCGAAAATTACAGAAATTATGCCAAAAATTCTTTTGAAAAACCGAAAATATCTTACCATAATTTCGATCCCAATGTGTTAGATCTAGAAGGATGGAAAAGTTTGGGGTTCACTGAAAAACAAGTCACTGGAATCTTTAATTATCGCGATAAGATTCTGAAAGGTCGTTTCAAAAACATAGAAGATGTGCAGAAATGTTATATGATTTCTCCCGAAAAATTTGCAGAATTGCAACCTTATATTACCATAAACGTCGAAAATATTGCAAAAATCGAAGAACAAAAAGTAGAAAACAAAAAACTTGAACCAAAAACCAATTTTTCGCAAACAGACCTCAATCTAATCACTTACAAACAATTGCTGGAATTCGGTTTCGATGAGAAATCTGCAGGAATGTTGATTGGTTTTCGGAAAAAATTAGGTGGTTTTGTAAACAAAGAACAAGTGGTAGAAACCTATGATATTGATAAAGATTTGGCACAAAAACTGGTTTCTATTGCACGTTTGAATCCTTCTTCTGTTACTAAATACAACCTGGTAAATGCACCCGAAGATTGGCTGAAAAACCACCCCTATTTCAAATATTCTGCAGATAAAATCATCTATTACCGAATTTCTGAACCCGACGAAAAGAAAATCTGGAAATTCCTAAAACTCAAACCAGAATATGAAGCAAGAATGCGACTTTACTTGAAATGATTTTCTTGAAAATTTAGTCATAAATTTTCTGCGAATCTTCTAAAAGTAGGTCAAGTTCTTTCTTTTCGGCATCAGTTAAATCTCGCCATTTCCCGACTGGTAAATCGAGTTTGATGTTCATAATTCTGATGCGTTTCAGTTTTTTCACTTCATAACCTAGATATTCGCACATTCTACGAATTTGTCGGTTCAAACCTTGGGTAAGCACAATTCTAAATTGCAGTGTATCAATCTGTTCTACCTCACATTTTCTGGTAATGGTATCCAAAATCGGAACGCCGCTACTCATTTTTTCGATAAAATTTTTGGTAATTGGTTTATCAACCCGTACTAAATATTCTTTCTCGTGGTTGTTTCTGGCGCGCAAAATTTTGTTGACAATATCACCATCAGAAGTCAGTAGAATAAGACCTTCACTTGGTTTATCGAGTCGACCAATTGGGAAAATACGTTTCGGATGGTTGATGAATTCTATGATATTATCAAGTTCACGTTTGGTATCGGTAGTACACACAATTCCAACTGGTTTGTTGAACGCGATGTATACGTGATTTTCTTCGGTTTTTTTGATGTTTTTACCGTCCACACAAATTTCGTCTTCCTCTGAAACTTTAGTTCCCAATTCGGGAATCTTTCCATTGATGGTGACTCTGCCTTGTTCAAGCATTTTATCGGCTTCTCTTCTAGAACAAAAACCGACTTCAGAAAGATATTTATTGATGCGAATCATATATTAAGGATGATTAATGATTGATGATGGATGATGGAAGATCGAAGATGGAAGATCGAAGATGGAAGATTAAAATTGTAAAATAATTGATGTTTGATTATTGATGAATATTTTAGGATGAATTTATTATTAAATAGCAGGTAAACACGCTAATCTTTCACTTTTCTGGTATGAAAAGTAATCCCAAAATTGACACCAAAATAGAAATTATTGGTAGTTCCATTGCCAAAATTCATTCGGTGATCTTCTAAAAATAAGGAATAATAGTAGTTCATACGAACATTGATGGGATTTTGATCCCCAATTCCTATGGTGTACAATTGCGAATTTTTGATGGCACTTTTGTTCAGGGCAATACCTGCATTGAAAAACAAAAAACTAGAATCTGAATAATCTCCAAAATAAATTTTGGGTTGAATAATGAAGTACAAATTATTAATACCTTCAGGAATATAATTGTATCGAAAACCACCGCCAATTCCGACTTTATAAATCGGTTGAAAACCAACCAACGAAGTTGCTCCTACATTATAATTGAAAGGGACGGTATTTTCTGAATTGATGATATCTGCAACCAATTTTTTGAAACCTGGTGCAAATTGTACATCAGTAGTCCAATAAATACCTTGATTGAGTTTTTTCTGCTCCTGAGAAAACCCAAAAACTGAAATGAATAGTAGTAAAAAAAGTAGTTTTTTCATAAAAATTTAAAAAATTTTATTCTACATTTTAATATCTTCACATAGTGAAATTTTCAAATTTAAAATCGTTTTCTAAAAATTTAGCAGAGGCTTTTTCTACCGAAAACTCCCCTATTTTTGTTCTTCGTAAATTGGTTAAATAAGCACCAACTCCTAATTCCTGACCAATATCGTGAGCCAAACTTCTAATGTACGTTCCTTTGGAACAACCTACCGTAAATCTTACAAATGGTAATGCAATTTCTACATTTTCGAGGTAATGAATGGTCGTTTTTCGGGATTTCATCTCCACTTCTTGTCCTGCTCTTGCCAAATCATACGCTCTGCTTCCATCAATTTTTATTGCGGAAAAAATGGGTGGTTTTTGGTCGATTTCTCCCACAAATTTCTTTAAAATTTCTGTAATAAATCCATTGGTAATGTGTGAAAAATCCTGATGCAGGATTTCAGGTTTTTCGGTGTCGTATGATTCGGTTTGCACTCCAATTTTGATTTCTGTGTAGTATTCTTTGGGTGCTTCTTGAATTTCAGGGATTTTCTTGGTGAATTTTCCGGTGCAGACAATCAACAAACCTGTTGCTTTTGGATCTAAAGTTCCGGCGTGACCAATTTTGAATTTCTTTGGGAGTTTGAATTCGTGTTTTAGTTTGTATTTCAGCTTGTTAACCGCCTGAAAACTAGTCCAATCCAAAGGTTTGTCCAAGAGAATGATTCGTCCTTCTAAGAAATTTTCAGTGGTCATTAATTCGCAAACTGAGTGAAATAAATCAATAAAATAATTCCCGCAATAATTCTGTACCAACCCCATGGTTTGAAGCCATATTTGTTTAGAACTCCTATAAAAAATTTAATTGCAATTATCGCTACTACAAAAGCAACCAAATTTCCTACCAGAAACAATTGTAAGTTATTGCCTTGCAAAATCATTTCATACCCTTTTTGTTCAACACCATTGTGATTCCAATTTTTTAGAAAAATCGAATAGCTGGTTACTGCTAACATTGTGGGAACTGCCAAAAAGAATGAAAATTCTGCTGCCGCTTTTCTGGTAAGCGATTGTTGCATTCCACCTATTATTGATGCGGCACTTCTGCTTGTTCCTGGCATCATTGCAAGACATTGCCAAAAACCTATGATGAGTGCACTTTTGTAAGAAACATCCTTTTCATCATTTATTATTTGCTTTGTGAAAATTTTATCTACAAATAAAAGTACAATTCCACCAATAATCAACACTATTGCAATAGGTATTGGTTTTTCTAAAACGGCTTCAATCTTATCATCAAATAATTTACCTAAAATAAGAGCTGGTAAAACTGCAACTGCTAATTTTAAATAGAAACTGATGTTTTTGAAATCAATAAATTTTCTCCAATAGAGAAAAACTACTGCCAATATTGCTCCAAATTGTATAGAAACCTGAAACATCTTCACAAATTCATCCTCTTGAATTCCAAAAAAAGAGCTTACAAAAATCATATGTGCAGTAGATGAAACGGGCAAATATTCTGTAAGTCCTTCAATAATGGCAATGATGATTGCTCTTAATAAATCCATTTTCTTATTATTAATTATACTAAAAAACTTTGTCAAATATATTACTATTTTTCTACATTTCATTCGATTGCCCAAAGTGCTTGCTTTAGTGGGTTTTAAGATTTCAAGATAAGAAAACTAACGAAACCGAAAGCATCTAAATTAAGTGTTTATTGAACTGTTTGTTGTACTTTTGTATCAGGTTGCTTCCCTTTACGAAAACTCATTTTAAAGAGGTTTCTTTGCTGTGCACTTTTTTACAAAGGGAATATAAAACCTAAAAATATACAGCATTATAGCATCAGTAAAATTAGTCTTGAGAAAAGCACAAGAATCCCAAACTGGACAATATCCACTTTACATCAGAGTCATTAAAGATCGAAAAGCAAAATTTCTAACAACAGGTCAGAAATTAAAACCATCAGAATGAAACGAAGCAAAGCAAAAAGTAAAAAAGAGTCATCCAAATAGTGCAAGATTAAACGCCTTTCTTTCACAACTTATTGCCGATGCAGAAGGTTAGGTTGTAGATATTTCACGGAAAAATGAGTCGGTTTCTTCAAAGAAGCTCAAAGAACTAATCAAAAGTAAAAAATCTGCGTTGTTTTTTAATTATGCATTTAAAAGATTGGAAAAAATCAATGGTTCTATTTCCATTTTAACTCATCGAAAGTGTAATCTTTCCTAATCTATAAACACTCAAAAGTAGAGTTTTTTGAAATTTTCCAAGTTCAGTAATGAATCTTTTGAATGTGTAGTTCTCTAACTGATTTTTTTTATAGAAATTACACTTGATACCCCAACAATTTTCTAATTTGATATAAGAAACGTTCGATTAATCGTAAATCCTGTGTTACAATTTCAGCATTTCCTTTCAATTCTTTATCAAAGGGAAGATCTTTATTATATGAAGTTTTAAGGCCACTTGGAAGAAGAACATCTACATAATAATTACCTTTTTCATCAGGTGTTAAAGAAATATTTTGAACTCTACCTTCTACAATACCAAATTCATGATAACGATAGTTATCGAGTTTTATTAATACTTTTTCACCTATAGTAACTTTTCCAGAATTAGCAGATGGAATTGACATTCTACCAACCAAAGCTTCTTTGTTTTTTGGTAAAATAGATAAAACCGCATCACCAGCTTTTATAAATTGATTGATGCCCCAAAATTGCTGAAAACTTAACACTCCGTTGGTAGATGAAATAAGTAATTAACCTGAATCGGGTTAATTTAAATCCATAAAACCATCCCATTGAAGATTTTCCTCTCTCTGCTAAATCTTTGAAAACTTTGTGGTTATGAATTCTCTGGTTTCTGCAAATTTTCAAAGTGGTATTGTCCATAAAACTAATTCCTGTGCACTTTCCCAAACATTTTTCTTTTAAAAATAGTGCGAAAACCAGAAAACTTCTTTGCTTCAATTCCACAAATCTATTATAGGAAAGGGTTTTTGGGGAACAAATCTTTCCAATAGCCACAGACAATCTACTCGTAATAATGTTTGAAGGTTTTGTGGGCTCCTAAATGAAATCCAATCATGATGGTGATGATTTCAGAATCGCTCATTAAGTTTGGGCGATTTCTTCTTTTTTTGTCATCATTAAGTTTCAAAACTTTCAAGTTTTTAATTTCACTTTCAAATTCTTTACAAAAGTCATCTACTTTTACAAAAATATTCGTAATTTGGTCTTTCAATATCATAAGTAATAATTCGTTTAAATATTTGAAATTCAAGAACTTAAATATACGAATTATTACTTTTTCTTGCAAATTTATTTTTTGTTCTTATCCCGAACTCAGGTTAAATTAATATGAATTTTAAATTGTCCACTAAGTTGTGAAATTGCGGTTTCAATTCTTTTTCTGAAATTTCGCAAGATAGATGTAGGGAAATTCTAGATGCAGGTGGTGAACATAATAGAATTCACGATCCGCGAACTTGTCCAAAACAATACGAATGGGCTTATCAAAACAAATGGGCCGAACTGAAAAAATGACCAGATGAATTAGAAGGTGGAAAAGCATAATTTGCCTAAAAAAATCATAAAGAAATCGCTTTGCAAAATTTTTACAAAGCGATTGTTTTATTATAGAAATTAAAACAAACTGATTTTTTTATCAAAAATAATTTAAGCAATTTCATTTCTTTCATCTTTCACTAATGCGAAGCAAATTATTGCAGCCAAAATCATCAATCCTCCTCCTAATTGTACTGCTAAAAGTCGGTCATTATTCAGTACATTTTTCATCAACCAACCAAAACCAAGTGAAGCTATTATTTCTGGTAATACAATGAAAAAATTAAAAATCCCCATATAAATTCCTACTTTATTTGGTGGTAAATATTTACTAATGATTGCATATGGCATAGACAAAATTGAAGCCCAAGCTATACCAATCCCAGTCATACAAAGAAATAGCATATTTTTATCTTGAACCCAAGCTACAGAAATCAATCCAATTGCTCCTGCCAATAAACACAAAGAATGTGTCAATTTTCTACCTAATTTATCTGCGATATAAGGCAAAATCAGAGCAAAAAAGAAAGTAACTACATTATAAAATGCTAGAGTAAGCCCTGCAAATTCAGCACCTTGTGAATATATGGGATCAGAATCATCTTTCCCACCAAAAATATTTACGGCAACTGCAGTTGTATAAAAAAACCACATCAAAAATAAACCAGGCCAAGTAAAAAATTGTACCAGTGAAATAACTTTCATTTGCTTTGGCATATTTTTGATGGTTTCAAAAAATTCTGAAAGACCGTTTGATTTAACTTTGTTTGCAGCCAATTCTTCTTCAGTTGGAGGATATTCTTTGGAAGTGATTACTGTATAAAGCACCGAAGCAAAAAAGAAAAATGCACCTGCATAGAAAGAATATTTTACATTTTCTGGAATTTGTCCTTTCGCAGAAGTATTGGTAAGGTGAAACAAGTTGGTCATAATCCAAGGTAATGCAGAAGCAATACTACCACCTAAACCAATCATCAAACTCTGCATAATAAAACCACGATTTACTTGCGAATCTGGCAATTTATCAGTTACAAAAGCACGAAATGGCTCCATAGAAACATTACCGAAAACATCTAATACCCAAAGTAAACTTGCTGCCATCCAAAGTGCAGAACTATGAGGCATAAAAATTAGAGCAATTGAAGCGAAAAGTGCTCCTATAAAAAAATAAGGTCTTCTTCTGCCAAAAGTCGGATGCCAAGTTTTGTCGCTCAAATAACCAATAATGGGTTGAACTAGCAATCCAGTTAATGGTGCAGCTAAAAATAATAAGGGAACTTGATCTGGATTTGCACCCAAATTTTCGTAAATTCTCCCCATATTTGCTCTTTGTAAATCCCAACCAAATTGAATTCCAAAGAAACCAACACTCATATTGATGATTTGCGAAATAGATAGTAAAGGTTTTGTATTGTTTGTCATTATCGTTATTTTATGAATGGTGAAATTACCTATTTTTTCTAAATAATTTCAATACTATTTATTGTTCTGAAAGTTCTGAAGTAATCCATCTTCTATTGCGGATTTTGATTTAATAACTTCATTAGTTACATCGTTTGGAATGGTCATAGAAAGTACATATTGTTTAATTTTCCAAATTCCTTTTATTTTTTCTAAAACTCCGGAACCTCTGCAGATTTTCATTTGAGTATCTAACAATTCATCAAACCACGCATATTTTCCATCGTTACTGAAATAGATATTTCTTTTTAAAGATTTGAAACTCCACGCTTTTCCTTTGTCAAAATGAGGTTTTGCATACGCCATAAATTCTTTTTTGTTCCAGATTTCAGTAGCATCGGTGCCTATGAAAGTGGATTCTTCTGCGTAGAGTGCAAAATATTTTTCGAAATTGGCTTCAGAAGCGAATTTGTTTAAATCGTCTAAAACGGTGGTGATTTTTGCTTTTTCAGTATCAAATTTTGAGGTGGTTATTTGAGCTGAAGTGATTTGAAAAAATATTAAAACAAATAAAAGTTGGAAGATTTTCATAATTTAATTTTTGTATTTACTCGCAGATATTGTTGATTTAACAGATTTTTTATTTTATTTCTAAAATTAATGATGATTTTGCGGGAATTTCCAATGTTTTGTTTACCAAAATTACTTTATCTGAAATGACCTCTTTTGCATTGAAATTTTCAGGAATGATTTCTGCAAAGTGCTTCGTGGCAAGCGTTTGTGGTTTATCATTATTATTAATGATGACCATCACTTTTTCCTTATCATTGTATCTGAAAAAAGTAAAAACCTTGTTTTCGGGCAAGAAATTCATCGTTTTACCGGTGTGAATAACTTCTTTGGATTTTCGCCAATTCAGGATTTTTTGGGTGAAATCGTAAAATTCTTTTTGCTCAGAAGTTCTGGAAACGAAGGCGTTTTGCGCATCTCCTGACCAACCTCCCGGAAAATCTCTGCGGATATCACCGTCTCCTTTGGATTTCTGACCACGCATCCCAATTTCGGAACCGTAGTACAATTGCGGAATTCCACGACAAGTTGCGATTAAAGTGAGCGCCATTCTGTAGTACTCTGGTTTTGCATTGAAAATTTCGTTAAACCTTTCTGTATCGTGATTTTCTAGGAAAACCAAAATGTTGTTGATGTCGGGATACAGGAAATCGCTGGCAAAAGAATTGTAGATTTTTACCATTCCGTTGATCCAGCCATCGTCTTCTTTGAAAGCGAGCGGAATGGCTTCTGTTAAAGGAAAATCCATTACCGAAGGTAAATTGGAGTTGAAATTCTGAATCGCCCCGATTTTAGAATCTTTTTGCCAAAACGAAATGTGAGCTGGATTGTACATCCACGCTTCGCCAACAATATTGAGTTTCGGATATTCATCAGTTATGGATTTGCACCATTTTGAAATGGCTTCTCTGTCATTGTATGGGAATGTATCTACACGCAGTCCATCTAAATCTGCGTATTCAACCCACCAAATTGCATTTTGTTCTAAATATTTCAAAACCAATTGATTAGACTGATTAATATCAGGCATCGTCGTATCAAACCAACCGTCTAAAGCACCCGTTTTATCAATTTTTGAAGCATTGGTGTCGAACTGAGTCGTGGTGTGATAATTGGAACGTTTGAAACCTTTTTTTTCCCTTTGGTCAAGATACGCTTCGCTTGATTCGCCATCAGGAAACTGGTGAATCCAATCTTTCATCGGTAAATCCTGAATCAACCAATGTGAAATTCCCCAATGATTGGTAACGTAATCTTGAATGAGTTTCATATTTCGCTTCTTCAACTCAGCTGAAAGTTCTTTATACTCTTCATTGGTGCCGTATCTTCCATCAATTTTATACAAATCGGTTTGTGCGTAACCGTGATAAGAATATTTTTTTTCATTGTCCTGATTTACAGGGGTTAACCAAAGTGTTGTTACTCCTAAATTTTGTAAATAATCGAGGTTATTGATGATTCCTCGTAAATCTCCGCCGTGTCTTCCGTTTGGATCTTGTCGATTAAATTTATCTAACAAGTCTGGTTGAGAATCGTTCTTTGGATTTCCGTTGGCAAATCGATCGGGCATTATTAAATATATCACATCTTTGGATGTGTAAGATTCTCGATTGGCAGAGTTTGGCTTTCTTGCTTTTAATTCGTACTCGTAAGAACCGAGCACTTTACTACCGTTTTTCACATTAATCTTAAACTTTGAAGTATTGATTTCATTGGTATTTACCGTAATGAAAACGTAGTTTGGATTCTCGACTTTTGTGAGATTTTTAATTTGAACTCCGTCTGAAAGTTCAATTTGATTTTTGGCAATGTCTTTGCCATAAACCAAGATCTGAAGTTCGGGATTTTTCATTCCTTTCCACCAAAATACAGGTTCTACTTTTTGGATTTGCGAAAAGTAAATGGCTGAAATCATAAAGAATAAAAGGGTGAGCTTTTTCATGATGTTTGATTATGAAATATTTTTTCAAAATTTATTTTTAGCGGGCTTTTGCGCCCCGACTTGAGTGGAGCTCTTTTTATATTTTTCCTAAAAAAAATATAAAAAAGCGGGAACGGAAGGCGGATAAAGGCGCCCAAATTATTTTAAAATTGCAATTATTTTCAAAAAAATATTTATTTTATCGGCTTTACAGAAATCGCATATCCTCCACTTCTTACCAATTTCATAGGTAATTTAGAAGTATATGTTACTGTTTTTTTATAAATTTTATAGGATTGCGGATTATTGATGTAATCTGCGGTATCTCCGTCTACATAAATGGTCGCTTCATATTTTTTTCCTTTATCTAAAAACGAAAAATCTACCGTAAAATCTCTTGAATTTTCATCGGTAATGCCGCCAACAAACCAATTTTCAGAATTTTTGGCTTTTCTAGCGGTGTGAATATAATCTCCTGGTTCTGCTGCAAGAATTACGGTGTCATCCCAATCCACCGCTACATCTTTTATGAACTGAAAAGCATCCATATGTTTGGAGTAATTTTCGGGTAAATCTGCTGCCATCTGAAGCGGAGAATACATCACGACATACAAAGCCAACTGTTTTACCAAAGTAGTTTTTATAAATCGGGTATCTTTTGGATCGTAATAATTTATTTTGGTCTGGAAAATTCCTGGTGTGTAATCCATAGGTCCACCCATAAATCTGGTAAATGGTAGAATGGTTTGATGGTCTGGATTGTTGCCACCAAAAACTTCAAATTCTGTTCCACGAGCTGCTTCTGCAGCAATCCAATTCGGATAGGTTCTGCTAAGACCAGTTGGTCTTACCGATTCGTGAGAATTGATCATAATTTTGTATTCGGCTGCTTTTTCTACTACTCTTTGGTAATGATTGATGGTCCATTGCGAGTAGTGTTTTTCACCTCTCGGAATAATATTTCCTACATAACCTGTTTTTGCAGCATCATAACCGTGTTTATTCATCAACTGAAATGCTTGTTCCATCCAACGTTCGTAGTTGGTTGCAGAAGCCGAAGTTTCGTGATGCATAATGAGTTTGATGCCTTTTTGATGAGCATAATCATTCAGCATCTGGATATCAAAATCAGGATATGGTGTGATAAAATCAAACACAAATTCTTTGGATTTTCCAAACCAGTCTTCCCAACCTTCGTTCCAACCTTCAACAAGAAGTGCATCAAAACCATTTTCAGAAGCAAAATCTATATACTTTTTCACATTGGCATTGTTGGCTGCGTGTGTTTTATTGGGTGTTACTTTGGTATAATCGGTTTCACCTAATTTCACATTATCTAGGTCTGCATAGCTCCAACTTCCACGATTTGGGACAAACATTTGCCACCAAACTCCCATATATTTTGTAGGATGTATCCAAGAAGTGTCTTTGTATTTGGTAGGTTCGTTTAGATTAAAAATCATTTTCGACGACAAAACTGTTTCTGCTTTTGGAGCGACAATGATGGTTCTCCAAGGTGTATTAAATGAGGTTTGTATGTAACCTTTTGCACCTTGCGCATCTGGTGTAAGATGAATTTTGAAGGAGAAATTTTTGGCATCTACTTCTAAGTTAGAAGCGGGATAATCTATCAGCGCAGCTTCGGAAAGGTTGATGTACAAAGGTTCTTTGCCTTCTTTTTTCATCATTAATGGAGTTTGCACCGCATTTTTTATAGGTTCTTGTGATGCATTACCATCAAAACTGTTTGGCCATTTTTGAGGAATTTCGGAAACTAAAGTAGTTTGTGGTTGGTATTCTTCGGTTTCGTAATCACCAGTAATCCACCAAGATTTCATATCTGTTGGGAAATTGAACTCTGTATCCTCTTCTTTTATGACAAAATAATTAAGATTTTTCTGTTGAGGGAACTCATATCTGAAACCCAATCCATCATCAAAAAGTCGAAATTTAATTTTAATTTTTCGGTCTTCTTTAGATTGAAGAAGAGTAACCGTCATTTCATTGTAATGGTTGATGTAATTCTTCTTTTCTCCCATTACTGGAGACCAAGTTTCGTTTTTAGAATCTTTTTGAAAATCTACCACTTCAAACCCTCGCAAAAGTTGTTTTTGATTTTCGGTTGGCTCAGTGTTTCCCCAAGTTACTGTGTTATCTCTCAACAATCTAAATCCAAGTTTAGAATCTTCCAGAACTGTTTTACCTTCGTATTGTAAGTTATAAAATGGAGCGCCATTTTTTAGGAGAAAATTCATTTCAAATTTTCCATCAGGTGATTTAATAGATTGGGCGTTTAAGCAAAAACTTCCTACAAAAAGGAAAAAAGTTCCAAATTTTATATGCTTCATAAAGATTATTTTCAGACTTTAAATTTATACAAAATGGTAGAAGTAACAAAGTATATTGCGTTGTATTATTGAAATAATTACATAAAAAAACTGCTGCTAAAAAAGCAACAGTTTTGATTATTGTTTCTTTTGTATTTTAAAGAACTACTATTTTATAAGTTCCCATTTTGATATCGACAGAAATTTTATAATTTAATCCGTTTCCATCAAATTTAATATTATCATTATCACCTTTTGGACCCAAAAACCCTGAATTTCCTGCTACAGAAAGGTTACCCCATTCCAAGTTACCCCAAGACTGTTGACCAATAAACTTGAACTGAGCATCATTAGGTAAATTATTAGTTACTATTTCAAACTTACCATCTCCCAGATTCATCATCAGAATCGCTCCTGCGGCATTCCAACCGTTTATAGAACCTACTAAATATAAATTAGAAGGGTTAAACGTAGAAATTGACGAAGGAGTAATATTAATTGATTTTTGTGTTGCATCAGCATCTATTAAAATTCTGTACATTCCTGTTGGACCTGTAAACTGGATATTTTCTGGTGTAGATGGAGAAAGATTTGAAGACCAGGTTTTAAAATATTTATAGGAAGAATTTATTCCTGTCGCATCTAAACTATAATTCAAAGGATTCCAGTCTTTTTGACCTAAAAATCTAAAATACTTTCCATTTTCCAAATAGGTATATATTTTTGCAATATTGTCTGCTTTGTATAAAATCTGCGATCCAGCAGCATTCCAACCAACTGCAGATGCATCACCAACAATATGAAAGTTTGGATAAGCCGTAAGATAAGGATTTATATTCAACGTGATAATATTTGAAATAACAGTATTGTATGTTCCCAATTTAGAAACCATCCTTACTTCTACTTCATTGTTTATACCTGGGATCATTCCCGCATCTAGCATAATTGTATTAAAATCACTATGTGTATACGTTTTTGATTTAGTTCCATCTTGCAAAACAACTGATTTACTGTTTGCAAAATTAGTCCCTTTTTTTGCAAATTGCAGTTCATTTGCATTTGCAACTTTTACACCATAATTAGGGTTCACCCATTCAAAAGTTATTGCCTCGGCATTTGGAGTAGTCTTATCCAAGACAACTGAGGTTTTATTTGAAGTGAGGCTGGAAGCAGATGGGTTTACCAATATTGCTCTATCCTCATCTTTTTCACAAGAAATCAATAGGATGCCAAATAATGCAATTAATAAAAATTTAAATATGTTTTTCATTTCAAATTGATGTTTTTAAAATTAATAACCAGGATTTTGAGTTAAATTAGAATTTACCACCATTTCATTGTTTGGAATTGGGAAAAGGTTTCTATAGTCAGCAACTGCGGTTCCTGCTTTTACGTTTCCTTTCCAAGGCCATAAGTAAGTAGCTGTGGTGAAACGTCCATAACGGATAAGATCTGTTCTTCTCGTCATTTCCCAAGAAAGTTCTCTTGATCTTTCATCCAAAATGAAATCCAAATCAATTGCTGTTACGGCAGAAGCATTAGCTCTTGTTCTTAACTGATTAACATATCCTAATGCGGTAGTAAGATTACCTCCACCACCTCTAAGTGTTGCTTCAGCATACATTAAATATATGTCTGCCAAACGGTAAACAGGAAGGTCTGCTTCTACCCAGTTATTATGTATTCCTGGTGTACCGTCTTTTTTTAAATTTTTATATTTAATGAATGCATAACCATCATTAAAACTTCCCAAATCGTTTATTTCTAAAGTTTGATTGTTGGTATGGAACCTTCCTCTTAAATCAGTAGATTCAAATTTCTGAACAAATGCTTTTGTCGTTCTCAGACCACCCCATCCTGAGTTGATTCCGAAATTTGTAGGATTCATGTTTCCACCTACAGCAGCATGAACTAAATAAGTTGTACCACCATTGGTTTGTGTTTTCAGACCATCATAAACGATTGAGAAAATATTTTCAGGATTGTTAGCATTATTATCCGCAAGAAAAAGGTTTTCATAAGAAGAATTCAAAGTGTAACCTGCACCAATAACCTTGTTAGCATAAGTAATAACATCCGCATTTCTTGCAGTTCCTGTATAAACTTGAGCATTAAGATACAATCTTGCAAGCAAAGACCAAGCAGCTGCTTTGTCAGCTCTTCCGTATAAGTTGGATTTTGGAGCTTTCAATTCATTTTCTGCACTTTTCAGTTCAGATTCTACATAGTTGAAAATTTCCGTTCTTGTTTTTTGTTTTGGTAAAGCTCCAAAAGTGGTTTCATCCACAAATGGTACATTTCCATAAAGGTCAAGAAGATGATAATAAGCCTGTGCTCTTAAGAATTTTGCTTCCGCTCTCATGGATTTTACCTCATCCAGATTACTTCCAGTAATTCCGTTTTTAGCAAGCATATCATCTGTTGTATTCTTGATGAATTCATTACAGAAAGCTACTTCAGTAAAAAGTCTGTAATACATTGCATTGTTAAATTCGTTTGCAGGAGTCCAGATCATTTTGTGAAATTCATGAAGCGTACCGTCATTCCATCCAATTACAGCTTCATCAGTAGTAATTACTTGCAAAGTGTAAAGAAGTCTCATATAATTCGAAAAACCACCATCAATATCAGCAATATCACCATTGCCATCACCTCCGGACTGTCCTCCAACTGCTAAACCACCATATAATTTTGCCAAAAGATTATTGTAATTGTTAAAATCTTTGTATAGGCTTGCAGAGGTAATTTCTGTTATAGGTTCCTGCTTCAAATCATTTATACATGATATGGTAGAAGTTGATAATAGCAAACCTAAAGAAACAGCTACTAATGTTTTTGATTTAATATTAAATAATTTCATTTTATTAAAATTTGTTAATTAAAATTGAAAGTTCAAGCCAAGTGAATATACCTTTGGTCTTTGATAAAATCCGTTATCTATGTTTCCAAAAATTTCAGGATCAACACCAGAGTAATCAGAAATTACAAATACGTTTTGAGCCATCCCGTAAATTCTCAGGTTACTTCTGTCACCAAAAACTTCTCCGAAGTTATACCCTACTGTAAAGTTATCCATTCTAAGGAAAGATGCGTCTTCTACGAAAATATCACTCCAATATTGTGGCGTTTTGAATCCGTAGTTAGCCGTAACTGCAGAAATATTTTGAAGGTATTCGTTGGTAGCAATGCTTTGAAGGTTGGATTGTGAAGCAAAGTTATTGTATACATAGTTACCTATAACTGCACGCAATGAAGTTGCAAAATCCCACTTATCTACACGAAGTCTTGTACTAAACCCAAATGTAGCATCAGGAGTAGTAGATTTGTAGAAATATTTATCACCTTCTGCTGTTATTTTTCCGTCACCGTTTCTGTCAACATAAACACCGTCTATAGGCTTTCCTGAAGCATCGTAAGCTTGTTGGTAGACATAGAATGAGAAAGGAGTATAGCCTACAGAATGTCCTTGTACTGTATTACCAACACCACCGGAAATTCCACCAGTTTGTATAACATATCCATCCTTAATTTGATCAGAAAGTGAAGTAATTCTTGGATTGTAATGGGCTGCATTAAAACTAACATCCCATGTTGTTTTTTTATTTTTCACAGGAGTAATGTTCAATAACAATTCATAACCCTCAGTTTCCATTTCACCTATGTTTTTGTTGTTACGGTTGCTGAATTCTCCCGCAGGAACAGAAACGTTACCTAGTAAATCTCTAGTATTTTTTCTAAACCAGTCTATTGATCCTGAAATTCTATTGTTAATAAATCCGAAATCTAAGCCAGCATTAATTGTTGTCGTTGTTTCCCATGTTAGAGCTGGGTTATATTGACTTGGGCGATACATAAAATAAAACTGGTCGCCAAAACCGTATTGTGCTTGTGCTTCTGAAATACTGTATGAAGGGAATGAAAGATAATAACCACCTAATTCCTGTTGTCCAGTTTCACCCCAACCAGCCCTCAATTTAAGATCACTAACTGAAGAGATATTTTTCATAAAATTTTCATTCTTAATTTTCCAAGCTGCTGAAACAGCAGGAAAAGTTCCCCATATATTGGTCAAATCATCGGTACCGTTATAAAATCTCGATGAAGCATCTCTTCTTACGGATCCAGTAAAAATATATTTGTCAGCAATTGTGAAGATTGCTCTACCATAAAACCCTAATAAAACAAGTTTACCTTCATAATCGTTAGAACTTGAAGGAAGTTTTGTTGGATTTCCAAAATAAGTAGTAGCTCCCGGAAGGATATCATGAAAATTTTGATAAGAATAACCCGCCATTAAATCAACCGTAGTATTTATAGCGCTAATATTCTTTACATAATTAAGATAAGTTTCCAAAAGTTTGTTTTTCTTTTCTTGGGCATAATCTCTTCTTGTACTTATATTTCCACTAACAACCATATTGGCATAGCCTGGATATTCTGTTACAGCACCTGTTCCTTTTTGATAATCATAACCTGTATTCAAATTCCATCTTAATTCAGGAAGAAAATGAAATTTATAGTCTAACTGAAGTCCTGCATTCCCTCTAAAAACTGTAGAAACATCTCTGCGTCCGTATAAAGAAGCTAATGGATTTCTAGTTGCATTTCCGTTCAAAGAACCACTTGGTAAATACCACTCCCAGTAATTTCCTACAGTTGCTCCTTTAGTGGAATAGTCGTAAACTGGTTGCGTAGGATCAAAATACTGAGCCGCACCAATTACACCTGCAGGAAAACGGTTTTCCGTCATTGAACCTTTCAGGTTTACATTTACCGTAAGGTGATTATCCAAAAATTTTGGAGCAAGATTAAGTGCAGCAGAAGTTCTTCTGAATTCATTGGTTTTTACAATACCATTCTGTTCGTTGTATCCTAAAGATAAACGGAAAGGCAACCTTTTAAGCCCACCTGTAAAAGAAAGGTTGTTATCGGTTCCCCATGCATTTTGGTAAATTAAGTCTTGCCAGTTTGTATCAGATTTACCTAATTTGTTAATATAGTTTGCTGACGAATAATCTGATACAAAAGCACTAAATTCATCTGCGTTCAAAACATTCAGATTACCCATTTTTGTCGATACCGATGCATTGGTATTGAATTCAATTTTTAATTTTCCTGAACGTCCTCTTTTTGTTGTAATTAAGATAACACCGTTGGATGCACGGTTACCATAGATTGCCGCAGCAGAAGCATCTTTCAGAATATCAAAAGATTCAATATCATTAGGATTTATAAGTGCTAAAGCATTTGCAGCACCGGAAACGTTATTATAATCCATTGGAATACCGTCGATAACAATAAGCGGATCATTGGATGCACTCAAAGAAGCACCGCCACGAATTCTTATTGTAGATCCTGAACCAGGGTTACCTCCATTACCTGTTACAGTAACACCAGGAGCTTTACCAGTAATTAACTGATCAGCAGATGTAGATCCAGGATTAAAATCTTTGGAAGTAACCGAAGCAACAGAACCAGTTAAATCTTGTTTCTTCTGTTTTCCATAACCAATTAAAACAACCTGCTCAATCTCTTTTGTTTTGAGACTGTCTGTTGTTTGTGCTTGCAACATTGCACCTGCTAATAAAAAAGCAGGAGCAATTTTTAAAACTGTACTATAGTTTCTCACAAAAATAAAATTTAAGGATTAATATTCTAATTCAATTTCTTATCATAAATAAGCATTGCAATTTAAGCATTTTTTCAAATACTAATAATTTTTCATCAATATTATTGAAATATTCTGACAAATATCATAAATTATTTATCATTTTTTTTACATAAATCTCATTTACAAAAACTTACAATATTATTATCTCATATTGAGGTATTAACAAATGTTTCAATAATCAAATGATTGTTTAACTAATATTGTGATTTTAAGATATCTTTTCTATTTTTTTTACCATTTTTTTCTTAAAAAGCCCTTATTTTTTTTTAAAAACAATACCCTTATATTTGCACTAAATTTAAGAAGAAAATGTCAAAAAAAAAGATGATTACCGCAGCTTTGCCTTATGCAAACGGTCCGGTTCATATTGGGCATTTAGCAGGAGTGTATATTCCTGCAGATGTGTATGCAAGATTTCAACGTAGATTAGGAAATGAGGTTGCTTTCATCTGCGGAAGCGATGAACACGGTATTCCCATCACAATAAGAGCAAAAAAAGAAGGGGTAACTCCACAAAATATCGTAGATAAATACCACGAAATTATCAAAAAATCATTTATAGATTTAGGAATTTCTTTTGACGAATATTCTAGAACGACTTCTAAAGTTCACCACGAAACCGCTTCTGAATTCTTCAAAACAATGTATGATAAAGGGAAATTTACCGAAGAAATTTCTGAACAATATTACGACGAACAAGCCGGCGAATTTCTCGCAGACCGATATATAGTAGGAACTTGCCCCAATTGTGGTAATGAAAATGCTTATGGTGATCAGTGCGAAAAATGTGGCACTACACTTTCACCGTCTGAACTCATCAATCCAAAATCGATGTTAAGTGGAAATGTACCCGTTTTGAAACCTACCAAAAATTGGTACCTTCCACTCAATGATTACGAAGATTTTTTGAATGAATGGATTATTGAAGGACACAAAAACGATTGGAAACCCAATGTTTACGGACAAGTAAAATCTTGGTTGAATGATGGCTTGAAACCTCGTGCAATGACCCGTGATTTAAACTGGGGAGTTCCTGTTCCGTTACCTGATGCAGACGGAAAAGTACTCTACGTTTGGTTTGATGCGCCAATTGGCTATATTTCTTTCACCAAAGAATGGGCAGAAAAAAATGGTAAAAACTGGAAAGACTATTGGCAAAACGAAAAAACCGACCTTATACATTTCATTGGGAAAGACAATATCGTGTTCCATTGCATTATTTTTCCTGCGATGATGAAAGCTCACGGAGATTACATTATGCCAACCAATGTTCCGGCTTTTGAATTTCTAAATCTCGAAAACGACAAAATTTCTACCAGTAGAAATTGGGCAGTTTGGGCGCATGAATATGTAGAAGAATTCCCTGGTCAACAAGATGTTTTGCGCTATACATTACTTTCTTCTGCGCCAGAAACCAAGGATAACAATTTCACGTGGAAGGATTTCCAAACCAAAAACAATTCAGAATTGGTTGGGATTTTTGGGAACTTTATCAACAGAGTTGCGGTGTTAATTCATAAATATTATGATGGAGTTATTCCACAAGGTAATGAAAACGCTTCTGAATTAGCCGAAATTGGTAAAACAGCCAAAGAAATTTCAGAATTTTTAGAAAAATATGAGTTCAGAAACTCGCTTTCATCATTAATGAATTTGGCAAGATTTGGAAACCAATATCTACAAACCGAAGAACCTTGGAAAACCATTAAAGACCAACCAGAAAAAGCCGAAAATTCATTGTTTGTCGCTGCACAAATTGCAGTTGGTTTAGCTCAATTGTGCGAACCATTTATGCCATTTTCTTCAGAAAAATTATTGAAAATGTTCGGAACTCAGAAAATTTCTTGGCAAGAAGTAGAAACCACTACAATTTTAGTAAAAACTGGACATAAAATCAATGAAAGTTCGCTTCTTTTCTCTAAAATTGAAGATGAAACCATCGATTTTCAAATTCAAAAATTAGAAAACACCAAAAGTAAGAACGTGCTTGAAGCGCGTTCCTACATGAAAACCAACCCGAAAGCAAATCCAATGAAAGACGAAATACAATTTGACGATTTTACAAAAATTGATCTTAGAACTGCTACCATTCTAGAAGCTGAAAAAGTAGAAAAAGCCGACAAATTATTAAAACTAAAAGTAGATACAGGAATTGATGTAAGAACGGTAGTTTCAGGTATTGCAGAGAGTTTTACTCCAGAAGAAATCATTGGGAAACAAGTGATGATTTTACTGAATCTTGCCCCAAGAAAAATCCGTGGTATAGAATCACAAGGAATGTTGTTTTTAACCACAAAAACAGATGGAAAATTGGCATTCGTAACTCCCGACGAAAAGGTTGAAAACGGAATTGAGATAGGATAAAGTTGGAAGATGGAGGTTGGAAGTTAATAAAAGAGGATAATCGTTAGAGATTTTTTTTCAAAATTTTTAATATTTTTGATGGTCACAAAATTTCTAAAATGAACAATCAAGAGCGAGTATTCAAAATGCCTTTCGTAAGTGTTTATCCTCATTATATAGCAAAAGCCGAAAAAAAAGGACGAACCAAAGAAGAAGTTCGCCAGATTATTTTTTGGCTCACTGCATACAATGATAGTCAATTGAATGAATTGCTTGCAAACAAAACCAGTTTTGAAGATTTCTTTGCAAATGCACCACAAATAAATCACAATGTCGATAAAATTACAGGAGTAATTTGTGGTTATCGCGTCGAAAATATAGAACATCCTTTGATGCAAAAAATCCGTTATTTAGATAAATTAATAGATGAATTAGCAAAAGGAAAAACCATGGACAAAATTTTAAGAAAATAGTGAGAAAAATAGACTAACTTTTCGCTGAATACGCTGCAAGTCATCAAAACAAAACCAATAAAAAAATTCATTGGATTAGTGTTCCGCTGATTTTTTGATCGATTATTGGTTTTATTTCTTTTATTCCTTTTTCAATAACTACCATTTTAAATTAAGGTATTGATAATTACCTCCCCAAAACAAATACTGCCGGAATTTTATGAAGTTCCGGTTTTTTATTTTTCCAATCTGAAATTTTTAGGGTTTTTATGAATTCTTCGGTTGGATGATTGATGTTTGCAGCAATGCACAACTTGGTATTTGGCGATAATACTTGCAACAAATCTTCTAACAACTGATTGTTTCGGTACGGAGTTTCCATAAAAATTTGGGAAAAACCCGATTTCTGCACCATACTTTCTAATTGTTGAATTTTCTTTTTCTTCTCAGATTTATCAATTGGTAAATATCCATTAAAAGTAAATTCTTGTCCGTTGAAACCACTAGAAACCAGCGCTAAAACAATAGAACTCGGTCCATTTATCGGGACTACTTTTATGCTATTTTCGTGGCACCATTTCACCATCAAATTTCCGGGATCTGCAATACAAGGCAAACCTGCTTCAGAAAGCAAACCGAAATCTTGGCCTGATTTCATCAAAATTTGTGCTTCTTTCAAATCATTGGATTCAGAATATTTATCTAACAGAAAAAGCTTCAAATCTGCTTGTTTTTTTTCTGGAGCAAAAAATTTGATGACTTTTCTGGCGGTTTTTTCATTTTCTACGAAAAAACAATCGGTCTTCAGAATATACTCTGCAATGATTGGTGCAAAATAATCAATCGGCGAATCTTCTGATAAATAGGCTGGAATAAGGAAAAGCATATTGCAAAGATAAAAGTAAAAAGATAAAAGTAAAAAGACAAAAATTTAGAATAAAAAAAGTAATAAGAATCAATTTTGTCAAATTTTCAAAACTTTGTCAAAGATTCCTTTGCTTCGCAAAAACTTTGACAAAGTCCAAAAAAATTACGCTCCCAAATTCAGCTGGGAAACATCGAGATTTTTCATTAATTTTTTGGCGATTTTTTCGCAGGCTTCATCAATCATTTGATATACTTCTTCAAAATTTTGCAAATTTCCCCAATATGGATCTGGTACATTTTTTTCTTCTACCAAAAGTGCAATTTTGGAGAGTTGTCTATCATTTTTAGACAAATTTTGTACATCTTTCAGGTTATTTTTGTCCATACAAAAAATCAAATCGAAGGTATCTAAATCACTTTTGGTAATAGGTCTAGATTGTTGGTTAGAAATATCAATCCCGTGATTTTCAGCAGTTTTTATAGAACGTTGATCTGGATTTTCACCACGGTGATTAGAGATGGTTCCTGCAGAATCTACTACAAAATTTTCTGGGAGTTTAGATTTCAGGATTCCTTCTGCAAGTGGACTTCGGCAAATATTCCCGAGACAAACCATAAGTATTTTCATATTTTGAATAAATGACTATTGATATTGTATTTTACTAATGATTGATAAAAAAATCCCTTCAAAAAAAATATTTTGAAAGGAAACTTATTTTTCTATTTGAACGAAAAAACTATTGTTTTATTCTCTCAGTAAGTTCTTTCACGTATTTTTTCAGTTCTTTATCTATTTTAGAAACATCTTTGATGGTTTCGCAAGCGTACATCACCGTAGAATGATCTTTACCGCCCATTTCTTCCCCAATTTTAGAAAAAGTAGCATTGGTGTATTCTTTGGCAAAATACATGGCTAATTGTCTTGGCAAAGCAATTTCTCTTTTTCTGGTTTTAGATAATAGTTGTTCTCTTTGTATGCCAAAATATTCGCAAACCATATCTTGTATATAAAGAATATTGATGGTTTTTTTCTGATTTGCTGCAATCTTATTAATGGTATCTTTCAGTAATTCTAAACTCAAATCTGACTTATAAATCGTAGAATACGCAATCACCGAATTTATTACACCAATCAATTCTCTTACATTAGATTTCACTTCACCTGCTAAGAAATCTACCATATCTTCAGTAAGTGTAATTCCGTCTCTGCTGAGTTTATCTATGATGATTTGCTTTCTGGTTTCGAAATCTGGCGATTTAATTTCTGCAGAAAGTCCCCATTTGAAACGGGAAACAATTCGTTCCTGAATGTCTTGAATATCAACAGGAGCTTTATCAGAAGTTAAAACAATTTGCTTTCCGTTTTGGTGCAAATAATCAAAAATATGGAAGAAACTGTCTTGTGTAGCTGCTTTACCCGACAAAAATTGTATATCATCTATAATCAAAACATCTACCATTTGGTAAAAATTTTGAAAATCGGTTTTGTTTTGAGCTTTTGCAGCAGAAACAAATTGTTGAATAAATTTTTCTGAAGAAAGATATAGAACTACTTTGTCTGGCAAATGTTGTTTCACTTCTAGACCAATTGCATGAGCAAGGTGTGTTTTGCCAACTCCAACTCCACCATGAATAAAAAGTGGGTTAAATGCAGTAGAACCAGGCCTTTTTGCAATAGATTTGGCAACGGTAGAAGCAAATTTATTACTTTCTCCTTCTACAAATGCATCAAAAGAAAGTTGTGCATTTAAGTTAGAATCTATATTTACTTTTCTCTGTCCCAAAACTGCAAAAGGATTCACCATATTTTTTGGTGAAGGCAATGGTCGTGCTTCCTGAATTTTAGGGACTGGTGTAGAATTTCCTTTGATATTTTGTACAATTGGTTTTTCTTTTCCTGTTGGTTTGTTTTCCATCACAGAATACCACAACTTCACACCTTTCCCGATATTTTTTTTCAGGGCAGCAGAAAGTAAAGACAGATAATTGTCTTCTATGTATTCTTTGTAAAAATCACTAGGAACCAAAAGTGTAAGATTGTAATTTACCAGTGATACAGGTTGAACCTTATCAAACAACAAATCGAATGAATTTTCTAACTTTTTCAGGTCAGAATTCACCTCTGCTGCATTTAAGTTATCCCTCATAAAAACGAGGCACTTTTCCCATATCATTGTTAAATTCTCATCCATTATATTCATTAAAATTTGTGTTCGGATTATTAGTTCTAAAGAGAATACAAATATGATATTTTATTTTTTTATAAAAAAATTTTTGTGCTATTGATTATTTAAAAATATATTTGTATGTATAATTTAACACTTAAAATGATACATACAACTCACACATTACGAGTGCGTTACGGAGAAACAGACCCTATGAAATACGTCTATTATGGCAATTACGCAGAGTACCTGGAAGTTGC
>CALFIE010000064.1 GCA_937876095.1 uncultured Flavobacteriales bacterium | reverse complement strand
ATTTTTATCTAAAAAATATTGTACAAGTGCACGTTGCAATCTTGCACCTTTTCCCAAATAAACTGGAAAACCTGCACCTGCGATTTTCACGCCGAGTTCAAAATCGATCAAATTATATTTTTTCGCTAATTCCCAATGCGGAATTGCGCCTTCTCCCAAACCTTGAACTTCGTGAGATTGATAGACAATTTCGTTATCATCTGCAGAAACTCCAGCTTTCACTTTTTCGTATGGAATGTTCGGGATTTGGTACAGAATATGTTGTAGAGCAGTTTCTGTTTCAGATAGTTTTGCAGTAAGTTCTTTAGACGATTCTTTGTATTGCGCAGTTGTAGATTTAGCATTTTCTGCTTCTTCTTTTTTGCCTTCTTTCATTAGGATTCCAATTTCTTTGGAAATCTTGTTGATTTCCGCCAATTGCGAATCCAGTTCTTGTTGGGTTTTTCTTCTTTCGTCATCTAAAAGGATGGCTTCATCTACCAATTCCAAATTTTTGAAATTTCTTTTTTTAAGACCTTCCAAAACGCGCGTTTTTTCGTCGCGCAAAAAACTTACTTGTAACATTTTTTATAATTTGAGATTAACGATTTGAGATTTGAGATTTTACTATTTTGAAACAATTTCAAATTATTAATCTCAAATTTCAAATTACAGTTGCAAATTTACGTAATTATTTTACGATTTTGATGATGTTTGGCTGTCCTGATGTTTTACTGAACACCAAAACGTTGTTGTAATACAGACTACTGATTTCAAATTGCTGCGGTGTAGAAGAATAGATAATTCTCATGGTATCTTTGGTGGTTTTGGTGGTGTTAGAACCTGCCACTTTTTTGGTCATTGCCAAAGCAATTACCGACGCATATTTTTTGTTATCTGGATTTATTGAGTCTATCAAAAGTCGTTTTGCTCCAGCTACATATTCCAGATAAGCAATGGTATCAGTGTTTTTTTTGATATTTACAGTAACTGGAGCGTAATCTTTGCTTCCCAAAACATCATTCATCGTAACGCTGTAATACGAACCCGAAATTTTGGAATTCAGCATGTCTTTTCCTAAAGAATCAATATAAAGATTCATCACCTGATCGATTTGTTGTACAGAATCATCGCTGTTTCTGCACGACCAAAACACCAAAAATAGTAAGACACCACCAAAAAAAAGATTTTTCATAAGTAGCAAAGTTAAAACTATTTTTTATTTCAACGTTTTCAAATATCTATAAAAGAAATACAAAGCTAAGAATCCTGAAATCAACATCGATAATAAGACACTTATTCCCATTCCTAAAACCTGATATTTAGGCACTAAAATAAATGCTGCACACAATAAAACCGTCAATGTAACAACTGAAATAACTGTATTATATTTCATTTTACCTACGGCAGAGATTAAATTTCCATACAAATTTCTCAAAAGCATATTCATAAGAAATGCAAATAATAATATGGTGAAAACTTCAGTTTCTCTATTGTAGTTTTTGCTAAAAAAAAACGTTAAAATTTCTTTTGAAAAAAAATATCCTACCAAAAATAAAATGATGCAAATAGGTGTAAATATTTTGTAATAATTGGTAATATAATTTTTTAAAAAAGAAATATTGGTAGATTGTTGTGTTAATTTAGGAAAATCTGTTTGTAACATAGATATTGCCAGAAAGGTGAGATTAGCTGGAATAATAATGGCAACTTTGTAACTAGCAACCGCATTTTCATTAATTAAAAACCCCAATAATAATATATCTAAAGAAAATAGAAAGTCAGAAAAAAAAGCAGTAATTACTGCATGGAAGCAATAAAACCACAGCTCTTTTTTATCTAATTTAATCATCGAAAATTTGAAATTTTTAAGTTTGAAAAACCAAAACAAAGATAAAAAAGGAGTTATAGTTACAGCCAATAAATAACCTTTTAGACCTAAAAAATAGGTGAAAATAAAAAGTAAAATCAGTCCAGAAATATTTACAAAATTATTTATATATGAAAATTCTTTATTATTATGATGAATTCTAAAATAGGATTGTATATGATTGAAAAAATAAAAACCTATTAATCTTATCGTAAAAAAAACAAAAATCATTAATATATCTTCATATTTTTTGATGAAAAACAAACTCGAGACAAGAAATATTACACTTAAAAGAATTTGATACAAAAAACCTTGATAAAAAAAATATTGATTTAGTTGGTCTTTCTCTTCAGGTTTGTTTGTGAGTGACCCAAATCGAAGCAAGCCTTGTGACGAACCAAAACCACTAAATGTTGCAAAGACAGCAAAAACTGAAGCAACTATTGTAATTACACCATACTCATTTTGTGATAAAAGCCTAATTGTAATGACTGAAGAAATAAATCCACAAATTTTTGCAATAAGCAGAGACATAAAAACATATTGCCCCTTATTTTTAAAAAAATTACCAATATATTCTTTTAGACTCAACATTTATGAAAAATATAGTTTATGTACAGACAAAATATGAATTGCAAAAACTTTTTTGAAAAAATTATTATTTCTATATAAATCTTCTACAGACTTCCTTAATTTTATATCATAATTTAGCAAATCTAGATGATTATTAAAATAATTGTCATAAGTTTTTTTAATATTATTATTTTTCTCAAAATAAAATTGATAAGGAAACATACTTATCTGTTGCCCATTATTTGTTATGTATTGATAATAATTAAAAAGTCTTCTTACAAAAACCTCTCCAACATAATTTTTCCATTTTGAATTTGGTTTCATATGAGTTCTTTCCCATACAAACTGCGTAGAATCTTTACAATATTTTTTTACCCAATCTATGTAAAAAGCATTCCTAAAACGCCACTCATAAGGAATAGATAATATAAATTTCAAGAAATCTTTATTCATAAACGGAGAGCTCTGATAAGAATATTGATTAAAGACCAAACTTCCTAAAATGGTTGAATTAAACCCCGAATTTTTAGTTAAAAACAAATCTTCACTTTGGTTTTCGTTTACATAAGGCAAAATATTATCTTTACAGTTGTTATATAATTCTTTATTTTGGATTAAAGACGAAATATCAACCATTCTTTGATGTTTTGATTTTATGTAGGAATTCAAAATCGCACCACCTAATTGTCCAGTATGTATTAATCCAGTGTTTTTTTTACTCATTTTAGACATTGCAAAGTCTGCGTGAATTGCTCCAATATACAGGTTAAGCCCTTCACTTATTTTTGTGAGTTTATCTATATTTGAAATGAAATCAAAATTTTCTAATGATACAAATTCTAAAGGTAGATTTTGTGCTTTTGCAATTTCTTTTGCAACCAATTCATCTGTATAATTTTTTTGTGAAAAACAAAATAAGTTTTGTTTTTCTCGGTAGTTTTCATTCAAGGCGTAAAACAAAACCATACGAGAATCTAACCCACCACTTAAAGTTGTGAGGTGATTCTTTCCTAATTCTAGATCCTTCTGATATTCCTCTGAAACTGCTTTTTGAAATAACTCATCGGTAATTGAAAGTGCTTCTTCTTTGGTTCCTTTAAAATTTGTAACAGCTGACAATTGGTAGTAATCCTTAATTTTAAAAAGATGATTATTACAGTCTAAAACAATAACCGAGGCGTCTAATAATCTATAAAAATATTTTATAGGAGTGAGTTTATCTAACACATAACCAATAGATATTAATTGATAAAAAGCGTCTGAATTAGGCAATAGAATAGTATTTTCTTCATCTTTAACTTTTTTCGAAAGTCGTACTAAATTGGTGTCTGCATAAAAATCTAGTGCGTCTGTTTGGTGATAAAAAACTCTTTGGGTAGAAGTATGGTTATTGAAAATGAATACCTTATTACTCATTTTATCCCACAAAAAACCTCTAAATTCGCCACTAAATTCGTTGGGGAAATTTTCTTTTTTTTGTGTATATAATTTCTTGATTAATTTGCTAAAAACCTCACAACCATATAATTGCAGTAGTTTACTTTTATTGAATATACAACCTTCCAGAACAATTAAAAACTCCGAATCTTCATATTTAAGATTATCAAATAGAGGATCAAAATACACATTATATTGTATTTGATTGTTTTTAAGTTGTATTTCAAACCCTTTAAACATATAAAACAGCTTTATAGATTTCAGATAATTGTTTACCAATTGCTTCTTGCGAAAAATTCTCTTGAGCATAACTTGCGAATTCATCTTTAGTCGCTCTATTTCTTTCGTGCATAAATTGAAGCATTGCTTTTTCTAATAAATCTTCATCAACTTTTGGCAATAAAATCCCAAAATTAGGAGGGAAAAACTCTCCAATTCCACCAACATTGGTAGATATAACCGAAATTCCGCTCGCAAAAGCTTCTGCTATTACACAAGGTTGGTTTTCATCTGAACTGAAAAGAATAAAACAATCTGATCTCTGCATTCTGTCGGCTATTTGTGGTAATGTTTGAATCCCAAAAACCTCAATATTTTCTTTAAAATTGGTATTGTTTCTTATTTTCATTAAAGAAGAAATATCACCATCTCCACCAATTTGTAATCTAAATTTTTCTCCTTTTTCCCAAAGTTTGATGGCGACTTGCAAAATTTTATCGGCATTTTTTCTCGGAATCAAATTAGAAATATGTATAAAAACTGGAATCTGATTTTCTCCTTTTTTGGGCAAAAACAAATGTGTATTTACTACATTTGGTATTACTTTCATCTTAGTTTTAATGCCCAGATTTTGTAAACCTTGTGATAAATCTTTACTCACGGGTAATAAGTGATTGGCACGGTTCCCAATAATTCTAGCAGTTCTTTTTACAGAATTTGGAGTGATTTTCTCATTGATTTTTCTAAGAACAGTCCAATGTTCTGTTACAACAAATGGAATCCCGAACTTTTTTTTGAGATAGACTGCAAAAAACAGGTTATTGTGCAAAACATTTCCGTGTACCAAATCTGGTTTTTGCATTTTTTGGTAACCTAATTGGTAGGCTTTCATTCTTCTATAAAAATTGAGCAATGGATTTTTGGTATTTCGGTAATACACAATTAGTGTGCGAATTCCATTAATTATTGTATCATCAAAAAAATATTTCTCTTTTTGATGAAAATCACCAATTGCGTGCAAAATTTCTACGTCGTGAAAAAGTGCAGCTGCTTCTGCATGACGCTGCACAAAATTTCCATTGGTTGGCTCTAATTTGTTGGGAAACCAAGAAGAAATGAAAAGAATTTTGTAACGCATATCAAAATTTGTACTACAAATATAGGGTAGTTATTTTTATCAACAAACCCTTTCTGCGTTTATTCTTAGGCTCTGCTTAGAACGCAAAAAGGGTTTCCTGAAAATTTCAAGTTTAGGAAAATTATTTGATGTTTCCTGCCCAACTTCTATTTAAAGGCAAGAGAAAATCCGAAAGATAATTCACATAGGTATCTTTAGAAAAATCGAAAACTTCAATATTTTGCAGTTCGCCCGATTTTATTTTGTTTCGGAATTCTATTAAAGACAGGGTTTTTATTTCGTCGTTTTCACGATAACAAGCTTTCATTCTATCAAACATTCCTAATTGATATTCTTTATCTATTTCTCGCATCAATCTGTTCAAAGAATCCATAGAACAACCAGATGCTTGTACTTTTTCTTCATCTACAGAAATGATGACAAATTGCTTATAATCTATTTTAAATGAAGAAGTTAAAGATTTACCATGTGCATTCCAAGTTGGAAGAAAATCGTATAATTTTTCGGTAATTTCTTTCACTTCTTTTGCTTGCAAACTTCTGCTTGCAGGATAAATTAATATTTTGAAATCACTGGTTTCTACAGCGGTTGATTCTTCTATTTTCATTTTTTTTTAGATTTCAGATATTAGATTTCAGATTTCAGACCAAATCTATTGTCTGATTTCTGAAATCTGTTTTCATTAAGATTTACTTTTTAAATTTCTCAAATTAACTATTGAAAGAATGATCAATAAAACGCTTGAAATATTTTTAAAAATTCGACCATTATCAAAATTCAATCCTGACCTATAAAAATCAAAAATTAATAAAGCAGCACTTGCTATTATTAGTAAATATGAAACTTGTTTGGTCATATTTTTAAGATGTTTGATTTCAGATTTCAGACCAAATCTATTATCTGATGTCTAAAATCTGATGTCTGGTTTATAAATCCTCTGCTTCTGCCAAAAGTTCTACTATATCTTTTACGGCAACTTCGGTATTTTTGTTAAAATGTTTCACACCATCAGTCATCATTGTATTACAAAATGGGCAACCTGTTGCAACTACATTGGGTTCTAAAGCCAATGCTTCTTCAGTACGTTCTATATTGATGTCTTTTTTGCCTTTTTCTGGTTCTTTAAACATTTGCGCACCACCTGCTCCACAACACAAACCGTTGCTTTTACAACGCTTCATTTCCACCAATTCTGCATCTAATTTTTCTAACAATAAACGCGGTGCTTCATATTCATTATTTGCTCTTCCTAAATAACAAGGATCGTGAAAAGTGATTTTTTTGCCTTTGAAAGCGCCACCTTCAATTTTCAATCTGCCTTCATTCATCAGTTGTACCAAAAATTGCGTATGATGCATCACTTCATATTTTCCGCCAAGATTGGGATATTCATTTTTCAAGGTATTGAAACAGTGTGGACAAGCCGTCACGATTTTTTTTACTTCGTATGCATTCAGAATTTCAATATTGGTAAGTGCCATCATTTGAAAAACAAACTCGTTTCCGGCACGTTTTGCAGGATCGCCTGTGCAAGATTCTTCTTGACCAAGAACGGCAAATTCTACCCCAATTTTGTTCAAAATTTTGCAAAAAGCACGGGTAATTTTCTTAGCACGGTCATCAAAACTTCCGGCGCAACCTACCCAAAAAAGCACTTCTGGAGATTTTCCTTCGGCAGCGTATTCTGCCATTGTTTTTATTGTGAAATCCATAATTATAATTTGTTAATAGGAGAATTAGATAATGAGATAATTTTACATTATCAAATTACCTCATTTCCAAATTATCTAATTTTCGTTTACCCAATTCAATCGATCTGCTTGGTTGTATTGCCATGGTGCAGCATTGTTTTCGATATTCGTCATCATCAAATTCAATTCTTGTGGTGCTGCAGATTGTTCCATCACCAAGAATCTTCGCATTTCAAAAATGATGGAAAGTGGATCTATGAGAATAGGACAAGCGTCTACACAAGCGTTGCAACTTGTACAAGCCCACAATTCTTCTTTGGTGATATAATCGTTCAATAATTTTTTGCCGTCTTCTACAAATTTTCCGTTTTTGTTGATGTTTTTGCCCACTTCCTCAATTCGGTCTCTTGTTGACATCATTATTTTTCGCGGACTCAATTTTTTACCTGTCAAATTTGCTGGACAAACTGAGCTACATCTTCCACATTCGGTGCAAGAATAGGCATTGAGCAATTGTACTTGATTCAAATCAAAAATATCTTCTGCACCAAATTTCTCTGGAGTTCCCGCATTTTCTGGCGCTGCTGAATAAGGATCTGCATTGGGATCCATCATCAACTTAATTTCTTTGGTTACCGATTCCAAATTATTAAATTCACCTTTTGGTTTCAAATTAGAATACCAAGTGTTTGGAAACGCAAAAATAATATGTAAGTGTTTGGAATAGTACAAATAATTCATAAAGAACAAAATACCCACGAAATGAAACCACCAAGCTGCTTTTTCTACGAAAAGTAAAAAACCGTTTTCGAAATTGAACCATTCGAAAATTGGAACAAAAAGCATTTTACTGATTGGGAAACTACCAATTTCGTGAAAAATGTCACGCTGCTGCAAAATATATTCCGAAGAATTCATTTTGAAGAATGCCATCATCAAAGCAAATTCTATAATTAAAATGAGATTGGCGTCTTTGATTCCCCATCCTTTCAAATCGGAACTTTCAGAACTTACTCTTTTCACGTGCAAAATATTTCTTCTAATAAAGAATACCACGACTGCGAAAAGCACTAATATTGCTAAAACTTCTAAAATTGCAGTGAAAATTCCGTATAAAGTAAGTCCGAAAATACCTGAAAGAAAACGGTGTGTCCCGAAAATACCATCAACAATAATCTCGATAAGTTCCAGATTAATGATAACGAAACCGACATAAACCAAAACGTGCAAAAATCCTGCAATTGGACGTTTACTCATTTTGCTTTGTCCGAGTGCGACTGTAACCATCGTCTTCCATCTTTCTGATGGATTGTCGGAACGATTAATTTTTTTGCCGAGTTTTATGTTTCGGTAAATTTCATTTAAACTTCTAAAAAACAATCCGAATCCTACAATAAGCAGAATAACGAACAGAATATTAGGCAAATATTGCATATTTTAGGAGATTTTAGTTTTTATTATTCTTACCAAAAATCGAGATATTGATGTATCTTTTTGGGTTTTCCTTCAAATCAATAATTAAAGAATTCAGTGATTGAGAAGTCTTGTTAAGATTGTTGTAAAGTTCTTCATCTTTTGTCAATTTACCAAGACTTCCTTGTCCGTTTTGTATTCCTGAAATAACATTATCGAGTTTCGTAGAAACTTGACTGAGTTTTTCTACCGCTGAGTTAAGTTGTTTCACATCTAAATTATCGGCTACTTTTCCGTATTTGTCGATAGTAGAAGTTGCTGAAAGCATTGTTTTATCTGCATTGTTCAACACTGATGCAATTTTGGAATCGTTACTTGTCAATAATTTGTTGGCCTCATCTGAAGTTCCTTTGAAAGAGCTAACTGTTTGGTTGAGATTTCCCAGTAACATTTTTATTTCTCTTCGGTTCTGCTCATCTACAATTTTATTAGTAGAAGCCAAAGTAGAATCTACTTTCATCAGAACACTAGATAGTTGGTCTTTTACAGGGTCTACTTTTGAAGAGAGTGAGTTCATAAGTGACTCTTGGTTTTTTCCTGCAAGTGTATCTCCAGATTTTGCTTGAATTCCACCATATGAAATATTGATTCTGGCTTGTTTCCCGGCCATAAAACCAGGTTCAAAAATTTCTAAATTTGAATTTTTTGAAAAATGAAACTTATCATCTATCGCAATTTTAACAACGAAATATATTTTACCATTGGGAAGTGTTACTGGTTGTATTTCGGCAACTTGACCAACATTCAGACCATTGATTGACACTTTATTAGAAACAGCAAGACCTTCTACATTTTCATATTTTGCAAAATAATAATCATCTGTACTAAATAGGTTTTTACCCTTCATAAACTGAAAGAGAATTACGAAACTTATAATAGCTAAAATTGCAATTAATCCTGCTTTTAATTCTTTACTAATCTTCACGTTTTTAAAATATTTTCAAGTAACAAATATAAGATAATTTGCACAAAGTTCTACCAGTAAAAAAGCGGCAAAATAGCCGCTTCAAATTTTATCAAACTTTGGTTATTGCATTATTGCGCAGCACTTTGTCCGTACACTTCAATTCTGTAGTCATCTATTTTCGCATTATCTTGCAAACTTTTCAGCATACCTTGTCCGAATTGTTGCGAAGATTGTTGGGTGATAGATTGTGCTACTTGTTTTGCATCACCTGGTTGCTTATTGGTTTTCAATGCTTTTCTTTGCACAATATAAACACCTGTCATTCCTTCAATAGCGTTAGAAATTTTACCATTTGCAACGCCAAAAGCAGCACCAGAAACTTTAGGTTCCATAGAACCTGCAACTTGAGGATTTACCATATTTACTTCTGCATTTTGAATGTTGGTTGCAAATAATTTGGCAACTGCATCTAAACTTGCTGGTTTTGCAGCCTCTATTTTTTCAGCAATTTTCTTTGCTAATAATTTATTTTTTACGGTTGGTTCAATTTGTTCTCTTATAGATTCTGGATCTGTTGTTCCTGCCTCTTGTTTTCCGTTTAGATAAGCAACAATTCTATCACCAGTTCCGTCTACTGTGAAAATTTCGGTATCACCTAATTCTCTTTTCTTATCAAATGCCCAAGAAATTACTTCATCATCTTTATCGGTTCCTAAACCTTGTAATTTCCCTTCAAATCTTTTTACAGATTTTGGATTAGTAAATTGGTAATTTGATTTTTTGGCTACATTACTAAAATCATTAAAAGTTTTACCTTGTATTTGCTGAATAAACTTGGTAGCATTTGTATATACTACGTTTTCTGTTTTATCAGATGCTTTTATTTCTTTTACCAAATTGGCTACTTTGTAGCCCATAGTTCCACTTTTTTTATCTTCAACATTGATGATGTGGTAACCAAATTGGGTTTCAGCCAAACCTGTACTTCCTTTTGCATTGTTGCTCAAGAAATTCAGATATCCTGGTGCAAACTGAGATTGCGGTGTAGTCCAGCCAACACTACCATTTCGTTCTACAGCATTTGGTTCATCAGACAATTTCAAACCTTCTGCAAATTTTGCAGGATTTGCTTTGATTACTGCTAAAAGACTGTCTGCAATTTTTTTCGCTTGCTCTTTGGTTCTGGTTGCAGTTGATCGTTCAGAACCTTTGTAAGCAATCAAAATATGTTTAGAAAGTGTAGAATCAGATGCTTTTTTCCCTAATAATTTAGACACTACATAGAAATCTTGTTCTTTGTAAGGTCCGAAAGTCTGACCAACACTTGCTATAGCAATTTTATCTTTGATTCCTGCTGGTAATTGATTTTGTGAGAAATATTGCGGATTAAATGGCAAATCAGAATTCAAACTTACATACATAGAATCATTGGTAGTATTCAGGAAATTTTCTTTGCCACCACTTGCTTCAGAACCTTCAGTAAATAATTTATTAATTGCTCTCAATGCAACTGCGTCATCTTCTGCGCTTGGTTTTGCAGGGAAATAAGCCAATCCGATATTTCTAGTAGCTTCTGATTTGTACGTAATTGGGTGCTGCTTAATATAATCAGCCAAATCTTGGGTAGTTACTTTTACAGGATTTTTTGCAGAAAAAGCAGTGTAATCTACCTTCACGAAATCTATGGTTGCCATTTGATCTCGCAAATTCATCATTTCTTCTGCTTCTTTTTTGCTGGTGGTAATACCATTGGAAACGTTGGCAAAAAGTTGTCTTGCCATCATTCTATATTCTATAGATTTTTTGGTTTTCATCCAATTGTTGTACAATTCTGGCTGACCTGCTTTTGCATCTTCAATTTGTTTTTTTATTTCTAAAATTTTGAAATTGCCTTTATCATCAAAATTAGCCTTGTTTTGTGCAAACATAGGATCATATTGCAATTGGCTCCAAAAAACATCATCGTTCAGTTTCAGACCCATTTTTTCGAATTGCTGTTTAATCAATTTAGATTGCACCATCATTTGCCACGCTTGTTCTTCGAGCCCAGTTTGTGGTTGTCCTTGCTGTTGCGCTTGTTGTTGCAAAACAAATAATTGATCACTAAATTCTTCTCTTGTAATTTCTTCGCCATTTACTTTTCCCAACACGTTTGGATTTTTCCCGAAAACTTTGTTCAAACTTTCTGGATTTACCAAAAATGCCAACAATGCAATTGCAATTGCACCCATCAAAAGCCAAGGTCTTTTTCTTATTTCAGTTAAAACTGCCATTTTATTTTAAATATTTTTATCAGTCTGCGAAAATACACATTTTTAAGAAAATAGAGAAATATTATCCTATTTTTTTGGCAATTCCCTCTCCATTTCAATCCCAATTCTCGGGTCGGGCTATTCGCTTTTACTCCTCACTCCACGGCAATTGCAGTCGCAAGTTGCGGGGTAATCGCTTCTATCCCTATTGCAAAAGTCTGCACAAATCACTTTTTTGCCACCAAAAACTGAAATTTTGTCCCAAATAATTATTGGCACAAGTCTTGCGAAATTACCTGCACCTATTCTTTGCAAGTAATCTTATCAGAAATTGTAAGCAACTTGCGCACACAACTAATTAAAAAATGACAAATTGTCATCACCAAAATATATGACACACTTTGACGACATCAATTTTGAAGAAATTTTAGACGATGGTTTCAGCATCGTAACCGAAGAAATAAACATAGAACATATTATGGATACCTCCAAAAACAAGGAACAGAAAACATTCCCCATTTTGCCGGTCAGAAATATGGTGATGTTCCCAAAAGTAGTCATCCCGATTACTGCAGGTAGAGAAATGTCTATCAAACTACTAGAAGAAGCACAAAAAAATAACGAATTTATTGGAATTCTTAGTCAGAAAAACTCCAACATAGACCAACCAACAGAAAAAGACCTTTACACAGTTGGTACACTCGCAAAAATCATCAAAATCATCAAATTACCAGAAGGTAATGTTACTGCAATTACCCGTGGTTTTCAGCGTTTCAAAATCAAAAATTTTGTAGCGAACAAACCGTATTTCAAAGCAGAAATTACCAAACTAAAAGATACTTCTTCTAAAAACAAAGAAGAATATGAGGCTCTTCTTGCCAATATAAAAGAACTCGCCATCAAAATTGTAGAACTGGATCCCAATATTCCAAATGCAGCCAATTTTGCCATCAAAAATATGAATGATAATGAGGATTTACTGAATTTCATCTGTACCAATGCAAATTTTCCTGCAGCGGAAAAACAACTCTTGCTAGAAGAGAAAAGTTTTATGACCAGAGCCAACAAATGCTATGAGTTGATGCACGATGATTTCAGAAAATTAGAATTGCGCAACCAAATTCATCAGAAAACATCAAAAGACCTCGATAAACAACAGCGCGAATATTTTCTGAATCAGCAAATTAGAACCATACAAGAAGAATTAGGTGGCGGAACCGAAACCGATGTAGATGACTTGAGAAAAAAAGCAGAAAAAATTACATGGAGTCCAGAAATCCAAGAGCATTTCGAGAAAGAACTGAAAAGATTGCAACGTCACAATCCCAACTCTCCCGATTACAATGTACAGAGAAATTACCTGGATTTTTTCACAGATTTACCTTGGAATACCTATTCCAAAGATATTTTTGATATTCCAAAAGCAGAAAAAATTCTTAATAAAGATCATTTCGGTTTAGAAGACATCAAAAAAAGAATTTTAGAACATATGGCAGTTCTGAAACTCAAAAATAATATGAAATCTCCAATTTTGTGTTTGGTTGGTCCACCTGGAGTTGGTAAAACTTCTCTCGGAAAATCGATTGCAGATGCACTTGGCAGAAAATATGTACGAATGAGTTTGGGCGGTTTGCACGATGAATCTGAAATTCGTGGTCACCGAAAAACCTATATTGGAGCAATGGCAGGAAGACTTTTGCAAGCCCTGAAAAAATCTGGGACTTCTAATCCTGTAATTGTTTTAGACGAAATTGATAAAATCGGGACTGGAGTTCACGGTGATCCAAGTTCTGCGCTTCTTGAAGTTTTAGACCCAGAACAAAATCACGCTTTCTACGATAATTTCCTGGAAATTGGCTATGATTTGTCCAAAGTAATGTTCATAGCAACAGCCAATTCGCTTTCTACTATACAAACTCCACTTCTAGACAGAATGGAAATCATTCAACTTTCGGGTTATACCATAGAAGAAAAAGTGGAAATTGCAAAACGCCATCTCATTAAAAAACAAATGGATGAAACCGGTTTGCAAAAAGACGCATATAAATTGGGGAACAAGGAAATTGCACACGTGATAGAAGCATTTACCAGAGAAAGTGGTGTAAGAAATTTAGAAAAACAAATTGCCAAAATTTCACGTTGGGCTGCCTTGCAAATCACAATGGAGAAACCATATGAAAAGAAAATTTCCATTGAAAAATTAGATGAAATTCTTGGTGTTCCGATGTCCAAAAATTTCTCTGAAATGATGGATGTTCCTGGTGTAGTTACAGGTTTGGCTTGGACTTCGGTTGGTGGTGATATTTTATTTATAGAAAGTATTCTAAGTAAAGGAAAAGGACAACTTACGATGACCGGAAATCTGGGAACGGTGATGAAAGAATCTGCCACCATTTCGCTAGAATACATCAAAGCGAAACACGATAGTCTGGGAATTTCTCTGGAAGATATCGAGAACAAAAACATCCACGTTCACGTTCCAGAAGGAGCCACTCCGAAAGATGGACCAAGTGCAGGAATTGCGATGCT
>CALFIE010000063.1 GCA_937876095.1 uncultured Flavobacteriales bacterium | reverse complement strand
GCTTTTGATAAACACAAAGATAATAAAAATTAGGCTATTTTACGGATATTCATATAAAATTATTATTGATTAAAATTTAAACAGGCTCTTAATAATTATTTATAAAGAAACTTCTTGTACATTTAGGAAATAATTTTAATGTGCAGTATTTTAGTGACTTAGGAAACGGAGACGTTAAAAATTTTAAATGAATTTCGTTAAAAAAATTCCACTGTTTGAGCGAGACAAAAATTTTGTATAATATTCGACACTTGATTCCGAACGAGTTTTGGAAATTTTAGAAAATTATTTAAAAATTTTATCCGAGTTTCCAGTCTTGAATTTTTTGGTTCTTTTGCTTCAAGGTAAAAAAACAGATAATCAAATTGTTACGATTTAATTCCTAAAAGCACAACAGTATAAAGAAATCTAAGTTTTTAAAATTATTAGAAACTATAAGCCAAACTCCAAGAAACACCCAAATTGAAATTGGTAGAACTTTTGCCAAATCCAGGTACAATCATTGGCTTCAGATTGTCCTGTTTGGTAGAATACAATAGATATCTTGGTTGTATTTGCATTTCTATATAATAATGACTGCTGAACAATTGTACTCTACCACCAATAGTTCCTTCTAACCAATAAGAAGATTGGGTAGAAGATGGAAATGCTACCGATGAATTACTACCACCATAACCACGAACTGGTACCGCAAAATATTCTTGCTTATAGACTGATCCAGCTAATTTTCCGCCTGCAAAAAATCCGTTGAGTTGATTTTCTGGATCTTTAGCCAACATATAAAAGGCTCCTAATTTCAGGTAAGGTCCAGAAACTGAAGCGTCATAATTATTTTTTTGATAGATATTTTTTTCAAAACCTACATCTATTGCTGCGTGTAGATTTTTCTTCAACATCGTAGATACAAAACCTTGGTAGACTTTTCGGTCTCTGAAAAAAGACAAACCACCATTCAATACATCTGCTCCAACCATAAAATTTGGTTGGTAATGCCATTTTACTTTTGCGGTATCTTTTTTTTGCTGGGAAATTCCGAAAACCGAAAATAGGCTAAAAAAGCAGATAAAGATGCGTCTTATTTTCATTAATTATTTGATTTTGACTTTGTTCTACTCCCAAAACTGGATTGGGTGTTATGAGTTCTGAGTTTACATTTTCGTACAATTTTTTCACACCACAAGCTGGAGAAACATATTCTGATTTGGTGGTATAGTTGGTTTTAATGACCGATTTATTCCCAGTTTCGCTGGTTCTGATGTAGATATTGGTGTACAAATTGTTGTCTACTCGCAACGGAACCAAAATAGAATCTACATTGACTTTGTTACTAATGATATTCACAGGACCAGAACCATAATCTACGTCTACATAGAGTAGTGCCATTGTTTTCAGTTTGCCATCTGCTTTGGTTTTGAATTTTATTTTCATTCTGGGAGTTGCTTCACCTGTAGTGCAAATATCATCATCATTTCCGCAGGAAATTACTGCGAAAAAAAACAAAAAAAGCGCAAAAAATTGGGTTAATTTTATCATTATTTTGGGTCTAATGCTTTTTGGATTTTATATACCAAATCTTCTAAATGGTAGCGTGTTAATTTGTCGGCAGCATTTGTTTTGGCACTCAATTGGGATTTCAGGTCTTTCAGAGTTCCTCTTATGATCGGTGCAACATCAGAATTTTCAGCAGAAATTACTTTTCTATCTCCAGATAAATCGATGGTGGTTTTGGTACCAAGTTGTGTAATTAGACTATGTACAAAATTTCTTTGGAGATTTCTGCGGTACAAATCTATTTTGCTACCTTTATTGATTTCGGAGAAAATAGTAGATTTCAAATCGCCCAAATATTGCACCAATGAATAACTGGAACCAGACAAAGTTTCTGATTGGTAGAGTTGATTGAGCACCAAACTATTCAAAATTCTATCCAACACTTTGTTTTGTAGATTTTCAACCACTTCTACCGGTGTTTTATTAATTTTATTTAAAATATCAGTTGGAACCAACCAATTTGGAGTCGTGAAAATATTTTCATTGAGAAATCGCAACGCCGATTTTTGGTCTTTTTCTGGAACTACTTCGTAAATGGCACCGCTTTGTTCTTGTGTTTTCGGAGTTTCCATCACACCACCAATATATTTTGAAACGTGCCCTAAATATCGGGAATATTGTGTGAGAACTTGGTCATAGATTTTCCCCAATTCTTCATAATTTTCGTTGGGTTTTGCTGTCCAATTTAGTAGATTTTGGGTAATTAATTTTAAATTATTAATTCCGTATTTGTTTGCAATCATTGCGTTGTCGCCTACTTGTTCGCTTTGCGAACGAGGATCGAAATAATTGGTTTCTGTACCAAACCACAATCTTGGGTTTTTCAATTCATTTATTACCCATTTGTTGAGGTAAGGTTTTTCTTTTTCAGGCGAATCATAGTCATAAAATCTTCTGTAACCCCAATTAATTGCCCAATCATCATAATCACCAATTCTTGGCATGATTCCGCTTTCTTCTATATGATCCTCTGGTTGTGCTACGTAATTGAATCGTGCATAATCCATAATAGAAGGAGTATGTCCGTTTTTTTTCAACCATTCATTATCCCGTAATTTTTCTACAGGAACGGTAGAACTCGACCCGAAATTATGTCGCAAACCAAGAGTATGACCAACTTCGTGGGAAGATACAAAACGAATGAGTTGTCCCATTAATTCATCATCAAATTCCACTTTTCTGGCTCTCAAATCATTTGGAGAAGCTTGTATGAAATACCAATTTCTGAGCAGTTGCATCACATTGTGATACCAATTGATGTGACTTTCTAAAATTTCGCCAGTTCTGGGATCTGCAATAGAAGGACCAGAAGCATTGGGAACATCAGAAGGTTTATAGACAATCGCAGAAAATCTAGCGTCTTCTAAACTCCATTCTGGATTGTCTTTAGCATTAGGAACTTTGGCATAAATGGCATTTTTGAATCCTGCTTTTTCGAATGCTTTTTGCCAATCATTTACACCTTGTATAAGATAAGGCATCCATTTTTTTGGAGTTAAAGGATCTATATAGAACACGATTGGTTTTGCTGGTTCTACCAATTCGCCACGTTTGTATTTTTCTATATCTTCTGGTTTTGGTTCTAATCGCCATCTTTTGATGAGCGAAACGCGTTCTACACCTTGTGGATTTTTATCAAAATCGGTATAACTTACCGTGAAATAGCCAACTCGCGGATCGAAATACCGTGATTGCATCTGATTTTCTGGCAAAAGTATGATAGATGAATTGATTTCTACCGTATAATTTCCGTTCACAATTGGTTTTGGTGCACCTGGAATTGTTGGTGTTTCACCTGCAGATTTGCTGAAAGTTTTGGTGGTATTGATTTCAATATTTCCGGGATAAGATTTCACAAAATTGATGTACGATTTGTCGCCTTGCAAAGAACCAACTCTGAACGAATTTTTTGCTCTCGGATCAAAAGAGATAATTCCGTTATCACCGTTAAGGAAATCAGTAACATCTATCACCACAGATTTGCTGTCTTTACCAAGAGATTTCATCTCAAATGCTTGTATGATTGGTTGTACATTGTTTCGCATCACCGTGTTGTACATAGATGAGGTAGAATCTTTGGCGAAATCTGCAAACGAAATAGAGCGCACAAAAACTTTGTTTTTGGGACCTTTCTCAAACGAAATTAGATTTTGCCCAATCTGATCTCCTGCATAACCACTAGTTCCGGAGCGCATTTCTGCACCTGCTTTGGTCAATCGAGTTACCACCAAGAAATCTTTTTTCATAGCAGATTCTGGAATTTCAAAAAAATATTTGTCCTCTATTTTATGTACCGTGAAAATTCCGTCATCAGAAACTGCTTTATCTGTAATGATGTCTTTGTACGGTTTCAGAACGCCCGATTTTTTCTCTTTCAGTTTGGTACTGTCAGCTTTTTGTGTGGCAGATTTAGTTTTGGTAGAATCTTGCTGTGCATAGATTCCTGAGTAGAGAAGTACTAACAAAAAAAGACCAATTTTTGGGAGCATTTTCATACAGATTATATATTTTATTTTAATGAAATTATTAATGCATTTTTTTTAATTAAAAAACAATAGAGTACTGCATTGTAGAAATCAAAGTTAAAGAAAATATTTATTTTTTTATGAGCAAAGCAATGTTTTCTACGTGATGTGTTTGCGGAAACATATCTACTGGTAGAATTTTTATTAATTCGTAGTGATCTTTCATCAGTGCGATATCTCTTGCTTGTGTTGCAGAGTTGCAACTTACGTACACGATTTTTTCGGGTAAAAGTTGCAGAATTTGTTCTACCACTTTTTTGTGCATTCCGTCTCTTGGTGGATCTGTTATTAGAACGTCTGCTTTTGGATGATTTTGCAAAAATTCTTCGGTAAAAATATCTTTCATATCTCCACAGAAAAATTCACAATTTTTCAGTCCGTTCAGTTCAGCGTGTTCTTTGGCTGCAGCAATTGCTTCTGGTACCGATTCTATACCGATTACTTTTTTGGCATTTCTGGCAACATATTGAGCAATGGTTCCAGTTCCGGTGTATAAATCATAGACTACTTCATTACCTTGTAAATCAGCGAATTCCAATGTTTTCCTGTACAATTCTAATGCTTGATGATAATTCGTCTGGAAAAAAGATTTCGGACCGATTTTGAACTGAAGCCCATCCATTTCCTCCATCAAATAACCATTTCCGAAATAGGTTTGTATGTCTGTATCGTAGATAGAGTCATTGTTTTTAGCATTGATGGTGAAAACCAACGTGGTAATTTGCGGAAATTTTTTTAATAAAAATTCAAAAAGTTGTTCTCGGTTTTCTTTTTCTTCTCGATAGAGTTGAAAAAGCACCATCCATTCGTTTTTAGAATTTTGTCGCAACATCAATGTTCTTAGAAAACCTTCTTGGTTTTTGACATCGAAAAAATCCAAACCATTTTTTACGGCATAGTTTTTTACGGCCAATCTAATTTCGTTGGATGGATTTTCTTGTAGAAAACACTCTTTGAGATCCAAAATTTTGCTCCACATTCCTGGAATGTGAAAACCGAGTGCATCTTTGTTCCCAAAATTTTCTTCGGAACTGATTTCATAACTGGTTAACCAACGTGCATTAGAAAAAGAAAACTCCATCTTGTTGCGATAGAAATACGGTTCTACTGTTCCCAAAATTGGGAGGGTTTCGAATTGGTCTATTCCGCCAATTCGTTTGATGTTTTGCACCACCTCTTCTTGTTTGTACTGCAACTGCTTTTCGTAGGATAAATTTTGCCATTTGCAACCACCACAAACTCCGAAATGTACACATTTTGGCGTAACACGATTAGAAGAAGGTTGCAAAATTTCTAGAAGTTCGGTTTCGTAATAATTGGATTTCGATTTTTTCACACGTGCATTTACGACATCACCCGGAACTGCGCCCGAAACAAAAACGGTTTTTCCTTCCTCGGTTTTTCCTACGGCAACTCCTTTTGCACCTGCAGAAACCAATGTGATGTTTTGCAGTACAATGTTTTTCTTTTTCTTCAATTTTTTAGTTTAATTAATGAGAAATTTTTAGTAAAAATATAAAAAAAACGGATGAAGTAATCCGTTTTTTATTTATTTGAAAGGTTTTAACAACTATTTTGCAGGTTGTGGTTGCGCTGGTTGTTGTGGTGGTGCTTGTTGTGGAGCAGGTTGCGCAGGAATCATCTGATTTGGCAACGGAGTTTCGGGTGCAACTTGTGGTGCTTTGAGACCGGTAAGTTTGTCCATCACAACTATGAAATTGGCATCACCTAAATTCACAGAATAGTTTCCTGCGGTTTTACCGTCTTTATCTAGTAACATAAAATTCGGCAATTTGAAGGCATAAATTCCAAATTTTTTGGCGGTTTCTGAATCCAAACCACCTTCTGCATAGACTTTGGTTCCTGGAATTCCTTTCAGTAATTCTTTGCTGGTTTTCTGGAATTGTTCTTTGGTATCATCTAAATTTACAAATACGAAATTCATTTTAGATTTATAAAAATTCACCACTTCTTTCAGAACAGGAATGGTAGATTGTGCTATATATGGATTCCAAGATGCATAGAACATCACCAAAGTTGGTTTTCCTTTGCTCTCAGCAAAACTGTATTTTTTACCATCTTGTGTAGAGAAACTTGCTTCTGGCAAAGTAGAACCTTCTGGGAAACCTGTAACTACAAAATCGATGTCTTTCAAACCTTTTTTTATGGTTGCATTTTGAATATCAGAATCTATTAATTTCGTAATTCTGGCTTTAATTTCCTTTGTTGTACCAACATTCATATCAGTTTGAGCCATTACATAAGCCAACAAATAATCTTTAGTGATTTGCGACATCTCTTTTTTTGTTTTCAGGAAAGAGGAGAACACTTCAGAAGTGGTGATTCCGTCTTTTTTTGGTTGAGAATCTGCAAATTTTTGGTATTCTGGAGAGATTTTTTGTAATAAGAAATTTCTGTAGCTAGGTAGATTTTCTACCAATCTGTCATTATCTTTAGATAATTTTTTTTCGTAATCGATAAATTTCTGACTTACTTTGAATGCTGGATTGTTGGTTGTTTGTCCGTGATAAGTTTCAAATTGGTTCAAGAATCCTAAAATACTAGCATTAAGTTCGTCTTTTTTCCAGCTTACAACATCGCTGTCAGCACCTGCATTTTTTGCGTTTTCATCGATATTTTTGGTTAGGTCAGCAGTAATTTTATCGGCTTCTTTCAGGTAAGTTGCTTCATCTTTGGCGACAAGCTCATTCATATTCACTTTTTGCGAATATTTTTCGAAAAAAGTTTGACACATTTTCAAGAATTTGTTGTTGTTTTTAGCATCACCAGTGATCGTGAAATTCTGTGGAAAATCGTTGCTATTGCCAGAAATACTGAATGTTTGACCTTGTTTCAGGTAAAACAAATTTTGTTTTCCTGCATAAGTCATTAGATACATTCCGTTTTTTGGTGCTTCGAAACTTCCTGAAAATTCACCAGTTGGTGAAACACCGAAATTTGCAAGTGGCAATGTTGCAACACCAGAAGCTTCTACAAATTCTATACGTTCTAGTGGAGAACCACCGGTAACTTTACCTTTTATCTCAATTTTTTTTGAGCAAGAAACAGCAAATAACGCTGTGAAGAGTACTAATACATAATTCTTCATTGTTTGAATTTAAATTTTTGCAAAAATAGTTTTTTCTGGTTAATTTGTGACTAGATTTTTAGGAATTTGGCAATTATTTAACAACCCCATTTTTACATTTTTAGGAGGTGAGCTTATTTTTATGAATAATATTTACAAAATTGTTTGGATTTGCTGAATAATTCTATTGGTTTGTAGCTGCAATTCTTCTATACTTTGGTTGTTGTCTATCACATAATCTGTGAGTTTTCGTTTTTCAGATTCGGGCATTTGTTTATCTATGATTTCTTTTACTTCACGGTAAGTTCTACCATCTCTATCCATTACTCGTTTTATACGAATATTTTCTTCGGCAGTTACCAAAATAGATTTGTAGCAATTTTCATTAAGTTTTAACTCAAAAAGAAGCGCAGTTTCTTTGAAAACAAATTCTGATGATTGAGCTTTTACCCAATTTTCAAAATGAATTTTTACGGCAGGATGTATAATTTTGTTGAGCGAATTCAATAAATTTTCGTTCTCGAAAACCATTTCACCAACGAATTTTATGTTGTATTTTCCGTTTTCATCGTAAGAGTTTTCACCGAGAAGAGCGATGATTTTTTGTTTTAAATCATCATCTACATTCACCAATTCTTTTGCCCAAAAATCAGAATTATATACAGGAAAACCGAGTTCTTGTATAAATTTTGCAACCATAGATTTTCCAGAACCAATTCCACCAGTAATTCCGATGATTTTAGTTCTGAGATTCGAGTTTCGGGTTTCGGGTTTTTCTGAACTCGTATCTTGTATCTCGTAACTCATAAATCAATATCCAAAAACCTCGTTCAAACTGTAGGTTTCGTCTAATTTTACGCCTTTTTCAGTCATTTTCAGACTTGCGAGTTCGTTATATGCATCGTGTTCGAAGAACAAAAGGTACTCATTATCTACACATTGTTTTAGAAATTTTCCTTTTTCTTCCATAGTTAAGAGTGGTCTCGTGTCATAACCCATCACATACACTTGCGGAATATGACCTGTAGTTGGAATTAAATCTGCTGCAAAAACCACTGTTTTTTCTTGATATTGAATCACGGGAAGCATCATTTTTTCGGTATGTCCGTCTACGAAAATCACGTCCATCTTCAAATCGGGAGCAAAACCGTAATTTCCGTTTTTTGGCAAATCCACGAAATTCAGTTGACCACTTTCTTGCATTGGCAAAATATTTTCTTTCAGGAAACTTGCTTTTTCTCTCGGGTTCGGTTCAGTTGCCCATTTCCAATGGTTTTCGTTACTCCAGAATTGTGCATTTTTAAATGCCGGTCTGTAACCCGATTTGTCATCGTTCCACTCAATAGCGCCACCACAATGGTCGAAATGCAGATGCGTAAGGAAAACATCGGTAATATCATCTCTCACAAAACCGAATTTTTTCAAATTTTTGTCCAAAGTATCGTCTCCAAACAACGAATAATGTCCGAAAAATTTTTCGTCTTGCTTTTCACCAAGTCCGCAATCTACCAAAATCAGTTTTTTACCATCTTCGATGAGTAAAGATCGTGTTCCGAGGTCAATTAAATTTTTTTCGTCTGCAGGATTGGTTTTTTGCCAAAGTGTTTTCGGCACTACACCAAACATGGCACCACCATCGAGTTTAAAATTTCCGCATTGTATAGGATAGAGTTTCATAAGAAAAAAGAATTTTGGTTAAATTTAATGAAAATTTTTGTTTTCAGATAATTATAATTAGCATTATAAAAAGAAAAACTTTACCAATATTTAGTAAAGTTTCATTTCTTATTTCATTATTTTTTTATTTCCAAAAAAACCAATCCTTTCCATTATATAGACAAAACAATTTTTTATTGGGATCATAACAAATCATTCCCGCAACAGGCGATTTTACACTGGTTACAGGGTCTATAATCTTAGGTAAAATTAGAGCTTTATCATTAGATTCCAACACCAAGGCTCCATTTGCTGTTGAGGTATCTGCTCCTATAATAACACCATTATTTGTTACAATATCATTTCCAGGATTAAGAGTAGGGCTTATTCCGTCTTTATCAGATAATTCTATCCAAGTCCCGTTATAATATTTTATTTTGGAGCTATTTAAATCAAAAACTAAAGTCCCAGGTTCTATTGGGTTTATATTTACATTATTTATAACATTTGGTAAAATAATGCCCTTTGTAGTGCCCGTTGGAAAATCCAAGATTCCACTTCCATCAATACTGGTTTTTCCAATTGCAACTTGAGATTTTGCAATAAATGGAAAAACACATAACAAAAAAAATATTTTTTTCATGGCTATTAATTACATGTTTGTTCTATACATTTCCAAGAGATTCCATTATAAATTTTAAGACAACTATCATCGGTGTCGTAAACTAGCATTCCTTCTATTGGTTGTGCAATTGCAGTTTCTGGATTGCTCATTCTAGTAATTACAAAACCTTTATTGTTGGCTTCAATCGTTATAAATCCATTATTAATATCATGAGGCCAATTATCAGTAGTTCTTTTATCTCTAATAGAAATTCCAAATTCGGTTCCTGAATCTGGTGTTCCTGTTGCACCAGGTTTTGAGCAAGGACATACATAGCTTGTTAAGAAGTTTGAATTTATGGTACATCCTCCAGGAACGGTTACTACCACGTTGTATTCACCTGCAACTAAATCAGTAATTGGTAAAGTATAAGAACTATTGGTAGCACCTGAGATTGCAACCCCATTTTTATACCATTGATATGCACCTAAACCTCCTAGAACGGACAGTGTAGATTCACCAATACAAGGTTGTAGATAAGTTGTACTAACACTAATTGATAATATTGGTGTAGTCCCAAATCCTGAATAATATCCTCCAAAACCTGCAGCACTACTTGCCCCAAAAATTTCTGCTTGAATAGCTCCTGCAGATGTAACCTTAATATTTTTTATAGTAGAAGCACCTCCTGTATTTGCAACATCATATCTATACGAAACCCAATTAGAGTTTCCTGTAACAGTACCAGTGCTAGAAGGTGTGAGCGTAGTAGAGTTATTAACAACCACAGGAATATTTGCTGCACCACTTGCTGCTAAAACCACTAATTCTGTATTAGGATAAGAAGCTGCTCCAATTTTATGAGCATCTGGAACTAGATTTACTTCTTTCTGTCCGAAACAAGAAAGTGGAGGAATAAACATCAAACTATTGGTAGCGGTAGAGGTACCTCCATAAATTTTATGGAAAACGTAACTGGGTTTGTTTGTTTTAATAAACATGTTTTTGGATGCGTTAAATTGTGAAGAGGGTATTATTACATAATCTCCAGCATTGGTTAAAGTGTAATTAGCCGTTACACTGCCGTTTAAAAAAACGGAAGTGTTGGCTGTAGTAGCTACTACAATTACTCTTTCTGCGGTACCTCCGTTTCCTTGCATCACTACATATTCTAAACCAATTTGTTCTACAGGAACCAATTGATCTACGCCCATATCCATATTAGTTCTTGTAGCCGAAGTTGTACCACCTTGCTGCATAAGTCCACCAACCGTTACAGCAATATTTTTATCTGACAAAACTCTAGCTCCAATCCAACCTGTATCTTGTATACTAAACTGATTAATCTTTACTGGTGCATATAAAATGAATGATTCTCCCTTTTGTAAAGTTCTACTTATAGAAGTACCTGTTAATGGAGTTGCGCTACCACCATTTAAAAATTCTGTTCCTGCATCTATGTTGGATATGGTAACGTTGGTGTTGTTTTCGGTAGCCATTATTGATAACATATTACCAAATCTTGCTTCATCTGTAACAACTTCTATTGGGCTTCCTCCCCATCTAAAATCTTTTCCCAAAGCTACTTTGCCTTTGGTTAATACAGATCCAGCTTGAGAACCAGAACGTCCTCTGAAATTAACGAAAAATTTTTCGGAAGAAGAAAAAACTAAGCCAGCATAATTTCCAGAAATTATTGTTCCAGCTTTATTGGTAGGTAAAGTTAATGGAGTTGTTCCTGTATCAAGTATATTATTTAGTGAATCTACAAATTCAATTCTTATTGGTGTTGAGTTGCTAAAACTAACGGTACTTGTTGTAACAATTGTAGATGTATTTGCATTAATATTAAGCACTCTCATTCGTGGAATTGGATTTCCAGCTCCATCAGTGATATTCACAGTGATATTAGAAGAAGATGGTGTAGAAAGATAAAGAAATTCTTCAATTATTGAACCCGCTGTTTCATATTGAGGGAAAATTAGAGGGTTAAAATAATGTATATTATCAAGTTGCAGATTTCCTTTAAAACTTGGTATAATTATTTTATTACTGTTACCATATTCTAAAATCCAGTCTCCATCTTTTCCAGTAATATTAGTGGAAGCGGAGATTTTGACCTGTAGTTCTTTTTCAAGGTATTTCACTGCTTCAATTCCTTTTTCTCCTTTTGCAAAATCACAGCCGTAAATGAGCAATTCCTTTTCCTCATTTAGACGGGATTTTAAAAATTGAGAAATTTGTTCTTTTTGAAGCCATTTTCCACCGATGAAAAGCTCTCCACTTCTGCCATGTGAAAAAAAATAATAGGTGTTTTTTGTGTTTATCAGTCTTTCATTAATAGAAAAATTGGACAAAGATGAGTCTACATAAAAATTTTTTGTATTTCCAAATATCAAAATTGCGCAAAATAATAAAGAAAAGAGTAGAAATATTTTCTTCATAGTCAAGTTTTTTTTTTCTAAATAAATCAAAAATTATTCCAAAAATATGAATAATTTTCTTTTAATTAAGATTATTAAGAAAAAATTAAAATAACCATCAAAAAAATTAATATAACATTTAACAACTGATTTTTATTTGCAAAAATCAGGTGTGTAAAAATATCATGCATTTAATGATTTTCAAAAAAGCTCTCCCAAATTTTTCGGTCTAGAAATTCCTAAATGTTTGTAGGCTTTTTCAGTAACTTCTCTTCCTCTTGGAGTTCTGATGATAAAACCTTCTTGAATTAAAAAAGGTTCATAAACTTCCTCCAAAGTTTCAGCATTTTCACCTATAGAAGTCGCTAATGCAGAAATTCCCACAGGTTTTCCTCGGAAATTCTCTATCATCACGCGCATAATTTTATTATCCATATCATCAAGTCCGTGTTCATCTACGTTTAGAGAATCCAAAGCAAATTTGGTAATCTTAATTTCTATTTCGCCATTGCCTTTTATTTCTGCAAAATCTCGAACTCGCCGCAACAATGCATTGGCAATTCTTGGCGTTCCTCTGCTTCGTCTTGCGATTTCGAGCGCAGCATCTTCATAAATTTTCACACCCAAAACTCTCGCACTTCGTTCGATTATCATTCCTAAAAGTTCCGTGGTGTAATATTCTAATCTAGATTGTATTCCAAATCTTGCGAGCATTGGTTTGGTAAGCATTCCAGAACGTGTAGTTGCACCAACCAACGTAAAAGGATTTAGCCCAATTTGTACAGAACGTGCATTGGGACCACTTTCTAGCATAATGTCGATTTTATAATCTTCCATCGCAGAATACAGATATTCTTCCACAATTGGCGAAAGTCGATGAATTTCGTCGATAAAAAGTACGTCGTTTTCCTCCAAATTCGTGAGTAAACCAGCCAAACTTCCAGGTTTATCTAGAACTGGACCCGAAGTAATTTTGCAACCCACTCCCAATTCATTGGCAATAATATGAGCCAAAGTAGTTTTTCCCAAACCAGGAGGTCCGTGCAAAAGTACGTGATCCAAAGCACCACCACGATTTTTGGCTGCAGCAACAAAAACTTCTAAGTTATCCAAAGTTTTTCTTTGTCCTGCAAAATCACGAAAACTCTGCGGACGAATTTTTTCTTCCTGCATTAGTTCTTCTTCGGAGAAATTGTCTTTATCTGGATGTAAAAAATCAGGCATTTAAAATTAATATTTTTTCAAAGATATAGAATTTTTTAAGGAAAGGAAAAGCAAGAGGTAGATAATTAATGCTGTACATTTTCTTTTTTGTATTTTTGAAAGTTCATAATAAATTAAGCTATATATGGTGAAAATTGCTACTGAATAATAAGAAAAATATGTATCTGATAGTTTTGCTTTACCTCTAAATCTCTACCTTTACCTTATGAAATTAATTGGTCCTTTTACACAAATTCTTACCTTAAATAATCTTCCATTACGAGGAAAAATCGCAGATGAACACTTAGAAATCATCGAAAATGGAGGCATTTTAATTAATGATGAAAATAGTATTGAAGAAGTTGGTGATTATGAAAAATTGGAATCAGATTTTCCAAACTCGAAACTCGAAACTCGAAACTCGAAACTCGTTGTTCTTCCCGCTTTTACAGATTGTCACACCCATATTTGTTTTGGTGGAAATCGTGCAAACGATTTTGCAATGCGCAATTCAGGAAAAACCTATCTCGAAATTGCAGAAAGTGGTGGCGGAATTTGGAGTTCGGTTCAACACACCAGAAATGCATCGGATGAAGAACTTTTAGAAACACTTTTAGAAAGAATTAATCGGCATCTTCAATTGGGAATAACCACGATTGAAATTAAGTCAGGTTATGGTTTAGATTTGGAGAACGAACTGAAAATGCTTCGTGTCATCAAAAAAGCACAAGAAAAAACGAAAGCAACGCTCATTCCGACTTGTCTTTCAGCTCATCTAAAACCCAGAGATTTCAACGGAACTTCTGAAGAATATTTACAATTTATTCTTGATGAAATTTTACCGAAGGTAAAAGAAGAAAATTTGGCAAAACGTGTGGATATTTTTATAGAAAAATCGGCATTTCAGCCTGAAGAAAGCAAAAAATATTTAGAAAAAGCAAAAGACATGGGCTTTGAAATCACAGTTCACGCAGATCAATTCACAGCAGGAAGTTCTAGAATCGCAGTGGAAGTTGGTGCTGTTTCTGCAGATCATTTAGAAGCAACGATTGATGACGATATTCAATTTTTGGCAAATTCAGAAACCGTTGCAGTTGCGCTTCCTGGTGCGAGTATTGGTTTGGGTGAACCTTTTTCTCCTGCTCGAAAAATTTTAGACCAAAACGGAATTCTTGCGATTGCAAGTGATTGGAATCCCGGTTCTGCTCCCAATGGAAATCTCGTGATGCAGGCAAGTATTTTGGCAACTTATCAAAAACTTTCTACCGCAGAAGTTTTTGCAGGAATTACTTTTCGTGCAGCAAAAGCACTCAATTTAAATGATAGAGGAATTTTGAAAAAAGGAATGAAAGCAGATTTTGTGGTGTACGAAACCGATAATTATCAAAACATTTTGTACAACCAAGGAAGTTTGGCTGCGAGTGAAGTGTTTGTAGATGGAGAAAAAATAAAATAATTTTTATAGATAAAAAACACACACTTTGTCATGCTGAAAGCATCTTAACAAAAAATTCCTATTAATGCTAAAAATATGGTAGAGATCCTTTCAGGATGACAAATTGTAGGGTAAATTTTTAAAAAAAAGTAAAAAAAATGGATAATTATCCTGAAGGAAGTTATAAATTTTATGTTTATATTCTAACGAATAAAAACAGAACGGTACTCTATACTGGAGTTACCAATAATTTGCAACAAAGACTTTACCAACACAAAATGAAATTGAATCCAAATAGTTTCACCGCAAAATACAATGTAGAATTTTTAATTTACTATGAAAAATTTGGCTGGATTCAACAAGCAATTGCTAGAGAAAAGGAAATAAAATTACTTAAGCGAAATAAAAAATTAGAATTAATCAGAAGTGTAAATCCAAACATTGAATTTTTAAATCATTTATTTGATAACAATGCTTAAATTCATATCTATTTAGAATTTAAGTTTGAAAATTATTAATAATTATGGAGAATAATATTAGTTGGCAAGGCAGAAACGATGGTGAAAATCCACTTTTTCACCGAATTTTTCAAAGGGTTTTGGTGGGAAACGATTTTAATAAAATTAAGACTAAAGATTTCGTTTTACAAGGATTTTCAGTTGACGAAGGTGTGCAGCGAAACAAAGGTAGAGTAGGAGCAAAAGACGCTCCCGATGTTATTCGTAGAAATTTATCAAATTTTCCTGTGGTAAATCCTGACTTCAAATTAGTTGATTTTGGCAATATTTTTTGTGAAAATAATGATTTAGAGTCAGCCCAAGAAAAATTAGCCAATTTTTCAACTAAAATTTTAGTTAAAAGAGGAAAGTCTGTGGTTTTAGGTGGCGGTCACGAAGTTACTTTTGCACATTATTCTGGCGTGAAAAACGCCTTTACTGATAAAAAAATCGGTATCATCAATCTAGATGCACATTTTGATAATCGAGAACCAGATCCTGAAATTGGCGCCACTTCTGGAACTGGATTTTGGCAAATTGCACAAGATGGCAACATCAACTCTTTACATATCGGAATTCAGAGAAATTCTAATACCCTGAAATTGTTTGATACAGCACATCAATTTGGGATGAATTATATTTTGGCAGACGAACTTTTCTTTGAAAATCTACCACACATTTATCAAAAAATAGATGAATTTTTAGAAAAAATAGAGGTGTTGTATCTTACGATTTGTATGGATGTTTTCAATGCGGCAATTGCACCCGGAGTTTCTGCACCTGCTTACAACGGAATTTTTGCAGATGCCACTTTTATGCATTTTTACCGTCATATTTTAAAATCTGAAAAACTCGTTGCACTAGATGTAGCAGAAGTTAACCCAATCTACGACATTCAGGAACGAACAGCAAGATTAGCTGCGAGTTTGGTAAATGAATGGTTTATGTTGTAAAAAGATACAAGAGTAAAGTAAAAAGAAACAACTGTTTTTTGTGATATGATTCCTTAGGATCCAATTATTTGTATAAGATTTTCTGAAGTAATAAGTAAATTCCGTAGGAACACTACCTAAAATAGTTCAATCTTTTATATTGATAACTTCATTCGTATTAGACTAAACCCAATTTTTCTTTATATAAAATTCGCTCATTCAAAAAACATATCAATTTTTCTGTTCTATTTGGCAAAACTTCCCGAAATTTGCCCTTTAATAAAATCCGATGGAACAATCACTTCAACATCTATTAGAAAATTCTCAAAAAGCCTACCAAAATTGGAAAAGAGTATCTTTTGCCGATCGTCAGAAATATTTTGCTCAACTTTCTAAAATTTTGCTTTCAAAGAAAGAAGAATTAGGAAAAATCATCACTACAGAAATGCACAAACCAATTTCGCAATCCATAGCTGAAATCGAGAAGTGTGCAGGAATGTGTGATTTCTACGCTAACTGTGAAAATGTTTTGGCTACCCAAAAAATTCCTTCGGAATATGGAATTTCCGAAATTCATTTTGAAAGTATGGGTATAATTTTGGGTGTGATGCCCTGGAATTATCCTTTCTGGCAAGCTTTGAGGTTTGCAGTTCCTACGATTTTGGCAGGAAATGTAGTTGCGCTGAAACACGCTTCTATTTGCAGCAATTCTGCCAGTAAAATGGAAGAATTATTTTTAGAAGCTGGTTTCCCAAAACTTATTTTTACACACTACGAAATTTCACATTCCGAAGTCGAAGAAATACTGGGAAATCCTGTGATAAAAGGTGTTTCACTTACAGGTAGCGAAGAAGCCGGCCGAAAAATTGCCGAAATTGCAGGTAGAAATCTCAAAAAATCAGTTTTGGAATTGGGAGGAAACGACGCTTTCATTGTGTGTGAAGATGCAAATATAGAGGAAGCTGCGAAAAAAGCAGCTTTAGGTAGATTGCAAAATAACGGTCAAACTTGTGTTGCTGCTAAAAGATTCATCATTCATTCTACAATTTGGGCAGAATTTTTACCAAATTTTTTAGAAGAATATCAAAAATATCAACCTAAAAATCCTATGGATTCCACTACTGTTTTTAGTAAAATGTCAAGAGAAGATTTGGCGCAGGATTTAGAAAATCAATATCAAAAAGCTCTAGAAAATGGAGCGGAAATTATTTTGCCATTAGAAAAAATTGCAGAATCTACCTTCAAACCAGGAATTTTGATGATGAATGAGAACAATCCAATTAATGATGAAGAATTGTTCGGTCCACTTGCAATGGTTTTTGTAGCAGATTCAGATGAAGCATTGCTTGCGAAAGCCAATTCCACGAAATTTGGTTTGGGAAATTCTGTTTGGACAACAAGTGCAGATCGTGCACAATTTTTTATAGAAAATCTAGAATCGGGGATGGTTGCAGTGAACCAAATCACCAAATCTGATGCAAGATTTCCTTTCGGTGGAACCAAAAATTCTGGATATGGAGTAGAACTTTCTACCATGGCACTCCATGAGTTTACCACCACAAAAACTGTTTTAGGTAAGATCTAAATTTTTAGAAATTTAGACAGTAGTCAATCTAAGTGTGTTGGTCATTCCACCTTCATCAGCTGGAGTTGCATTCAGATTGATTACAAAATCTCCTTCTTCTACATAGCCCGATTCGAAAGTGAGCTTGTTTACCTGAATGATGGTTTCATCGGTAGATTTATTCATTTCATAAAAAAATGCACGAACTCCCCATAACAAATTGAGCATAGTAATCACTCTTTTGTTTGAACTGTATACGATGATGTTTGAATTTGGTCTGTGAGCTGAAATTTGAAATGCAGTGTAACCAGAATGTGTAAGTGTGATAATTGCTTCAATATTTGTAGATTTTGCAATTCTTACCGCGGCAAGACAAATTCTATTGGTTATGAATCGCTCATCAATACAATTAAATTCCTTTTCGATAGGAGCGTTTTTATTTTGGTAAAAGGCTGTATTCTCAATATTTTTAACAATTTTTGCCATATTTTTTACCACATCTACAGGATATCTACCAACAGAAGTTTCACCAGAAAGCATGACTGCATCTGCTCCGTCTAATACAGAATTCGCTACATCATTTACTTCTGCTCTGGTTGGAGTTAGACTTGTAATCATCGTTTCCATCATTTGTGTAGCAATGATTACTGGTTTTGCATAATTTCTTGCTTTTTCTACCAAATTTTTCTGAATAGCAGGAACTTGTTCCATAGGAACTTCTACTCCTAAATCTCCACGTGCAACCATAATTGCATCGCACTCCAGCAAAATTTCATCGATGTTTTTTACACCTTCTGGTTTTTCAATTTTTGCAATGATTGGAGTTTTCAGTTTGTTTGTTGGGTGATTATTGATGAGTTTTTTTAGGTCAATTATGTCTTGAGCGTGTCTTACAAATGACAACGCAATCCAATCTAACTCAAGATCCAACATAAAATTGGCATCTTCTATATCTTTTTCGGTAAGTGCAGGTAAAGAAACATTGGTGTTCGGTAAATTCACTCCTTTTTTGGAACTGAGTGGTCCACCTTGTACTGTTTTTGCTTTTACAGTATCTATTTGGTTGGTTTCTATGACTTCTAATACCAATTTTCCATCATCAATCAAAATTCTTTCGCCTACTTTCACATCTTGCGGAAATTTTTGGTAGGTCATGTATACCTTTTTGGAATCGCCTTCTATTTTTTCATTAGTAAAAGTAAGAATATCACCAGGATTGAGGTAAGAACCTTCTTTTACAACACCAACACGAAGTTTCGGACCTTGTAAATCGCCTAAAATCCCAACTGAAACGTTCAATTCTTTATTGATTTCTCGAATGGTAGCAACGTTTTTTTTCACCAAATCGTAATCTGCATGAGAAAAATTTATTCTAAATACATCTACACCAGCTTGTATCAATTGAATCATAGTTTCCTTATCAGAAGAAGCTGGACCTAGTGTTGCAATAATTTTTGTCTTTTTTAAATACTTATTCATAATATTGAATTATTTGGTAGAGTTCTTCATTTGAGTTCAATTGGTGTTCCTGAATTTCAAAATTGATATTTTCAGGGGGCAAAAGTAATGGAAATACTCTAAATCCATCTGATCCCCAAATGATATAGTCTGTTTTGTTTTTTTTTTGCAATAAAAAGCGGTAGGATTCTTCATCTGTAAATAGTTCTGTGATCAGAATTTTTTGTACTGATTCGGAGGATTTGTTTGCGATAATTTTGAGGTAGGATTTAGTATCTTCGTGATACGCTTCATACTGCGGAAATTGATAGGTATAGATACGGCCATCTATTATTAAATCTTCGGTTCTAGCGAATTGAAGATTGTTTTTTTTGTTAAGGTGAAAGAAAAATTCGTAGTCAGGGATTTTTTTTTCTAAAGAGATTAATCCTACTACAACTTCTGCATAATCTGTTTCAAAACTAAGAACTTGTTTTTGTATTTTCAACGATTTGTTCTTTTTTATTTAAGGTATAAAAAGCACGTTGTGCTGCTTTTTCATCTGCTTTTTTCTTAGAAGTTTCGGTAGCAGTTGAAATTTTGTTGTTATTCAAAAATATAGAACTCCTAAAAATAGTACTTTTGTCGGGTAAAGATTCTTCGACGGTTTCGTATTTTAGAGTCACTTTTTTTTTCTGACTCCACTCAAGCAAAAGTCCTTTGTAACTTACAATTTTATCTTCTAATCTTATGATCATTTCATCGGTCACTAATCGGTCAAGTACTGCAACTTTGCAAATTTCGTAACCGTGATCCAAATACATGGCTCCAACTAAAGATTCAAATAAATTTCCGCAAATGTTCTCGCTTAAACTACCAGAATTTTCATTTTGAATTAAATCACAGAGTTTAAATTCTTCACCTATACTATTGAGATTTTTTCGGTTTACAATTTTGGATTTCATTTGGGTCAAGAAACCTTCGTTTGCATTTGGATACATGCTATAAAGGTGACAAGAGACGAAACTACCAAGTATAGCATCTCCTAAAAACTCCAATCGTTCAAAGTTTCCGAATTCTGCGTTCTTGTTGGTAGATCTCAAAGAAAAAGCTTCTTTGTATAGATGCAAATTTTTTGGCTTTAAGCCACTAATTTTGGTAATTGCATCTGCAAATTGGTAATCTTTTTCGTTAAGGGTGTTTTTTTTGTTCAGGAATGCAGAAAAATATTTCTTAACTCCATTCATTCTAATTTTTTAAAGAGTACACAAGCATTGTGTCCACCAAATCCGAAAGTATTGCTCATCGCAATATTCACATTTTTCTTGACAGCATGATTAAAGGTGAAATTCAATCTAGAATCTATATTCTCATCATCTGTAAAATGATTAATTGTTGGTGGTACAATCCCATTTATAATGGTTCCTAATGCTGCAATTGCTTCAATCACACCTGCTGCTCCCAGCAAATGACCAGTCATAGATTTGGTTGAATTGATTTGAATATCATAAGCGTGTTCTCCTAATAATTTAGAAATTGCATTCGATTCTGCGATGTCTCCTAATGGAGTAGACGTACCATGCATATTGATATGGTCTACTTCATCAGCAGTTACACCTGCGTCTTCTAAACAATTTTTCATTACTAAGTACGCACCCAAACCTTCAGGATGAGGTGCAGTCATATGATAAGCATCTGCACTCATTCCGCCACCAGTAAGTTCTGCGTAAATGGTAGCTCCACGTTTTTTGGCGTGTTCAAATTCTTCTAAAATGATACAACCTGCTCCTTCACCAAGAACAAATCCATCTCGATCTTTGTCAAATGGTCTAGATGCAGTTTTTGGATCATCATTTCTGGTAGAAAGTGCCATCATTGCATTGAATCCTCCAACTCCACTTGCAGTAATTGCAGCTTCAGATCCTCCACAAACGATTACATCTGCTTTCCCGAGTTGGATTAGCATTTTAGAATCTATAATAGCATTTGCAGAAGAAGCACATGCTGAAACGGTAGTGTAGTTTGGACCATGAAATCCATATTCTATGGATATATGACCAGGAGTAATGTCTGCAATCATTTTTGGAATAAAAAACGGATTGAATCTCGGGATATCAGTATTTGCCCAACCCAAAACTTCTGTTTCAAAAGTTTCTAGACCACCGATTCCTGATCCCCAAATTACTCCAACTCTGTTTTTGTCTACGTTGTCTTCCATAATTCTAGAGTGGGAAACTGCTTCTCTTGCAGCTACCATTCCGAATTGTGTATTTCTGTCCATTTTTTTTGCTTCTTTTTTTTCAAAATATTGCAATGGATCAAAATTTTTAACTTCGCAGGCGAATTTAGTTTTGAAATTAGTGGCATCAAAAAGAGTAATTGGAGCAGCACCGCTCTCACCTTTTACAAGGTTTTCCCAGTATTCCTGTGCATTTCTTCCTAATGGCGTGATTGCGCCGAAGCCAGTAACAACTACTCTTTTTAATTCCATAAAATTGGTTCTTTTCTTTTTTAGAAAATTATTTGTTCACTACTTCTTCTATGTAAGCAATAGCATGTCCTACCGTAGTGATTTTTTCTGCTTGATCGTCTGGAATTTGTATGTTGAACTCCTTTTCAAATTCCATAATTAATTCAACAGTATCCAAAGAATCTGCTCCTAAATCGTTGGTGAAGCTAGCTTCAGGAGTTACTTCTGTTTCTTCAACGTCGAGTTTATCAGCAATAATCGCTTTTACTCTTGATGCAATGTCTGACATAATAATTTTATTTTTTATAATTGTTAAGATGCTGCAAATATATAAAATTCTGTACCAATACAAACTTTTTTAATCATTTTTGAATGGTTTTTTCAAATAGTAGACCACACTATGCTACAATACTATTAGAATATATTAACAAAAAAAATCATTAATTTTGCTTCATAATTATTACCATATGTCTACCTCTATTGATAACGACGACGATATTTTCACCGGAAAAGACCATACTCCGCTTCGTGAGAATGCTTTTGAGAAGTCGCCCGAAGAAAAAATTACCATCATACAAGAGTATTTTGCCCAAATTATGGAAACCTTGGGTTTGGATATGACGGATGATTCTTTGAAAGATTCACCAAGACGCGTTGCCAAAATGTATGTGAACGAAATTTTCGGAGGACTTTTACCAGAAAACAAACCAGGGATTTCTACTTTTTCTAATAAATATAAGTACCGACAAATGTTGGTGGAAAAAGACATCACCGTATATTCTTTCTGCGAACATCATTTTTTGCCCATAATTGGTAAAGCACACGTTGCCTACATTTCAAACGGTGAAGTTATTGGTCTTTCTAAAATTAATAGATTGGTAGATTATTATGCAAAAAGACCACAAGTGCAAGAACGACTTACGATGCAAATTGTAGATGCTTTGAAGGAAGCATTGGGAACCAAAGATGTTGCCTGTATAATAGATGCAAAACACCTTTGTGTAAATTGCAGAGGTATAAAAGATACTGCAAGTTCTACCATAACTGCAGAACTCAGCGGAATTTTCAGAACCAATCCGATCACAAGACAAGAATTTTTGCACTACGTTGGTAGTCACGCGAAATTTGACTAATTTTAATTTGAAAATTATATTCATTAGTTTGATTTGTTTGCTTCTCAATCTCTTAATTTTTTAATCTTCCAATAATAAATAATGTCTTTAAAAATATACAACACCCTCACTTCAGAAAAAGAAATCTTCACACCAATCCACGAAAACAACGTCGGAATGTATGTTTGTGGACCAACTGTTTACAGCAATGTTCATCTTGGAAATGTACGAACTTTTCTGTCTTTCGATTTTATTTACCGCAGTTTATTGTTTCTTGGTTACAAAGTTCGTTACGTAAGAAATATTACAGATGCAGGTCACCTTACAGATGATGGCGATGTAGATAACGACCGTTTTGTGAAACAATCTCGACTAGAAAAACTAGAACCAATGGAAATTGTGCAGAAATACACCGTAGATTTTCATCAAGTTTTAGAAAAATTTAATTTGCTTCCACCTACAATCGAGCCAACTGCAACTGGTCATATTGTAGAACAAATAGAGCTTACACAGAAACTGATTGATACTGGTTTTGCATATGAAAGTAATGGTTCAGTCTATTTTGATGTGTTGGAATACAACAAACGCGGTTTGAATTATGGCGAACTTTCTCATAGAAATATCGAAGAACTTTTTGCCAATACTCGTGATCTAGACGGACAAAACGAAAAGAAAAATCCTCAAGATTTTGCACTTTGGAAAGCAGCATCACCTGCACATATTATGCAGTGGAATTCACCTTGGGGAAAAGGATTTCCAGGTTGGCATTTAGAATGTACTGCCATGTCTACCAAATATTTGGGAGAGCAATTTGATATTCACGGTGGTGGAAATGATTTAAAATTTCCGCATCACGAGTGCGAAATTGCACAAGGAAAAGCGTGCAATCATGTTGCTCCTGTAAAATATTGGATGCACACCAATATGCTCACTATGAACGGACAACGTATGAGCAAATCTACCGGAAATTATATTTTACCAGCCGAATTAATCAGTGGTGAGAATAGTTTTTTCGAGAAAGCATTTCAACCAAGCGTCGTACGTTTCAATTTTTTGCAAGCGCATTACAGAAGTGTTCTCGATATTTCTAATGAAGCGATGCTTGCAAGCGAAAAAGGTTTTCAGCGATTGATGGAAGCTGCGAAATTGGTTAATAGTTTAAAGTTTTCAGTTGATGGAGAAAAAACGAAAAACGAAAAACCAACAACCTTTAACTTAAAAGAGTGGAAAGAAAAATGTTACAATGCTTTGACCGACGATTTCAATTCGCCAATTCTGATTTCGCATCTTTTTGAAGCCGTAAGTTTTATTTTTAAACTGAAAGACGGTACTGAAACCATTACTGAAACAGATTTACAAGAATTAAGAAAATTGATGAACGATTTTGTGTTTGAAGTGCTCGGTTTGCAAAATATTGAAGAAAACAACAACGAAAAACTGGACGAAACACTTCAGGTTCTCATAGATCTCCGAAACCAAGCCAAAAAAGCCAAAAACTTTGAACTGTCTGACCAAATCCGAGATCGATTGCTTGAAAAAGGAATCCAACTGAAAGACGGAAGAGACGGAACCAGTTATAGTATTGTATAAAAGTATAAAAGTGATTTTATAACGAACCCTTTTTGTATTTAAAATGCAAAAAGGGTTTTTTGTTTTGATAATAATTTCAAAAATTGATTTCAATCAATTTTTTTCAACTAGGAAGCATCTAATTTTGTTGAAAAAAATATGAGAAATTTATCAAAAAACTTTTTAGGTGTTGCGCTATTATTTTTTGCTTTTGGATTGTTTTCTGCTCAAGAGAAAGAAGTTGTTAATCCTAAAGGAAAATGGTATTTCGGTGCAGAAATCGGTAAAAATACGATTTCTTCGTTTGAATTGGGAGAATCTAATACCTCATTTCAAGCAGGTGTTTTGGCAGAGTATTATTTTGCAAGACATTGGAGTTTGATTGGTAGGATTAAATATTTTGAAACTGGAGTTTCATTTTATAAACCAAACACACATTCTGGTTCTTGGTTTGATTTAGGAACTGATGGAAGTTACGGTTCGTTTAATGGTGCAGTGATTACAATTCCTGTAAATGTTAAATGGGAATTTAGATTGCATATAAATCTTGGTGCAAGTTTAAAATTAGGGTATACTTTCGCAATGGAAGTTAAAAGTGAATATGGAGATTATCTAAATAATAAACCAAGTTTTCAAAAAAATTATGGAGGTTTAAATTCTGGTATAGGATTGAATTATTTCATTAATGATAAAATGGCGGTTTATATAGATAATGAATTTTATATTGGGAATATTTCAAAAGGGAGAGAAGATGGATTTTTTGGACCTCATCATCATTTTCCTACCAATCGATTGATTAATTTTGGTTTTAAATATCAGATAAGATAAATTTAAAATTAGGAAGGTTAAAAAATGAAATTTTTTAGGTAAATTCATTTTTTTTTATTAATTATGTACCAAAATTAAGATGTAATCATCTAAATAATAATGTAATCACAAAAATATTTAATATGAAAAGACTTTTATTACCTATTTTAATGCTTGGTTTTTCTAATCAAGCTTTTGCACAGCAAGATTTTTTTGCATTAACAGGAAAAAATGGAAATGCTATTGTTTTCAATGATTTCAGAGCATTGGATCTAGAAAATGGTGTTTCAGGTGCTACTATTTTTAGTGCAGAATCTACTCCTAGAGTTTTCTCTGATGTGAGAAATATGAATGTTTCTGAAGAAAAATCAGGTTTCAATCAATCGCAATCTCCATCTATGGCAAGTTTGGCTTTTGATCAAAAAAACAATCAATTGTTTTTTATGCCCATGTTTTCTTCTAATATTTATGCCATGGATTTACAATCCAAAAACATTGTTCTGATAGAAAATATGGTTGCTAAAACCACACCTTGCGATATCAATTCGCATTTCACAAGAATGACTGCAGGTTACGACGGTAATATTTATGTGACCAACAATGCTGCCACTCAATTTCTAAAAATTGAAAAGAAAAGAGGGAAATATGTGGTATCTGATTTAGGTGCTATTTCTGATGATGAGAGCAATGGTAAAAATTCCATCAATCAGATGAGTACTGGTTTTGGTGGAGATATGATTGCAGATGCAGAAAATAATTTCTATATTTTTTCTGCTTCAGGTAATGTATTCAAAATTGCTACTCAAACAAGAAAAGCAACTTTTATTGGTGCAATTTCAGGATTACCAAACAATTATTCTGTAAATGGTGCAGCTGTTGATTCTAAAGGAAATGTAGTGATTGCTAATGCTTTAGGTGGGAGTTTGCACAGCGTGAATTTAGAAACTTTGCAAGCAAATCCTATTGCACAGAACATCAATCTTCACGTATATGATTTGGCTAGTAAATATTTTGCAAACGATCAGAGATTGATTGCTACTGCAACTGGTGTAGAAATTTATCCGACCAAAATTTCAGATCAAACGGTAAATATTTCCATTAATGATAAAAATGTAAAAGGAAATGTTGCGGTAGAAATCTACGATATGTCTGGTAAAAACGTGATGAAACAATCACTCACAAATAGCAGAAATAAAGTAGAGAAAATAAGTTTGAAATCACTAAACCAAGGTGTTTACTTAGTAAATGTAACCGATGAATCAGGAAAAATTTTGGTTTCAAAAAAAGTTTTGATCGCAAACTAATACTTCAAAAAAATAATTATCCAAAACCTTCTGAAGAATTTTAATTCTCAGAAGGTTTTTTTTGATTTTTTGCTAGGACCAAAAAAGTTATGATAACTTTCTATAAATCAAAAGATAAACTGTTTTTCTCTATTGCATTTTTTTGAAGCAATATCAAAATAAGTGTAAATTATTTCCTAAATTGCAAATCTTAATTTCTATGGTATGAAGCTGTATTTTACGATTAATTATGGTGCAAAAAAGGGGGAGAAAATTCAAATTTTGGTTACACAAGACCAAAAAGAACCTATCATTCATCAATTGCAATATATAAAGAACGGAGATTGGCAAGGTGAAGTTGATTATTTTTCGAAATCTATTTCTTATAAATATCAGTTGATCAATGAATTTGGGAACGTAGTAGATGAAGAATTGGTAAGTCATCAATTAGAATTGGTACATAATTTCGATGAGTATTTGATTTTCGATGAATGGGACAACAGAAATTTCCCAGAAAATTACCTCAATAATAAAATTCTGCAGAATAAGAACATCTATTTTAAGGCAGAAAAAGCGAGTATTCAGAAAAAACACAACCATCTTTTCAGAATAGAAGCACCATTGTATACTCCAACTTGGCAATTGGTACTTTTAGGAAATTGTGAAGCACTCGGAAACTGGAATTATGATTCTGCAGTTCCACTTCAACAAACCGATTTAGGAATTTGGGAAGTTGCGGTTTCTATCCCAGAAAATAAAATTATAGAATATAAATACGGTATCAAAGATACTGTTTCAGGTAAAGTTTTTGTACTGGAATATGGTGATAATCGAAAAGCGATACCAAATCTAGAGGCGAATTTACTACAAATTCAGGCAGATCATTATTATAAATTTTCAGTAGAACAATTGTATCACGCAGTTGGAGTTGCTGTTCCGGTTTTCAGTCTTAGAACCGAAAATGGTTTCGGAGTTGGCGAATTTCTAGATCTGAAAACGTTGGCAAATTGGGCAAAAGAAACCAATTTGGGAATCATACAGATTTTACCGATTAATGATACCACTGCCAATTATTCCTGGACTGATTCTTATCCTTATGCAGCGATTTCAGTGTATGCACTGCATCCGCAATATATTTCTTTAGAAAATCTAGAATTTCCGATTCCAGAAGAGGAAGAAGCGGCTTACAGTGTTCTGAAAAAGGAACTCAATGCACTTGCACTCATAGATTACGAAAAAATGATTGCCGGAAAATGGCAAATTTTGAAATCGGTTTTTCAGAATAATAAAGAGCAGATTTTGAAGGATAGAAATTTCAAAAAATTCATTAAAGAAAATAAAGAGTGGTTGCAACCTTACGCTGCTTTTTGCGTATTGAGAGACCAAAACAATACACCAAATTTTACCCTTTGGAAAACCCACAAAAAATATATCGCAGGAAAAATTGCGCCATTTTTCAGTGAAAAACATAAAAATTTTGAGGAAGCTATGCTTCATTCTTGGGTGCAATATCAATTACATTTGCAATTGAAAGAAGCAGTAGAATATTTGCACAAATTGGGAATTTCTGTAAAAGGAGATTTGCCAATTGGTATTTACAGATTTTCGGTAGAAGCTTGGGCAGAACCAGAATTGTTCGGTATGGATTTCCAAGCAGGTGCACCACCTGATGATTTTTCGGATTTAGGACAAAATTGGGAATTTCCAACCTATAATTGGGAAGTCATGAAAAATGATGGATACCAATGGTGGAAAAAACGTTTCAAAACACTAGAGCAGTATTTTGATGCGATGAGAATAGACCACATTCTCGGATTTTTCAGAATTTGGAGAATGCCAATGAGCGCAACACAAGGAATTTTGGGTTATTTTTATCCTGCAGTTCCTGTTACCACACAAGAATTTGCAGCACAAAATATTCCTTTTAATGAAGATCGATTCTGCAGACCATTTATTAATGATCAAATTCTTTGGGATTACTTCGGTAACGAAGCAGGTGTAATTTCGGAGCATTTTATGGAAAAAAATGATTTCGGAACTTATTTTTTCAAAGAAAAATATGAAACTCAAAGAAAACTGAAAGACTATTTTGAAAGTCATCCTCACGATTGGGCAGAAGATAAACTGATTTCGCTTGCCGCAAATGTTCTGTTCCTAAAAGAAGAAACCGAAAACGGAACCACGGTTTATCACCCAAGATTTAATATTCACAAAACAGATTCTTATAAATATCTGAACGATTGGGAGAAAAATGCTTTGTATGAATTGTATTTGGATTATTTTTTCAAAAGACAAGATGGATTGTGGTACCAAAAAGCCATGGAAAAACTCCCGGTAATTCTAAGTTCTACACATATGTTAATTTGTGGTGAAGACTTGGGATTGGTACCAGATTGTGTTCCACTAGTTATGGATCGATTGGCAATTACTGCTCTGAAAGTTCAACGAATGCCAAAAGAAAACATTCCGTTTTACAACCCAAAAAACGCCAATTATTTGAATGTAGTTACTGCTTCTTCGCACGATAGTTCTACACTTAGACAATGGTGGCACGAAGACAGAAACCTCACCCAAAATTATTTCAATCAGCAACTTGGTCAGTTTGGGACTGCACCTTGGGAACTTACGCCAGAATTATCAGCAATTATTATGAAACAGCATTTGTATTCAGAAGCTATGCTTGCTATTTTCCCAATTCAGGAATTTTTGGCTACTGATGCAGAATTGATGAATCCGAATATAGATGATGAACGAATCAATAATCCTGCAGTTTTCCCGCATTATTGGCGATACAGAATGCATCTGAAATTAGAAGATTTGGTTACCAAACAAGCTTTCAACCAAAAAATTGCTAATTGGGTACAAGATTCTAAAAGAGCATAGAATTTAATGAAATTGAAATAGCTTTTAGTAAATTTATTAAAAATTAACTATTGGTAATCAGTAGATTACATAATTTTAAAGAGAAGTTATCGGTTTTCCTTTAACTTCTCTTTTTTATAACCATCCAACAAACAGAAGAAGCAAAATAGAAAACAATGTTTTCGTTTAGCACACTTGCTAAAAGTAAATAGAAACAATACTTTAAAATTAAACAAAATGAAAAAAATATTTTTAGGAATTACCATGTTAGCAGTAACTTGCTCTTTTGCACAACAATATCCTGACTCTTATCCTAATAATGGATGGGGAAATAGCACCAACTCTTATAATAACAATGATGATCAAACGTATTTTCCAGATGATTATTACTATGATTATCCTGATGATTATTACGGTGACAACTACTACCAAAGTTATTATAACGATTACAGAAACAGTATAGTAACGGTAGATTGGAATAATTTTTTCAGAAGTTACCGACTAAACAGATGGCAAGTTGAGCAAATTATGATGTTGAATAATATGTATGGCAACTTCGCTTCTTGGAATGTATATTACAGACACAATCCAGACAGATGGTATTACGATAGATTTTATGCTTTGAGGCAAATTTTGGGAGTAAATGTCTATTTGGTTTTCCAAAATAATTATTACAGAGGTTACGATCCTATTGTGTATTTCCAAAATTATAGAAGAGATCATTACCAAAGAAGATATTATGTAATGCCAAGATATCGAAATGTTAATATCAATTTATACAGATTAGATCGTGTGAAATATCACCGTGACAATGGCAATCATTATGGTTGGAATCAGCCAAGAAATCCTCACAATCCAAATGGTTTCAAAGATAATTACAGAGGAAATTCCGGAAACAACGGAGGTGGTTACCACAATCCTAACAAAAATGGTGGTTTTAGAGGAAATGATACTTCAACCCCAAGAAATGAAGGTGGTTTCAGAAGCGGAACTAACAATAGCGGAACAAGAGATGCTTCACCAAGAAATGATGGTGGTGTTTTCCAAAATCCGAGACCAAGTCAAGGTAACACGAGTGCACCTAGCAACAATGGAGGTTTCAGAAGCAATGATGGAGGTGGAAGCAGAACTGCAGAACCTAGAAGTCAAAATTCTGGCGGACAAAGAAATGATGGTTTTAGAACCAATTTTACAAGAAATTAGTTTATTTTTATAAAAGTTGATAATGTGGAAAGAGCAGTTATACTGCTCTTTTTTATGTTAAAAAAATGATGAAGTTAGAAGCGTTTTTCAAAAAATTAAAGTAAAGTTAAAACAGCATTTTTTAAAATTAAAAAAAATAATGATAACTTCGTATTTATGAAGATTTTGTATGCCATTCAAGGCACCGGAAACGGACACATCAGTAGAGCCAGAGAAATCATTCCCTATTTGAAGAAACACGGTGAATTAGACCTATTAATCAGTGGTACACAAGCAGAAGTAGCATTGCAAGATGAGGTGAAATACCAATTCAAAGGATTTGGTTTTGATTTTGGAACCAAAGGTGGAATTGATTTCAAAAGTAGCATCAGAAAAGCAAATTTTGCTGAATTGATGAAGGATGTCAAAAAATTGCCCGTAAATCAGTATGATCTCATCATCAATGATTTTGAACCAGTTGCAGCGTGGGCTTGTAAATTGGCAAAGAAAGACAGTATTTCGCTCAGTCATCAATCTGCGTATTTATCGCCAAAAACCCCACAAATTGAAGGACACCAATATGGTAAGCTCATTATGAAATATTATGCACCTACCAAAAATCACATTGCATTTCATTTCCAGAAGTACGATGATTTTATACATACTCCCATCATCAGAAAAGAAATTAGGAACACCATTGTTCAAAATTTTGGACATTTCACGGTGTATCTTCCTGCGTACAGCGACGAATTTATTTTGGAACAAACCCAGAAAATTCCCAATTCGCGTTGGCAAATTTTCTCTAAACATTCGAAAATTGCTTATGAAACAGATCATGCACAAATATTCCCAGTAGAAAACCAAAAATTCAACCAATCTTTAGCTTCTGGTGCAGGTTTGTTAACAGGTGGTGGTTTCGAAGGTCCTGCTGAAGCACTATTTTTAGGCAAAAAAGTACTGTCGGTTCCTATGAATCATCAGTTTGAGCAGCAGTGCAATGCATTGGCATTAGATAAAATGGGAATTCCGGTTATCTGGAATGCACAAGAATTTTCCGAAAAATTAAGAGATTGGGTAGATTCTGAGTTGCCCATTTCTGTAGATTATCCAGATGAAACAGAAATCATCATCGAAAATTTGGTACACAGAATGGTAAAATAAAATGATTTCTTTAATTAAAATGGTAATAAAAACGTCTGTTTCCTTAACAGAATTTGTAATTCTTAACCTCTGTTGTGACAAAATTTCCTTTTGAGTCACTCAAATTTTTTAAAATTTTTTAAAATTGGTTAAAGATTGTTAAAAGTGTAACACCTTCAATTATGGTGATACTAATTTTGCATTAAATTTGTTATCAAATCAATATGAAAAAAGAACATACAATGAAGTACAATTTCAAAAAACTATTACCATTGGCTTTTGTCGGGGTAATTTCGGGCGCTACTACATTTGGCGCAATTCATTATTTTAATAATGATGCAAACAATCAAGATTATTCCTATTTCCATACGTCTAACAAAGATGCCAAATTTGCAGGGCTGAATACAGCAGGAGTAGGAGAAGATTTTGTGAAGGCTGCCAAAATGACTGTTCCTGCGGTAGTTTCTATCAAAAATTATCAGGATAGAAAACAAAATCCAATGATGGATCAAGATTTTTTTGATCAATTTTTTGGAAATCCGTTCGGAAATCAACAAAAACAGCAAAAACAACAAACTCCCAAAGAAATGCCTGCAGGAATGGGTTCTGGTGTAATTATTTCTCCAGATGGTTACATCATTTCTAACAATCACGTGGTTGCAGGTGCCAAAAAATTAGAAGTAGTCCTAAGTAACAAGAAATCTTATATCGCCAATTTAGTAGGTACCGATCCAACTACAGATATTGCTTTATTAAAGATTGAAGAAAAAGGATTGCCATTCCTAAATTTTGCCAATTCAGATGCAGTAGAAGTCGGACAATGGGTTTTGGCAGTAGGAAATCCACTTGGTTTGAATTCTACAGTAACTGCAGGAATTATTTCTGCAAAAAGTAGAAGTATAGATTTGCTCAGTCAAAATGCAAAAAATCCTATCGAAAGTTTTCTGCAGACAGATGCTGCAATCAATCCAGGAAATTCTGGTGGTGCACTCGTAAATACCAATGGTGATTTGGTGGGAATAAATTCTGCAATTTCATCTAAAACTGGTTATTACGAAGGATATGGTTTTGCAGTACCATCTAATTTGGCAAGAAAAGTAGTAGAAGATATCAAAAAATTTGGTCTCGTACAGAGAGGTTATTTAGGAATAGGAATTGTGGATTTATCTAATGATAATCAAGTTGCAGCCTACAACCAAGAGTTTTCTACCAATATAAAATCTGGAACAGGAGTTTACGTAAAAGATATTTCTGACAATTCTGGAGCAGAAGATGCCGGTCTGAAAAAAGGTGACATCATCACCAAAGTAGATAATCACGATATCAATAGTTTTGCCGATCTGTCTGCTGCAGTTGGTAGCAAAAGACCAGGTGATAAAGTGGTGGTAACTTACCTTAGAAATGGCAAAGAAAACACCGTAAATGTGATTTTGAAAGACCAAAAAGGTGGTACTTCTGCAAGAAGCAAAGCAGATTTATCGGTATCTGAAAAACTGGGTGCTGATTTCCAACCGATTGATCAGAAAGTAAAAACCTATTACGGAATTGAAAACGGAGTGGTTGCACAAAATGTAATTGATGGTGGTGAATTAGCCAAAATCAACGTTTCTGAAGGAAACATCATCTTTGAAGTCAACGGAAAACCAGTGAATTCTCAAAAAGATGTAGAGAAAATTCTGAATGGTTACAAAGGAACTGTCTCTATAAAATATTTAGATGACAATGGTAGAATTACCAGTAGAGGTTTTGATATGCCTTAGATTCAATTAAATATTCATAAAAAAACAAACGCATCTTTTACAGATGCGTTTGTTTTTTTATTTCAATTTTTTTTCTTTTTTTCTTTTTTTTCGGCGGTCGTAGAGTACCTCTACAATTTTACCACCAATCCATGAAAATGGGAAGAAGATCAAAAAAATAGTGATTTTGTAAAACGTAGGATGATACGGGAATATAATGATGTCTAACATTGCTAAGAACAGTAAAATGAACCCAATTAAAATCGCGTAAGCTACTTTGGCGTATTTCACCAAAATTGCAGTAACTACACCACCAATTGTTGCTCCGATTCCCGATGAAAAAAGCAATGCGACATAAAACCAAGGTTTATTTTGCATAGCAATGAGTAATTTTCGCCAATGTGCAAATGGTGAAAATTCTTGGTAAGAATTCCAGCCCAAACTCAGTCTTATTCCCAGTGTAATAATAACTGCGGCCACTGCAAGACCTACCAAAACTGCTATGGTATTTCTCAGGAAATTCATTAATCCAAATGTGCAATCATAGAAATTTCTACCGAAACATTTTTTGGCAAACACGATACTTGCACGGTTTCTCTTGCTGGGAAAAACTCCGGATCAAGATAAGATGCATAGATATCGTTCATTACCGCAAAATCATCCATATTTTTTAGGAAAATAGTCGCTTTTACCACATTTTTGAAACTCAGACCAGTGTGTTGCAAAATGGCTTGCAAATTTTTCATGACTTGGTGTGTTTCTTTTTCTATACCTTCTACCAATTTCCCTGTACTAGGATCTACCGGAATTTGACCAGAAATATAGAGGATTCCGTTTGCTAAATTCGCTTGTGCATAAGGTCCAATTGCAGCAGGAGCATTTGGTGTAGAGATGATTGTCTTCATAGAATTTGTTTTTAAAATGGCGGATTGATATTCACTCCATAATTAATCGGCAAATATAAATTTTTAGTTTAAATAATTGGAACAATAAATTCAAATAAACTTAATATTAAAAAATTGGAAATGCAATTTTTTGTTTTTTTTGGAGTTTCGACTGGTTCAAATTGACAAAGTATTGCTGTCATCTTGATAAAGAATTATCATTAATTATAATTAAAAAGGAGCATTTGGTTGGGTGAAACTTCGGTCGTTATATTTCACCGCATCTTTCAAAATATTGGCTTTGATCCCGATGAAAAAATCATATACTTTGTATTGTCCAAAAGGTACCCAATTGAAATTGATGGTGAAACTTCTTTGGTCACGTGCAAAACCTAATCTGGTGTACGCTAATTTTTTGGTGATCATATCATAATTGGTACTACCATTGATGTTCCAAAAAGGCGTCAGTTTTAAATTACCATCTATACCTATTGATGCGACTTTGGTGCCGAACTTTGTGAGATTTCTGCTATACGAATAACTGGCGTTCACATTCAGAGACCACGGTTGCGAAAATCGTGCGTAATGATCCTCATCAAAATAATAATTTTCATTTCGGATTTCGCCTTTTTCTGGATATTTTTTGCTCAAATCTTTTTTCTCTCCAAAAATAGCATCAGAAAGCGGATACGACATTTGCAAATTGAAACCTTGCACCGAAAAATGTCCGAAATTTTCGGTTCTTACACCATAATCTTCATCAGTAGGAAATAAAATTTGGTATGGTTCTATAGTAAAAGCGGAGTTCACATTGAGTTTATTTTCAAAGAAAGAAGTTTGTGCATTCACCGAAAATACCGACCATTTGTAGTTTTTTGCAGCGAAATTGTAACCACTACTTATACTGAGGTTTTCAAAAATTTTCACTTTTTGGATTCCGGTAGAATCTTTTTTGGATTTCACCTTCATTTCTACATTGTTACTAATATTGAATCCAATGGATTGTACCAATCCAGAATTTGGTGAACCTATGATTCCGCCTTCGAAAATAGAATAGGGAGTAAGTTCACCTCTCTCATTATAATAATTTCTATAATATCCAAAACCTGGGCTGCTAAAATCAGGAGCATACGTGAAACTTACACTTGGTGTCATCATATGTCGAATTGCAGAAATGGTTGCGTCTTTTTTGAATTTCATCATCCCATATAAAGTAGTTTGCAAACTTGCAGAGGTAGAAAATGATGAATAGCCCGCTAATTTTTTGTTATAATTACTTTCGGTAGCGTTAGAAATTGGATTGTAATTTTTTACTAAATATTTGGTAGTGAGTGCGTTGTCTATATTTGCATTTAGAGAGAAGGTGAAATATTTTGCAATCGTGGTATTGGTACCTATAGAAATATTATTTTTAAGTCCGGTTTGCATTTTGTTCCACATAGTAGAAGTAAACAACTCGCTTTGTTGTGTAGAAACATAATTGCTGAGATTAAGACCAGTATTGATGGTGATATTCTCTAGCAAACCTTCTCTGATTCCTGATTTTGGTTTGAAAAGATAAAACTGATTCATAGAAACCGTCATTTGTGGTAATCGCAAATCACTCAATCCTGTTGAAAAATTTTGGGAATACGATGCATTTCCCGAAATGGTGATTGGTAGTGTGAGAAATCTTTTTGTAATATTTATGGTTGAATTCTGTTGTGTATTCAGTACATTTTGGTTGAAAATGTAATTATTATTTATGGTATTATTATAGAATTTGGTACTAACCATGTCAACTGAAGCCGAAAATGTGAGGAACGGATTGGCTTTGGTATCTTGCTGATGTCGCCAAGAAATACGGTAGGTTCCTGATTTAGAATAATTGTCTAAACCCTTAATTCCGCGCACTGTAGAACCTATATCTGCAGAAAAACTCCCTGAATATTTATAATTTTTTCGGTAGTTGACTTCAGGTCGTACATTCCAACTTCCTTTGGTGTAGAGATCAGTCAAAATTTTCAGATCAAAATGTTCACCAATTGGTTGGTAATATCCCAAACCATTTAAGAAAAATCCAACATCTTGTCTTTCCCCAAAACTTGGAATTAGGATTCCTGCAGATCGCTTATCTGCAAAAGGTAAAATTGCAAATGGCAGAATAAGTGGAGTAGGAATTTTCTCTATGTACATTTGAATTGGCCCTGAAATTACCTGCGATTTGTTTTTCCCTTTTATGAGTTTGATGTTGGGAGCAAGCAAATAATAATCTGCGACACTGTCTTTTTTCTTCAAGAAATATTCATCGGTGGTGTACAAACCTTTTCTCATAAAAAATACAGAATCATTGTATTTTTTTGTTTTTTGTGCTACGATTACGCCTTCGCTTTCCTCAGTTCGTGCGTTGTAAGCTATGGCTTGTTTGGTTTTGTAGTTGTAGTTGAACTCGTTGTATTCGTATTTTTTTCCACCTTGTGTAGCAGTTGCTGGTTTTATAACTTTTCCAAGAGAATCCAATTCACCTCTTGCATAAATAAGGTTTCGATCCCAATCTATACTTATGTAGTCTGCATCTATCTGCATATCTTGGTATTTTACTTGAGCATTTTTGTTCAGAAAGGTCATTTTTTTTGGTGGATCAAACCGTTCTGATTCTGCTTTGGATCTCACAACATCTTCCAGCGATTCCTTTTTCAGGATTATAGTGTCAGATTTGCGGATAGAATCCTTATCCAACTCATTTTTAGCTGTATTCTGCACCTTAGATTGTGCTAAAATATTGTTAAAAATTAGGATAATTAAAATTTGTAGTATATTTTTGATGCCAGTTTTATGCAAAGTAGTGTTTATGAAAGTTGGGCTCAAAATTAATATAATTTTTAAAAATTCGTGATGATTACCAGAAGATTTTGTTCTAAAAAATATTTTTTTTTATTTTTTTTAATGCTTTTCACTATTCTAAACGCTCAAAAGACGTTTACTATTGTACTAGATGCAGGACACGGTGGTTCTGATTATGGTGCAAATCGCACTTATGATGACATAGGAAAAATCAATGAGAAAGATGTTACACTGTCTGTTGTGCTGAAATTAGGCGCTTTACTAGAGAAAAATAAAAATTTCAAAGTTATCTACACCAGAAAAGAAGATGTTTTTCCTTCTTTATCAGAACGAACAGATCTTGCAAATAGAAGCAAAGCAGATTTATTTGTATCGGTACATTGTAACTCATCACAAAGACCAACTGCTTATGGTACTGAAACTTATGTGCAAGGTCCCGATCAAAACAAAGCAAATCTAGAAGTAGCAAAACGAGAGAATGATGTGATTTTTCTAGATGAAAAAGATAAACAAAAATTTGCTTCTTATGACCCAACTTCACCAGAATCACTCATTGCTCTGAAAATTCAGCAGAGTAAATATTTAGAAGCAAGTTTGCTTATGGGTGGATTTGTAGAAGATAATTTCGTGAAAAAAGACAGTCGATTTTCCAGAGGAGTTTTACAAAAAAATCTCCACGTACTAAGACTGAATGCAATGCCTTCTGTACTTATAGAAACTGGTTTTATCAATCACCCAGAAGAAAGCCATTATTTAGCATCTGAAAAAGGACAAAATGAAATTGCAGAGAGTATTTTTAATGCTATCATTAGTTACAGAAAAGCGGTAGACAAGAAATTTATGGCCAAAAAACCAGAACCGGAAAAACCTGCAGAACAACCACTGAAAAATGATTTCAGGATATTTCTGATGAGCAATCCTACCAAATATAATGTAGATGATCCCGCGCTGAAAGGTCTGAAATATGTATTGGTAATCAAAGATAATGGACTATATAAATATTATTATAGTGTTACCAATTATGCTTCTATAAAAGAAAATAATATAAAAACAGCTAGAGAAGCAGGTTTCAAAAATGCTTATGCAGTAGGATTTATGCCAAATCAGGTATTAACAACAGGATATTATACAATTGAAGTAGCTGTTTCTAATGAAAAATTGAGCTCGGATTCTGTAATTTTGAAATCACTGGATGGAGTGGAAAGAAATAAAGAAAATGGAATGTTCTATTACACCTATGGTAATGAAAAAACACTAGAAGATGCAATAAAATTGCAAAAATCGCTTGAGGAAAAAGGAATAAAAAACACTACCATTCAAAAAGTTTTCAAGTAATATGATTGTAACATCTAAGAATAATCAGTATTTTTGCCATCACAGAAAATAGGCCTATTCGTCTAGTGGTAAGGACTCAAGATTTTCTTTCTTGCAACAGAGGTTCGATTCCTTTATAGGCTACAGTAATTTATTTTTTAAAAAAAAATAAAAAATAATTTTGAGATAAAAAAAATATTTATATCTTTGCACCCAAGTTTTTAGAAAATATGGCAAATCATAAATCAGCACTGAAGAGAATTAGACAAAACGGAGTTAGAAGACTTCGTAATAGATATTATCACAAAACTGCAAGAACGGCTGTGAAAATATTGAGAAATGAAGAAGATAAAAAAGTCGCTTCTGAGCAATTGCCAAAAGTAATTTCTTTGTTGGATAAATTAGCAAAAAAGAATATTATCCACAAAAATAAAGCGGCTAACTTAAAAAGCAAATTAACTAAACACGTAAACGGTTTAGCTTAATTTATAGAATTTGCGGCCCGTTCGTCTATCGGTTAGGACCTCAGATTTTCATTCTGGTAAGAGGGGTTCGATTCCCCTACGGGCTACATTTCAAAACCTTACGAATTTTTCGTAAGGTTTTTTTGTGAAAATTTTGTAAAACAAATGTTTTAGAATTTTTGGAAATAATAAAGTGGATTAACATTTTAATAGACTTCATAATTTTGTATTTTTGTCATAAATATTAATTGTATGAGAATTCTATTTGTAAATGGACCTAACCTAAACCTGCTTGGTACACGTGAGCCAGAAATTTATGGCAAAATTTCTATGGCAGAATTCTTGCAAACATTGCAATCAGAATTTTCTCAGCACGAGATTGTTTATTACCAATCCAATATAGAAGGTGAAATTATCAACAGATTACAAGAAGATGATTTTGATGCGTTAGTAATCAATCCAGGTGCTTACACTCATTATTCTTATGCAATCGCAGATTGTATCAAAAATATTCAAAAAAAAACCATCGAAGTACACATCTCTAATATCTACCAGCGTGAAGCATTTCGCCAAAAATCAGTAACCGCACCTAATACCAATGGGATTATTTCAGGATTTGGGATGGCTGGTTACCGATTGGCAATTTTGGCAATTCTGAGCTAAAAATAACACTAATATTTTGAGCAGATGCTCATTAGAAAATAATTTTCTCAATTATTTGCAGTTGCTACATTGTGGGATAAAAAAAAATTCTTATTTTTGCACCCTAAAATTAAAAGCAATTAAATGCCTACTATTCAACAATTAGTTAGAAAAGGAAGAGCCACACTCGCCAAGAAGAGTAAATCGGCTGCTTTGGATTCATGTCCACAAAGAAGAGGCGTATGTACGAGAGTATATACTACTACTCCTAAGAAACCTAACTCTGCACTTAGAAAAGTTGCAAGGGTAAGACTTTCAAACGGTAAAGAAGTAAACGCCTACATCCCGGGAGAAGGACATAACCTCCAAGAGCACTCGATAGTATTGGTACGTGGCGGAAGAGTAAAAGATTTACCGGGAGTTCGTTATCACATTGTACGCGGTGCTTTAGACACAGCCGGAGTAAACGGAAGAACGCAAAGACGTTCTAAATATGGTGCAAAAAGACCTAAACCAGGACAAGCTGCTGCAGCTCCTGCAAAAGGTAAGAAAAAGTAATCGTTAAATTCTAAGGTACAAGACAATGAGAAAAACAAAAGCAAAAAAAAGACCGTTGTTACCGGATCCTAAATTTAATGATCAACTGGTAACAAGATTTGTAAATAATTTGATGTTAGATGGTAAAAAATCTATCGCATTCAAAATTTTCTATGATGCATTAGAAATCGTAGAAACCAAAAAAGGAGACAACGAAAAATCTTCTTTGGAAATCTGGAAAGATGCACTTACCAATGTAATGCCTCACGTAGAAGTACGTTCTAGAAGAATTGGTGGAGCCAATTTCCAAATTCCAATGCCAATCAGAGCAGATAGAAAAATTTCTATGGCTATGAAATGGCTTATCAAATATTCTAAAGCTAGAAATGATAAGTCTATGGCTCAAAAATTAGCTGCAGAAGTTATAGCTGCTGCCAAAGAAGAAGGTGCTGCTTACAAAAAGAAAACAGATACCCACAGAATGGCAGAAGCTAACAAAGCATTCTCACACTTTAAATTCTAATCTGAAATGGGAAGAGATCTTAAATATACAAGAAATATCGGTATTGCCGCACATATTGATGCCGGCAAAACCACCACTACGGAAAGGATTTTATTTTATACCGGGAAAACCCACAAAATTGGGGAAGTTCATGATGGAGCTTCTACAATGGACTGGATGGAGCAAGAAGCAGAAAGAGGGATTACCATCACTTCTGCTGCAACCACTTGTTCATGGAATTTCCCAACCGATCAAGGTAAAAAATTACCAGATACCAAAGACTATCACTTCAATATCATAGATACACCAGGACACGTTGACTTCACAGTAGAAGTAAACAGATCTCTTAGAGTATTAGATGGTTTGGTATTCTTATTTTCAGCAGTAGATGGAGTAGAACCTCAATCTGAAACCAACTGGAGATTGGCTGACAATTACAAAGTTGCCAGAATGGGATTCGTAAACAAAATGGACAGACAAGGTGCTGATTTCTTAAACGTGGTAAACCAAGTGAAAGAAATGTTAGGTTCCAATGCAGTGCCAATCGTTTTACCAATCGGTGCAGAAGAAGATTTCAAAGGAGTAGTAGATTTAATTAAAAATCGTGCTATTGTTTGGGATGAAGCAGGACAAGGTGCTACTTTTGAGGTAGTTCCAATTCCTGAAGATATGAAAGCTGAAGTTTTGGAATACCGTGAAAAATTGGTAGAAGCAGTAGCAGATTATGATGATACTTTGATGGAAAAATTCTTCGAAGATCCAGATTCTATTACCGAAGACGAAATCAACGAAGCTCTTAGAAAAGCAACCATAGATTTGTCTATCATTCCTATGACTTGCGGTTCTTCTTTTAAAAACAAAGGAGTACAGTTTATGCTAGATGCAGTTTGTAAATATCTTCCTTCTCCATTAGATAAAGACGATATCAAAGGAACTGACCCAAAAACAGACGCTGAAATTTTCAGAAAACCAGACGTGAAAGAACCTTTTGCAGCATTGGCTTTCAAAATTGCAACCGATCCTTTCGTAGGTAGATTGGCATTCTTCAGAGCTTATTCTGGTAGATTAGATGCTGGTTCTTATGTTATGAACACTCGTTCTGGCGACAAAGAAAGAATTTCTAGAATTTACCAAATGCATGCCAATAAACAAAATCCTGTAGAATACATTGAAGCAGGAGATATTGGTGCAGCAGTAGGTTTCAAATCTATTAAAACTGGAGATACTCTATGTGATGAAAAAAATCAGATTGTTTTAGAATCTATGATTTTCCCAGATCCAGTAATTGGTATCGCTGTAGAACCAAAAACCAAAGCAGACCAAGATAAATTGGGGAACGCTTTGTCTAAATTGGCAGAAGAAGATCCAACTTTCCAAGTAAAAACAGATGAAGCTTCTGGACAAACCATTATTTCTGGTATGGGCGAGCTTCACTTAGATATCATTGTAGACCGATTAAGAAGAGAATTCAAAGTAGAGGTGAACCAAGGTCAACCACAAGTTGAGTACAAAGAAAACCTTACTGCAGTTGCTAACCACAGAGAAGTTTATAAAAAACAATCTGGTGGTAGAGGTAAATTTGCAGACATCGTTTTCGAAATTGGTCCTGCAGACGAGGGAAAAGCTGGTCTAGAATTTGTAAATGAAATCAAAGGTGGTAACATCCCAAGAGAATTTGTACCATCCGTAGAGAAAGGTTTCAAAGAAGCCATGAAAAACGGTCCATTAGCTGGATTCGAGATTGAAGGCATCAAAGTTGTTTTGAAAGACGGTTCTTTCCACCCTGTAGATTCTGATCAACTCTCTTTTGAGTTGGCTGCTAAAATGGGATTCAAAGAAGCGGGAAGAAAAGCAAAACCTGTAATTATGGAACCAATAATGAAACTAGAGGTAGTAACTCCAGAAGAATATATGGGAGATATTGTAGGTGACCTTAACAAAAGAAGAGGTACTGTAAATGGTATGGATGATAGAAACAACGCCAAAGTTATCAAAGGATTTGTGCCACTATCTGAAATGTTTGGATATGTAACTACACTTAGAACCCTATCTTCTGGTAGAGCAACATCGTCTATGGAATTCGACCGTTACGAACCAGCTCCTACCAATATTGCAGAAGATGTAATCGCTAAGTCTAAAGCTTAACCTTCTAAATTAATTAAAATGAGTCAAAGAATCAGAATAAAATTAAAATCTTACGATTACAATTTGGTAGATAAATCTGCAGAAAAAATCGTAAAAACCGTAAAAGCAACTGGTGCTGTAGTAAACGGACCAATTCCGTTGCCTACCAACAAAAGAATCTTTACGGTACTTAGATCACCACACGTAAACAAAAAAGCAAGAGAACAATTCCAATTATCTGCTCACAAAAGATTGATGGATATCTACTCTTCTTCTTCTAAAACAGTGGATGCTCTTATGAAATTAGAACTTCCTAGTGGAGTAGACGTAGAAATTAAAGTGTGATAAATTTGCAGGAAGACGAAGTCGAAAGATGGAATTTTTCTAGTAAAATTAGCACTTTGCTATGATAACAAATCCGCTCTTGAAAAAGAGCGGATTTTTTTGTGGGATTTTTTTGAAATTTTAATCGAAAAAAAAGATTTTTTAAATACTCTTAAAACTCCTCACTCCAGAAAAACATCCTCAATTCCCTGCATTCTTTTCATGACTGATTTTGCGTAGGAACAGTGCGGATAGACTTTCCAGTCGTTTTCTCTTGCAAATTTGATGGCTTCTTCTACCAAAAATTTTCCCATTCCGCGACCTTCAAATTTGGGATATACCATCACAAAAGAAATCACGAGTTTTTCTTCTTCCGGGAAAATGGTATAAGTCAATCTGCCCACATTTTCAGAATCGTTGTGTAGTTCTATTACGCCACCATTTCCGTTTTGTTTGTTAAGAAATTCCATTGTTTTGTTTTTTTAGGGTTTAGTTTTCTTTTCCGGTGTAGAAATTGTAATCTTTCAAAATGGTTTCTATGAAAACTCTATTTCCCATTGTTTCCACCTTTTCAATTTTGGTGGTTTGTATGATTTTTTCGGTCAGTTTATTTATGACCACATTGTCATTGGTATTCACAGCTTTTCGGTAATTTTCTTTAATGATTCTCATATCATTATCGCTCAAAGCAATTACTTGTGGGAAAGTTGGTACATAATCTTCTTTCAGATTTTCTAAAATGGTGTGACTGATGTTCACTTTGGTTTTCAAAGAAATTACCGATGTTCCTGCTGCTAAATCGCCCAATCTTTGGTTGTTTTTAGAAATAATCATCGTTACCAAACCAACCACTCCAGAATTGGAGTACACATCTACCAATCTGAAAACCCAACGAATTAAATAATCCCCAAAATTTGCTTGGTACCCATCAATTTTCACCACGCGAATTTTCATGGCTTTTTTACCTATAGTTTGTCCTTCTAGTAAAGATTCCAGTACCAAAGTATACAAATGGATGGGTAAAGTGAGCAAAATAATGATGGCTCCTATAGAAAAATCATCTAACCCTTCAAAATATTGTTCTAAGTGAAATATTTTGAAAAAAATAAGACCAATCACTACCAAATAAGCAAATTTTATGAGCATATCGATTCCGAATGCAAGCATTCTGTCGCCAATACTCGCAATATTGAAATCTATATTTACATTTTGTGAGGTATTAATTGCAATTTGAGACATAATTTTTATTATTTTAGCAAAACATATGAGAGAAATAGCTTTTATAAAGCAAAATAAAGAAAAATGGTTGGGAATTGAGCAGATTATCGATGGGAAATTGAAAAAAAATCCAGATGATCTGTCTTCGTTGTACATCAATCTCATCAATGATCTTTCTTTTGCACAGACTTACTACCCGAAAAGTAAGACGACCGTTTATCTCAATTTTCTCTCTTCACAGATTTTTCAGAAAATTTATAAAACCAAACGTATAGAAGAAAACAGATTGTGGTATTTTTTCAAGACCGAAATTCCGCTATTGGTGTACCAATATCGTAGATTTTTGTGGTATGCTTTCGGATTTTTCATCTTGTTTTGTGCGATTGGTTTGGTTTCGGCAATGTTCGATAAAGATTTTGCAAAACTCATTTTGGGAGAAGATTACATCAATCAAACTTTAGAAAACATCAAAAAAGGAAATGCCGTAGCAATCTACGGATCGGGTTCTAATTGGGGAAGTGCAATTGCCATTATTTTCAATAATCTAAAAGTTGGTGCGTTGCTTTACTGTTACGGTATTTTTGCAGGAGTAGGTACACTGTTTGTGTTGTTGCAAAATAGCATCATGTTAGGTACGTTTCAGTATTTTTTTCAGGAGCATGGCAAATTAGAAGACAGTGCAAGAGGAATTTGGCTTCACGGCGTTTTCGAAATTTTCGGAATGGTGGTAGAATCTATGGCAGGATTAATTTTGGGTGCATCTATTTTGTTCCCGAAAACGTATTCTCGCCTGAATTCTATGAAAATTGGTTTTAGAGATAGTTTCAAAATTTTTCTCAGTACCGTTCCTTTTACCATTTTTGCAGGTATTATAGAAGGTTTTATAACCAGATATGCATTGCAAATGCCTGTGATTCTGAATATCATCATTATTTTTGGGACACTTTCGGTAATTGCTTTTTATTATTTCGTTTATCCAAAAATGGTTTTCAACTCCTTGAAAAGTGATCGGAAAATAGAACTAAAACATCGTATTTCTTATTCAGATTTATAAATAAAAACAATAACTAATGATACAATTTTATCAAAAAAGAGATTTTGGCACTTTAATCAGCGATACGTTTACATTTTTCAAAGAAAACGGCAAGAATTTTTTTAAAAATTATTTTTTAATTAATGGATTGCTGCTTATTTTTTTGGTGGTGATGATGGTGGTTTTCTATCGTGGAATGATGGAGCAAGTGTTCAAAGGAAATGTAGAAGGACAGAGTTACTATTATCAACAATATTTTCAAGAAAATACCGGAATGCTCGTTTTGGCAGGGCTGGTTTTCTTGGTGATTTTTCTTGCATGTATGTTGGTTACTTATTCGTATCCGGTGTTGTATATGAAACGTCTTGCAGAAACCGGCGACAAGAATATTACCACAGATCAAATTTTGGGTGATATCAAAAAAAATATCAAGAAATTTCTACTTTTTTTCCTTGGGATGATGTTTGTAATGTTACCATTAACTTTGCTAATAGTTGGTCTTTCTTCTTTTTTAATGGTAATCATCATCGGATTTTTTCTATTAATTTTATTGATTCCGGCTTTAGTAAATGTGGTAAATTTTACTTTTTTTGATTATTATCATACCAATCGAGGATTTTTCTCTTCGTTAAGTTATGCATTCAGAGCTCAATTTTCTTATCCGAACGGAAGAGAGAAATCTCCTTTTTGGAAATATTGGGGTTCCACTTTGGTGACTTATATGATCATTAATATAATTACGGGTGTAATCACCATGATTCCTATGATCATTGTAATGATAGCAGTTTTTACCATGCAAAATCCAGAAGCTCCTGATGATATAAGTGGTCCAAACAAAATGTTTGAAGGAACCATGGGATTGGTCGTTTTTGTAATTTATGGGGTCTCTATTTTTTTATCGATGATTATGATGAATTTTATGTATGTAAATTCAGGATTAATGTATTACGATAGCAGAACAGATTTGCACCGCAATGTTGACATCTCCGAAATTGATACGATAGGTACCAATGAAGCGTAATATTTTTTGTTTTTTTTTAGTAATGATTTCCTTTTTTTGCGCTGCGCAAAATGAGGAAGAATCTTCTGCAGCAGTAGTTGATTCTGCAACCAGTCATTACCAAAATATGATTCCTACCGATTCTATACTGAAAAAACCATACGCTACAGACAATATAATCTACGAAAAACAATTCAAACCCGATTTCAGAAAAAAATATCAAACAGAAGAGTTCAATTATACCACTATAAAACCTCAAGAATCTCTTTGGGAAAAAATAAAAAGGAAAATTTCTAAAATTTTTCAGTCGATTTTTGGGGAATTAGACCAAAACAAAGCCAATAGTTATACAGAAATGGTGCTTCGTTTTTTAGCGATAGTTGTTATTGGATTGGTGCTGTATTTTCTCATCAGTTATTTGATTTCTAAAGATGGGAATTTCCTCTTCAGTAAAAAGAACAAGAAAATCCAAATTCTCTCTGAAGATTTGCACGAAAATATTCACGAAATCAATTTCCCAGAAACAATTTCGCGGTTTGAACGGGAGAAAAACTACAGAGCTGCAGTTCGGTATCAGTTTTTATTTGTTCTAAAGAAATTATCAGACAAAAAAATCATCAATTGGAATCCAGAAAAAACCAATTCGGATTATATCGTCGAAATACAAAACAGCCAAACTCGAGATCAGTTCAAAGAACTGGTGCGTATTTTCGACTATGTTTGGTACGGCGAATTCGAGATTAATGAGCAAAACTATGTACATTATAAAGCACAATTTGCTCAAATGTAATTTTTAATTAAAAAAAAGTAAAAAACACTATTTTCAGACAGTTGCAACAACAGAAATGAACAAAACTTTCAAAATATATGGTATAATTTTCGTGGTCGTAATGATCCTTCTTGCGTTGTTAGAACTCAACAAGCAGGAAGTGACGGATTGGCGAAAAAATTTCGATTTTACCGAGAAATCGCCATTTGGGTTGTTTGTTTTTAGCAAAGAAGTTGATACGCTGTTACAACACCAAGTCAGTAGAACTTTGCAATCTCCTTACGCATATTACGAAGAAAATCCCAAAATTGCCCCGCACAATATTTTGATCATAGAACGAGAAATAGATGAAATTTCTTGGGAAAAAATTCTGAATCAGGTGCAAAAAGGTTCAGATGCGATGGTCATTTCAGATTATGTCCCAAAATTTCTCTCAGATTCGCTGAAATTTTATTCAAAAATGACTTCATTTGAGGAGAAACAAACCCTCTATTTTACCGATCAAAAATTACAAAAAGACTCGCTCGTTCTAGATAAATTACCAGGTGGTGAAGGTTTTTCTTACATTGGTAAAAACAATGAAATTTTAGGAAAAGTAGTAGAACACGACAATGATGTTCAAACGAATTTTATAAAAATACCTTTCGGGAAAGGTCATTTCTACGTACATTCAGAACCACTGATTCTTACCAATTATTATTTACTAAAACCGAGTTCACAGAAATATGTAGAAGATGTTTTCTCTTACCTCCCAAATCGGAAAACAATATGGTTCACCGAAAAGGAAAGTATGGTATCTTCATCACCTATGCGTTTTATCCTAGCCAAACCTGCACTTAGATATGCGTGGTGGTTATTTTTGGGTGGCTTGTTAATTTTTGCAATTTTCAATGCGAAAAGAAGACAGCGCATTGTTCCGATTATAGAACCTTTGAAAAATAAATCGGTAGAATTTGTACGTAGCATTGGTAATTTGTACCTGCAAGAAGGCGATTTTCATGATATGATGAACAAAAAAGCGCAGTATTTTCTTCATAAAATCAGAATGGATTTGTTAATCGACACGAAAACTTTAGATGACGATTTTGTACGGAAATTACACCTGAAAACAGGAAAATCCACTGAGAAAATTGAAGAAGCATTGTCGCTCATAAAAAAAGCACAAGATCCTTATTCTGCAGTCATGAAAGAAGATCTGGTGCGAATGAATAACCTATTAGATGAAATTTTGAAATAAAAAAAATTGTAATCAAATCAAACCAAAATAAATTATGGAAAATTTTGAAAACACCAATCAGCCAGAATTCCAACAACGAATTGATTTGGGTGAACTCCGTTCTCATTTAGAAAAAGTAAAAAGTGAAATTGCCAAAGTAATTGTAGGTCAGGAATCTATGGTAGAACATTTATTGGCAGCACTTTTAGCTAATGGTCACGTTTTGATTGAAGGTGTACCAGGAGTTGCCAAAACCATTACAGCAAAATTATTAGCAAAGACAATTTCGGTGGATTTCAGCAGAATACAGTTCACACCAGATTTGATGCCTTCAGATATTTTAGGAACCTCTATTTTCAATGTTAAAAATTCTGAATTTGAATTCAAAAAAGGTCCTATTTTTTCTAATTTTGTGTTGATAGATGAGATTAATCGTTCCCCTGCAAAAACGCAGTCTGCACTTTTTGAAGTGATGGAAGAACGCCAAATCACGATGGATGGAACCCAATACAAAATGGAAGAACCATTTTTGGTAATTGCCACCCAAAATCCTATTGAACACGAAGGAACTTACCGATTACCAGAAGCACAACTTGACCGTTTTTTGTTTAAAATTAATGTGGGATATCCCAATTTGCAACAGGAAATGACCATCATAAAAAACCAACACGAGAACAAATTGGCAGACAAAACTGATGCGGTACAAACTGTGATTTCGGGTGCAGAACTCAAGACTTACCAAAATTTGGTAAAAGAAGTTGTGGTAGAGCAAAATTTGATAGAATATATAGCCAAAATTATTGTCAACACCAGAGAAAATCAGTTTTTATATTTGGGAGCATCACCTAGAGCAAGTTTGGCGCTACTTACTGCTAGTAAATCTTTTGCAGCAATTAGAGGACGAGATTTTGTAACTCCTGAAGACATAAAATCTGCTGCAACAGCTGTGTTGAGACATCGTGTGATGGTTGCACCAGAACGCGAAATGGAAGGATTGACTGCAGACGAAATCATCAAACAAATTTTAGAATCTATAGAAATCCCGAGATAGGTAATTGACCAACAAAGTCACAAAAGTTTTTTTAAAGACAAATTTGTGATCTTTTAGTAGTAAAAAAAAATAATAAATGCGAAAACAACTTTACCTAAATAACCGAATATTTTTCACACTGTTTGCAGTGGGAATCACCTATATTTTGGCGTTTTTCTTCCCTTGGTTGTTGCCTGTAGCAACCGGAATTTTGTTATTTTTGTTATTTTTGGTTTTTGTAGATATGGCACTGCTTTTCAGGAACAAAGAAGGTATAAAAGCACAGAGATTACTGCCAGAAAAACTTTCTAATGGAGATCAAAATTCGGTAAAAATAGATGCTAAAAATAATTACCAATTTACAACTACCATCAAGATTATAGATGAAATTCCGTTTCAGTTTCAGAAAAGGGATTTTGTGATTTTTAAAAAAATAGAAAGCGGTAAAAATATTTTTTTCCAATATATTTTAGAACCAAAAGAACGTGGCGAATATTCATTCGGAAATCTCAATGTGTTTGCAAGTTCTCCGCTTGGTTTGGTTTCAAGAAAATTTACCTTCCAAAAAGATGATCAATTACCAAGTTATCCTTCATTTGTGCACCTGCGTAAGTACGAATTGATGGCTATGAACAACGAATTTTTGTTGGGCGGAATCAAAAAAATTCGTAAAATTGGTCACACAATGGAGTTTGAGCAGATCAAAGAATATGTGCAAGGTGACGACATCAGAACCATAAACTGGAAAGCTACTTCTAAGCGTAATCAATTGATGGTCAATCAATTTCAAGACGAAAAATCCCAGCGAATTTATATGCTAATTGATAAAGGCAGAACCATGCAAATGCCTTTCAATGGTCTCAGTTTGCTGGATTATTCCATCAATGCAACGATGGCTCTGAGTCATATTATTCTTAAAAAATATGATAAAGCCGGATTGATGACTTTTGCAAAAAAAACAGAAAACAAAGTGGCTGCAGAAAACAAATCTGGGCAACTCAAGAAAATTTCTGAAGCTCTGTACAATGTACAAACCAATTTCTACGAGAGCGATTTCAATAGGTTGTACCAAGATGTGAAATACAGCATCAATCAGCGCAGTTTGGTATTGCTTTTTACCAATTTCGAAACGTTAGATGCAGTAAATCGTCAAATGAAATATTTGCGTGGTATTGCAAAAAATCATTTGTTGGTGGTGTTTTTTTTTAAAAATTCTGAAATCCACGAATTGTTGAACCAAAATCCAACTTCTATGAAGGAAGTCTATGATGAAATCATTGCCGAAAAATTTGAATTCGAGAAGAAACTCATCATTCAAGAACTTCGCAAGTACGGTATTTACTCGGTTTATACTTTGCCGGAAAATCTAAATATAGACGTCATCAACAAATATTTAGAAATTAAGGCAAGAAACCTGATATAAATTATCCGTAAAAATTACAGCATTCTCGGTTGCAATAATTTGGCAACAGTTGCAGTCCAACCAGTTTGGTGAGATGCACCAACTCCACGACCATTGTCACCATGAAAATATTCATAGAAAAGCACATAATCTTTGAAATTTTCGTCCTCTTGAAATTTGGTACAAGTTCCATAAACAGGGCGTTTTCCGTTTTCATCTTTCAAAAAAATGTTGCACAACCTATTACTGATATTTTCTGAAATTTCAGATAAATTGTGATAATTTCCAGAATTGGTAGGGAATTCTATTTTGTAATCATCTGCATAATAAAAATGAAATCGCTGCAAACTTTCTACAATCAAAAAATTGATAGGGAACCAAATAGGGCCTCGCCAATTACTGTTGCCACCAAACATATCGCTATCACTTTCTGCAGGCATATATTTTACAGAATAGGTGTTACCACTGCTTTTGAATTCATAAGGATCTTTTTCATAAATTTTAGATAAAGCGCGAATCCCAAAATCACTCAAAAATTCTTCTGGATCCAACATTCTATGTAGAATTTTCTTTAGACGATGACCTCGCATAATTCCCAAAAGGTGTTTTCTACCAGAACCTTCTACATCCCAATGTGAAACGAGTGCAGACAATTCTGGTTTATTTTTCAGGAACCAATCCATTCTTTTGGCAAAATTGGGTAATTTTTCTAGAATTTCATGGTCAATTACTTCTACTGCAAACATAGGAATTAGCCCAACTATACTGCGTAATTTCAATGCTTCACTGTGACCATCTTCGGTTTGCAATACATCATAGAAAAATCCATCTTCATCATTCCAAAGTCCTTTGTTATCATCTCCCAAACTGTTCATAGCTTCTGCAATATAGAGGAAATGTTCAAAAAATTTGGTCGCCATATCTTCATACACTGGATTGTGAAGTGCCAATTCCATAGAAATTCGCATCATATTCAGTGCAAACATTGCCATCCAAGAAGTTCCATCAGCTTGTTCCAAGTGTTCCCCGTTTTCGAAAACGTGATTACGGTCAAAAGCACCTATGTTGTCCAGACCTAAAAATCCACCACCAAATAAATTTTGGCCTTTTTTGTCTTTTCGGTTTACCCACCACGTAAAATTGAGCAATAATTTTTGAAAAACACTTTCCAGAAAGTATAGATCTGGTTTCCCATTCAGTTTTTCATCAATTTTAAAAACCCTGAAACTTGCCCATGCATGAACTGGTGGATTGACATCAGAAAAATTCCATTCGTAAGCAGGAAGTTGACCATTTGGATGCATAAACCATTCTTTTGTCAACAGAGAAAGCTGGTTTTTTGCAAATTCTGGATCTATTAATGAAAAAGTAACACAATGGAATGCCAAATCCCAAGTTGCATACCACGGATATTCCCATTTATCGGGCATAGAAATGATGGCTCGATTGTCTAGTGTTTTCCATTCAGAATTTCTGATGTATTGCCTGTTTTCAGGTGGTCTAATTTCTGCTGGGTCACCTTTTAACCATTTTTCTACGTTGTAGTGGTAAAATTGTTTGTTCCATAGTAAACCTGCAAATGCTTGTCTTTGTACCAGTTTTTTGTCAGCGTGGTCTATATTTTTTTGTACTTGTTCGTAAAATTCATCGTTTTCGTGAAGCCTTTGGTAAAAAATATTTTCAAAATTTTCAAATGGTTGTTCTATCTCATTTGGTGAAATTCTGATGAAAAAAACTTTGGTTTCTTGTGGCTGAATTTCAGTATCTATGTGGAATGCAGCTTTGGTTCCTTCTAATTTTGGATTGATGGTTGCACTATTTCCTGTGATGATATAATCATTAATCCCATCTTTAGCAAAAGGTTCAGAATCTTTCCACTGATAGAGTTTTTCGGAGTTGGTTTCATTGTTGCAAAACAAACGGTCTGTTTTTTCACTGCAATAGATTTTTTTTACTGATAATTTTTCGTGATCTATTGCAATGGCACCATCATTGGTTGCGAATAAATTGGGTTTGTAATCGTTGTATCCCCAAATCCAAGTATTTCTGAACCAAAGTGTTGGCAAAATTACAAGTGGTGCAGTGTTTTGACTTCTGTTAAGTACCGAAATTTTTATGAGCAAATCATCGGTATCTGCTTTGGCGTATTCTACAAAAATATCGAAGTAGTCATTCTGATCAAAAATTCCGGTATCAATGAGTTCATATTCTGGATCTTTTTTGCTTCTATTAGCATTGGTTGTCAGCAAATCATCATACGGAAAAGCATTTTGGGGATATTTGTAGAGCATCTTCATGTACGAATGTGTGGGCGAACTTTCTAGGTAATAGAATAGTTCTTTCACATCTTCCCCATGATTTCCTTGTCCGTTTGAAAGTCCGAAAAAACGTTCTTTCACCATTTTGTCTTTTTTGTTCCAAAAAGAAATTGCAAAACAGAGAAATTGGTCGTCGTCTGAAATTCCCGCGATTCCTTCTTCTGCCCATCTGTACGTTTTGCTTTCGGCAGTTGTGTGATTGGTGTAATTCCAAGCATCACCATTATTACTATAGTCCTCTCTTACATTTCCCCATTCTCTATTACTAACATAGGGACCCCATTTTTTCCAATCTGGATTTTTCAGACGTTCTAATTCTTTCAACTTCGTTCTTTTGTAAAATTATCGATGGCAAATTTCGTAAAAATTATTTTAGAAATTTTTAGGTTTATTTGATTAGTTTTTATGTTCAGTTATTATTTTTTTCAAAAAAATATATTTCAAACTATATAAAATAAGGTCAAATCAGAATAAATCTGAAATTTTATTTATCTTTGCAACAATATTGTTCATTCACATAAAGAAATGTTATCAAGAAAGGTGGAGAGATTAGACTCTATGAAACCTTGGCAACCCTTTAAAATTTATTTTTGAAGAAGGTGCTACATTCTATTCGCAGATGCGAAAAAGATAACTTGCAACCAGTCGTTTTCTGACTTTCCTGAAAGCATTTCTATTATATTTTAATAAAAGAAATGCAAAATAATAAACAACTTTACGAAGCCCTACAAAATAGAATTCTTGTTCTCGATGGAGCAATGGGAACCATGATTCAGCGCTATAAATTGGAGGAAGAAGATTATAGAGGAGAGCGTTTCCAAAATTGGAAATCTCCTTTGAAAGGCAACAACGATTTGCTTTCCATCACTCGTCCCGATATTATTACAGCTATTCACAAAGAATATTTAGAAGCTGGTGCAGATATCATTGAAACCAACACTTTTTCTGGAACTACAATTGCAATGGCAGATTACCACATGGAAGAATTGGTGTACGAACTCAATTTTGAATCCGCTAAAATTGCAAGACAAGTTTGCGATGAATTTACCGCTAAAAATTCTGAAAAACCTCGATTTGTAGCTGGTTCTATTGGTCCAACTAACAAGACCGCAAGTTTAAGTCCAGATGTGAACGATCCAGGTTTTCGTGCGATTACTTTTGATGAACTCAGAATTGCCTACAAGCAACAAGCAGAAGCACTTCTTGATGGTGGTGCAGATTTACTTTTGGTAGAAACTATTTTTGATACTTTGAATGCAAAAGCCGCACTTTTCGCGATTGATGAAATAAAAGAAGAACGTAGTATTGAAATTCCGATTATGGTTTCGGGTACAATTACCGACGCATCTGGAAGAACTTTGAGCGGACAAACCGCATCTGCATTTTTAATTTCGGTTTCGCACCTTAATTTGTTGAGTGTAGGATTCAATTGTGCTTTGGGTGCAAAACAACTCACTCCTTATTTAGAAGAAGTGGCGAATAATTCAGATTTCTTTATTTCGGCCTATCCAAATGCTGGTTTACCCAATGCTTTCGGACAATACGACGAATCTCCGGAATTTATGGCAGAACAAATCCGTGAATATGCAGAAAAAGGTTTGATAAATATTGTTGGTGGTTGTTGTGGAACAACGCCTCCACACATCAAAGCGATTGCAGATTTGGTGAAAGAATATGAACCGAGGAAGGTGTCGGTTGTTGGTTTATAGTTTTTGGTTTACAGTTTTTTGATATTTTAATTATGGAATATAAAGATTTAGATATTTGGAAGATTGCAAGACAATTAACAAATAATGTTTATACCCTGACTAAAAATTTTCCAAAAGATGAATTATTTGGCTTAACAAATCAAGTCAGAAGATGTGCTATTTCGATTCCATCAAACATTGCAGAAGGTTGCGGGAGAAATACACCAAAAGGAACTTTAGTATTTTTATATATTTCTCGTGGATCATTATTTGAATTAGAGACGCAATTCTATTTGGCTTTAGATCAAGAATACATCAATGAAGAAAATTTTAAAATTATAATTGAAGAAATTCAAACTTGTAAAAAGCTATTGAATGGATTTATCAATTATTATAAAAAAATAGAAATTGACAAACAATAATACGATAAACCAAAAACCAAAAACCAAAAATCTTCGTTTATCTGGTCTTGAACCACTAATCATAACTCCCGAATCCAATTTCATCAATGTTGGTGAAAGAACCAATGTTGCGGGTTCCAAAAAATTTCTTCGTTTGATAAAAGAAGAAAAATATGCGGAAGCATTGGATATTGCGAGAAATCAAGTGGAAGGAGGCGCACAAATTTTGGATGTAAATTTTGATGATGGTTTGCTCGATGGGAAAACTGCGATGGTTAAATTTTTAAATTTAATTGCGTCTGAACCTGATATTGCGAGAATTCCGTTAATGATCGACTCTTCGAAATGGGAAATTTTGGAGGCTGGTTTGCAAGTAGCACAAGGAAAATGTGTCGTAAATTCCATCAGTTTGAAAGGTGGTGAAGAAGAATTCATCAATCAAGCAAAAAAAATAAAAAGATATGGCGCCGCAGCAATTGTGATGGCTTTTGATGAGGACGGACAAGCAGATAATTACGAGCGAAGAATTGAAATTTGCAAAAGAAGTTACCAAATTTTGACCGAAGTGGTAAATTTTCCCGCAGAAGATATCATTTTCGATCTTAATATTTTCCCAGTTGCAACCGGAATGGAAGAACACCGCAAAAATGCCGTTGATTTTATCAATGCAACAAAATGGGTTCGAGAAAACTTGCCTTATGTATCGGTTTCAGGTGGCGTTTCAAATGTTTCCTTTTCGTTTAGAGGGAATGATAATGTGAGAGAAGCAATGCATTCGGTTTTCCTGTATCACGCCATAAAAGCGGGAATGAATATGGGAATCGTGAATCCGACGATGTTGGAAGTGTATGACGAAATCCCAAAAGAACTGTTGGAATTGGTAGAAGATGTGATGCTTGATAGAAGAGATGACGCTACAGAACGACTTTTGGATTATTCTGAACGCGTAAAATCGGTGAAAAAAGAGCAAGTTGAAGATTTAGAATGGCGCAAAAATCCTTTGCAAGAGCGCATCAATCACGCTTTGGTAAAAGGAATCGACCGTTTTATATTGGAAGATGTAGAAGAAGCAAGATTGCTAACTTCTCGTCCTTTGGATGTGATTGAAGGAAATTTGATGACAGGAATGGGCGTTGTTGGTGACCTTTTCGGAAGCGGGAAAATGTTTCTTCCACAAGTCGTGAAATCTGCGAGGGTGATGAAAAAAGCGGTAGCTTATCTGCAACCTTTCATAGAAGCGCAAAAAGATGCCTCGCAAAAAGCCAACGGAAAAGTCTTGATGGCAACTGTAAAAGGCGATGTACACGATATTGGTAAAAATATTGTAAGCGTAGTTTTGGCGTGTAACAATTATGAAATCATCGATTTGGGAGTGATGGTTCCAGCCGAAAAAATTATTCAAACTGCGATTGATGAAAAGGTAGATGTGATTGGTTTAAGTGGTTTGATTACCCCAAGTTTAGACGAAATGGTGCATATTGCTGATGAATTGCAACGCAAAAACCTCGATTTTCCTTTGATGATTGGTGGTGCAACTACTTCTAAAGCGCACACTGCGGTGAAAATTGCCCCAAAATATAGAAATACTGTGGTTCACGTGAATGATGCTTCTCGTGCAGTTGGTGTGGTTTCGCAACTTTTAGACAGAAATTCGGTGCAATATCAGCAAGAATTGAAGGCAGATTACGATGATTTCCGTGAGAAATTTTTGAACCGACAAATTGATAAAGAATACATCACGATTGAGGAAGCAAGAAATCAAAAATTTAGCATTGATTGGCAAAATGAGGAAATAAAAACTCCTAATTTCCAAGGAATTAAAGTCATTGAAAATCAAAATTTAGAAGAATTGGTGCCGTTTATAGATTGGTCGCCGTTTTTCAGAAGTTGGGAATTGTTTGGTAAATATCCACAAATTTTAAATGATGAGGTAGTTGGTGAACAAGCAACGGAATTGTTTGCCGATACCCAAAAAATGTTGAAGAAAATTCTGGATGAAAAATTGTTTAAAGCAAAAGCCATTTTCGGAATTTTCCCTGCCAATTCGACCGAAAATGATGATATTGAATTGAAAAAAGAAAGCGAAACTTTCACTTTCAGAACGCTTCGTCAGCAACATAAAAAATCCGAAGGTAAAGAATATTTGGCTTTGAGTGATTTTATCGCGCCAAAAACTTCAGGCAAACAAGATTTTGTGGGTGCATTTTGTGTAACCACTGGTTTTGGAACCGAAGAATTGGCCCAAAAATATTATGATGCGCAAGACGATTACAACGCCATTTTGGTTAAATCTCTTGCCGACAGATTGGCAGAAGCATTTGCCGAATTTTTGCACAAAAAAGTGCGCACTGAATTTTGGGGTTATGTTGAAAATGAAAATCTGGGGAATGATGAATTAATTGCTGGAAAATATTTGGGAATTCGTCCTGCTCCTGGTTATCCTGCTTGTCCAGACCATCTGGAGAAAACCACGATTTGGGAATTATTGAAAGTAAAAGAACATATTGGAGTAGAATTGACGGATAGTTTGGCGATGTTCCCAACTGCATCGGTTTCTGGTTATTATTTTGGGAATAAAAACGCCAAATATTTTGGTGTTGGGAAAATTTCTGAAGACCAATTGAAAGATTATGCCGAAAGAAAAAACATCGATTTGGAATTGGCAAGAAAATGGATGAGTCCGAATTTGTCATAAACTATAACCACAAAGTTCACAAAGATTTATTCAAAGAACACTATAAAAACTTTGTGAACCGCATGAAAAACCTAGTGACTTAGTGTTAAGAAAATAAAAATAAATCATCATTTATAAAATGAAAGTAACGGAACACATAAAAAAAGCAGCAGGAAAAACCTTATTTTCCTTTGAGATTTTACCACCACTGAAAGGTCAGAATATACAGTCTATTTTTGATGGGATTGATCCTTTGATGGAGTTCAATCCGGCATTTATAGATGTTACTTACCACAGAGAAGAGTACGATTTTGTTGAACGAGAAGATGGTTTATTAGAAAAACGAGTGGTTCGGAAAAGACCAGGAACAGTAGGAATTTGTGCAGCGATTCAAAATAAATATCAGGTAGATGCTGTTCCGCATATTTTGTGTGGTGGATTTTCTAAAGAAGATACCGAAAATTTCTTGATCGATATCGATTTTTTGGGAATCCAAAATGTGGTTGCACTTCGTGGTGATGCGGTGAAAACGGAAACGTATTTCAGACCGGAGAAAAATGGTCATGCTTTTGCCAAAGAATTGGTAGAGCAAATTGTAGGACTTAATAACGGACTATATTTGGACAGTAGTTTAGAAAATTCATCTACCACCAATTTCGATATTGGTGTGGCTGGTTATCCCGAGAAACATATGGAAGCAGCAAGTTTTGAGCAAGACTTGCATCACCTGAAAAAGAAAATAGATGCAGGAGCAGATTACATCATCACGCAAATGTTCTTTGATAACCAAAAATATTTTGAATTTGTAGAAAAATGCAGAAAAAATGGTATTGAAGTGCCCATAATTCCTGGTTTGAAGCCAATTACAACCAAATCTCAACTGAGTATGATTCCACACCGTTTCAAGGTAGATTTACCAAATGATTTGGTGATTGCGGTTGCCAAAAGTAAATCCAATACCGAAGTGAAACAAATCGGAATAGAGTGGTGTATAGAGCAGAGCAAAGAACTCAAAAAAATGGGAGTGCCTGTTTTGCATTATTATTCTATGGGGAAAAGCGAAAATATAAAGAAAATTGCTTCGGTAGTTTTGTAAAAAAATCCTGAAAATTTTCAGGATTTTTTTGTGTTATTTATCAATCTGATGTATTGACAGTATCCAGACAATATCGATACCCATATTTTTCAAGCGAGGTAGATTTTTCTCAAACGCTTTGAAAGTTCCTTTTGGAGTGTATTTCTGAATGTTCACCTCATAAAACAGACCTATCTTTGGATTCTAATATCATTATTTCAAATAGTTATTGATAGTTTTTGTATAAAAAAATCGTTGCAAAAAAATTGCAACGATTAGTTGGTTTCAGTGGAGTTGGAGGGACTATAATATATTAATTTATCTTAATTGTACCATTTTCATAAATTTAGCAGAATTTCAAGAAACCCCTATTAATAGGCGTTTTAATAGGTGTTATAAATATTTGAGTAGTTAAATGATATAAAATAAGTTTAAAATATGTTTGCAAGATGTTTGCAAGATGTTTGCAAACTTTGTATCTTTGAATAGTTCAAACTTACATTTATGGCTACTATCAAATTTATTCTACATTCCAAAAAGGAAAACGCCCCTATTTATTGTTATCTATCATTAGGGCGTGGAAAATTCTACCAACGCAAAACACGGGAAACTATAAACCCCGATTTTTGGAATACCAAAACTGGTAAACCCAAAAAAATAGAAGTTGCAACAAAAACACAATTACAAAATATTGCAGACATTAATAAAATTTTGCCTGAAATTGAAAGTTTTATTTTTGAGCAGTACCGCAAATGGAGTGAAACTGAAATAATAAACGGGGATTGGTTAAACGAAATCATTACAGCCTATTATAGTGGGGGACGTAGATTGGTGCAATTAGATTTTTTAGATAATTATTTAGAATATTATAAAACCGACGTTTTGCCGTTCCGTAAAAATAGGGGAAAACAAATTGCAGATGCGACCACAAAAAAACAATTAACAATAATTGCAAAAATTCAAGATTTTAGCAAAAAACAAAACCGCCGTTTAAAAGTTTCAGATTGGGACGTAACACTATCAAATAAATTTGAGCAGTATTTAGAAAAACAAGGTATTGCAAAGGGTACAATCGGGCGATATATAAAATATCCTAAAACGATAATAAACCACGCTAAAACCCTAAATATTGAAGTTAATAAAAATATAGACCAAATTAAAGGATATACAACCGAAACGCCTACTATTTTTATTACAGAAAAGGAACTGCAGGAAATACAACAATTAACATTTTTTGAACCTAATTTAGAAACCGCAAAAGATTGGTTAGTGATTGGATTTTACACGGGGCAACGTGCAAGTGATTTGCTACAAATGACATCTAAAATGTTTTTAGAAATAAACGGGGAAACATTTATTAATCTACACCAACAAAAGACCAAAAACGGCGTTTTAATTCCAATGCACCCCGAAGTAAAAAAGATAATTGAAAAAAGAAACGGAGAATTTCCGCCCGTTTTTTCTCAAAATATTGAAAGTGCAAAAACCACATTTAACAAATATTTGCGAACCATAGCAAAAACGGCAAATATTAGCCGTTTGGATTTTGGTAAAAAATATGATGCAATTAATAAAAAATACATTTACGGTCAATATCCATTATATGAAATTATAAGTTCGCACGTTTGCCGTAGAAGTTTCGCAACTCACAATTATATAAAAGTACCAACGCCCGTAATAATGTCAGTAACGGGGCATAAAACCGAAAAGGAATTTTTAAATTATATTGGTAAGGATTTTAACGACCTATCAATGGAAATACTAAATTATTGGAAAACCGCCCAACAAACAACCGAACCCGAAAACAACGTAAAAACGGCTAATTGATAATTGTACATTTTTGTACAAACATAGAAAACGGAAATTTTGCACGATCTGAAATATTTATCAAAACCAACTAAATAATATTAACAATTAAAAACCTAAACAAATGGAAAAAACTGCAGGAAAATTTGAAAATGATGTATTGCAAATTAAAAACTTATTGCATTCTGTAAAAACAATGATTGAAGTAAACCAAGATTTATTATTTAAAACAGAGGATTTTTTGTTAGAAACTGAAATTGAAAATAAGATACATCTAAATAAAAACCTATTAAACCCAATGCACGATAATAATTTTGCAATAGGCGAAATATTAAGTTTATTGCAGGAAAAAATTTATTCAAATGATTTTTATTTTAAAAATAGTAATGCATTATTTGAATATGATAATTCAATTTCGGTACAATAATTTTAAATGAAATCACTAAACAATAATTTCCGTTCAGTGATTTTTTTTATATTTAGCAAACGAATTTTAAAGTTCGCACTCGACATTAGGTCGAACCTATAAAAAAGTAAAACAATACGCGCGCGCGAGTGCATAATTACGAACCCTGTATGTAAAGAAAAAAAACGAACTATCCGAAACAATAAAATAATAATGCTAAAGTTTTTTTGTTAATCATTACGCGCGTGAATAGATAGTGCAATATTTGAATTTAACGAACGGAAACGACTTTAAAACGTCTTTAAACCTCATCAATGATATTGAGTTAAAACGACGATAAAACGACGATAAACGAAATAAACCCCTTAATTTTTGTTGTATTTCCACCTGTACAAAAATAAATATAGTTCGGTATAGTTCGGAAAATTTAAAAAAATTATCGTGCAGTTTTTTGCAGTAAATTGCAGTAAACTTTAGTAAAAAAATACAAATAACACCCTCGCAGAAGTGCGAAAATATAAACGTTCAAACCCCGACCTATGGAAATACCATTTTATTATTCCTTTGCGGAATTTCAAGAAAATTACAATAATGACCTAAAAAACTGGCTGGAAGTTTTTAAAGATGCGGACGAAACGAATTTTTTAAATGAATTAAAAGTACTTTACAGAAATTTTGTAGTACTTGGGAATTTCGACCATTCAATTGAATTTCAATATATGGGTGAAAGTGGTTATCCTGAATATTTTGAAAGTGATATTAATTTGTACAGCAAAACCATAGTAGAGCAAACCAATAAATTTATTAATGAAAATGAATTTTTAGATAAAAATGCAGACTACAACTATTTAGATTATTGGGATAATTTCAATTCATTTGCGGAAGTTTTTATTTGTTCAGAGGTAAAACATAAATATTATAAACATTTTTTTACTTCTTTTTATCCTATTTGTTTAAAATTTGACGAAATAAAGTATAAAAATTTCCAATTTTCAGTAGTTAATATTGCAAAATTAATAGATAGTAAAATTCTTAAATTCACAATGGAAATTCCTGAAACTGAAACCAATATTTCAGATAAACCCGAAACCAAAATTTCAGAAATTACTGAAAAGGGAAATAATCTAAATTTTAAAATTGCAATGCTGGAATATATGGACGTTTTAAAATGGTTAGAAAATAATATACCTAATCAAACAAATAGAGCCGAAATTTTGGCAAAATTAATAGGTGGTTCAACTGCAACGATTGAAGACTATTTGAGCGGAAAAAACCCCATCAAAACCGATATTAGACAAAGAGCAATGAATTTTATAAATGATAAAAGATATAATTTGAATTAAAAAACCTTTACCCCGATTTACCCCAACTTACCCGATAAGTTTAAAATACGGTTAGCATATTTAAGAATTTTGTCCCATCAATAACGGATAAAATTCTTTTTTTATGGAAACAATTAATTTCGTCGGCATAACGCCCGACAATTTTCTAAATGAAATTGTAAGTAAGGTAAAAACCGCACTACTTACCGACCTCGAAAAGTCTATTAAAGACAATGAGCCGAACCGCTACTACACGGCGGAGCAAATTTGTGAGCGTTTCAGTCTTACAAAACCAACTATTCACGAATACCGAAAACGTAACATTATCAAAAGTTACAAATTAGGTTCACGGGTATATTATCGTTTGGACGAGATAGAAAACGCAATGATTATTAACAATTAAAAATTATTGCGATGTTCACACCCGACAATTATAAACTGGTTTACTCATTAGATGAGGTTAAAAAGACCTTTTCACAATTCAAATTAAATTCTGCAGAAAAACCGCTACTTACTGACCTCATCAGGTTAGAGAAAAACAACGGCTACAATTCCATAACTGGAGCGGATAAACTTTTGCGAGTGCGCAACGCCTCGAACTGGACTAAATGCACACTTTCGGGATTGCGACCAACGGGAACGCCTAATTTCTACTATGCAGATTTGCCCGTAAAAACAATAAAATCCCTTTGCGTGGTATATCTACCAAACGAACGGGAAACGATAGAAATTAGGGTATTTCCGCAATTCTATCCGTACGTTAAACCCGAACTTACTAAAATCATAAACGAAACAATTAATAATTTTTAAAACCTTACAAAATGAGCAAAGAAATTAAAAAAATGCAAAAAGATTTTGAAACTTTAAAAAGTGTAATTAAAGACCTGACACTTTTGGAACTGATGCAAATTTATTTTGAAACGAGAACCAACAAATATAATAATATTGATGACTATTTACCTGTAGATATTCTCATAAATATAGAAGAAATGGAGCAGTATTTAATTAATATAAATCAATCCACAGAATAAAATAAAAACAAAAAAAGGGAGTGTAAAAAATTACATTCCCTTTAAGGCGTTCAAACCCTGACAATGGCTACTAACTATTGTCTTTGCAAAGATAAATAAAAATGATAGATTTTGTAAAAATAAATTACACCGATAAAAACTACCAACTACCAACCACCAAAACGGATTTTATTATTTCCGTAAACAATGAAACGGGAGAAACCGACGGTAAAAAATCGGGAAACTTTCACGGTATGGAAATAATCAAATTTCAATCTGAACGAACTTTGATAAAGGGGAGTATTCACAAATTTTACAACCGTACCGATTTCAACGGAAACGATTTTGATTTGGCAAACCTATACACCGCAATAGAAGACCTCAACAATGAAATACATTTGCACCCCGATTTCAGTAAGTTAGAAAATATTGAAATTGGTGTAAACATTCAATTACCATTTTGCCCGAACTACCTATTAAGAAACCTTTTATTCCATAGAACCGCAGGTTTTGACAAAACAATTTCGGGAGCGTATTACTACCAATCTAAAAAAAATGAGTACATCATTAAGATTTACAACAAAACCGCCCAATATCAAAGAAAACAAACTGAAATAAAGGCGCAACTAAAACAAAACAAACTACAACCTCCCGAACGTAAACGATTAGAGTTTTTGCAGTCCACAATCGACCGCCAATTAAAACCTTATACGATGAGGTTTGAAATAAAGTTTTTGAAAATGAATGTATTAAATGATTTGGGACTGGTTACTATTTCCGACCTATTGAAACCCGAAATATTTTCACAATTCAAAAAAATGCTACTTAATGAGTTTCAGGAAATTTATTTTTATGACTATACCACCGACGAAAATAAAATGACATCATCGGAGCAGATTAAAATTAAAGATTACCGAAACCCGAACTACTGGCAAAACCTAAATAGAGATAAAAAAAAATATGAATATCCGTAAAATAGCCTAATTTTTATTATCTTTGTGTTTATCAAAAGC
>CALFIE010000062.1 GCA_937876095.1 uncultured Flavobacteriales bacterium | reverse complement strand
ATTTTTCAGGAGTTTTATCTATATAAATTCTAGGTAAAGAGAGTCCCAAAGAAGTATTCTGTACAAACATCAATATTGCAGAGAATATATTTATTATAAACATATATTTTACTTCATCTGAATTAAAAATTATTGTAGATGCTATAATAATAGGTATATAACTAAAGCAAAGTAAAGGATTGTAAAAATATATCGAAGAGAAAAAAGCCATGCAATTCAAAAAAAATAATATATATATTTTCCCTAACAAATATTTCCGTCTTGCATAAAAATTGTAAATTAATAAGGAGCCACTTAAAACCAAAATAGTTAATAGAAAATTCTGATAATATGATATTAAAAGAAATAAGAAAGCCAAAATTATTAGGTTGAAAAAAAATGCAAGCATTAACCTATTGATAAAAATGGTTTTTTGATTGATTATAGAACTATTCTCTCTATGTACACCAATATATTCGAATCGGGCATACTTTATCAAGAGAAAATTTTTAAAATTTTTAATGTACATTTTTTATGATTAATTTAAAAATGGACCCATTTTGATTACTCGAAAAAAGCTCAAGAGAGGCATTTATTTTCAGAGCAGCTAATCTGGCAATGGCAAGTCCAAGACCACTCCCTAAACTTGTTTCTATATCATTAATTCTATTAAATGGTTCGAAAATTCGTTCTTTGTAATCATCTCTAATTCCAATACCATTATCTTCAACAAATAGTATTACAGTTTTATCTATTGTTTTCTTACCATAAATTTTCACTTGCGGAATTTCTGATTGATTATATTTTAGGCCATTATCTACCAAGTTTTCTATAATTATATTTAGAGGCAATTCTGGAGAATATAGGGTAATATCATGTATATTGTTTTCAATAGTGGCATTTTTGTATTTTAATAAAAGGATAGAACAACTTTTGTCTACCAATTTTTTTAGATTTATTTTTTTGAAATTTGAAGAAATAGTATAAATAGAAGAATAAGAGATCAAATCATTAGAATACTTCTCGTTCAATTTATTACTTTCTCTTAATAGATTTAGGTAATATTTAGTCATTGTTGTATTTTCATTACTCTGTACATTCTCTTTTATTTTGTTTAGAAAACTATTGATAATAAATAGAGGTGTTTTCAAGGAATGTGTTGCAGCCATACCAAAAGTTTGTAACTCATGATTTTGTTGGCTTAATAGATTTTTGGCACTATATAAATTTGAACTGACCTTCTTAAGTTTATTTGTCATATATTGTTTGGTTACAACACTCAAATAACTTAGACCAAATAAATAGGAAAACATATTGATAAGCATCAGAATTATGTAACTACTTTCTTTTTCTTTAGGAAGCAATTTAAAATTGATCAAATAACTTTCACCAAATAATATTTGTACAAAGTATAACACAACAGATTCACCAATCAAAATAAATAGATATTTTTTTTCGGAACTACTAAAAACAAAAGGAATACTTGCTAGTAAAATTAAATAAAATTGATTAAAAACTAGAGTGTAACCATGTACTGCACTACTTAAAAAAATAAATATTATAACAGTTTGGAATCCCCAAAATTTTACCTTAAGAAAGGTATTTTTGCGTTTAAGTAGTAATGATAAATAAAATATACTCACAATCATAAGTGATACCAATAAAATCTGCCAATACAATCCAATTAAAAAATAGGGGATTAAAGTGATAATGTTAAGGCAATTAAGCAAAAAAGCAACAGCATTTAATAGTTGAACCTTATTTTTCTCTGCAAGGTCATCTTCATAATACAATATGCCTTTACTCATGAACCGTAAAAAGCTGAATTTCAAAACCCTTAGATTAAACATTATAATTTTTTCTTAAATTAAATATACAAATAATTATAGAATTAGTTTAAGATTTTTGTATTCATTTTTTTAATATTACTCCTTGTAATTTGATATTTTTAACTAATTGTTTTTTTATTAGATGACTATTATTAAACAAAAACCGAGAAATATATTATAATATTTCTCGGAAAACACAAATGATGTAAAAATTTTACAAGACAAAGATGCTATTTTTATAAAAGCAAAACAATACACTTATAGATAAATTAATGGCACTTTTGGGTAAATTTTAATAAATATTAGACTATAAATTGTTTTTTTTATTAAAGATTATATTCATTAGAATATTATAAAAAAACGAGGAACATTTATAAAAAATGTTCCTCGATAACACAAAGGGATGAAAACTCTCGAGACAAAAATAGATATTTTTTTTCAAAAATAATTACACTTTGGTGTATAATTGATAGTGTAAAAATAAAATCATCATTATAAAAATAATACTTATGATTATTTGAATATAATTTTAAATTTCTTGTAAAAAAAAACCTATTGAAAACTCAATAGGCTTAGATATAATTTATGATCAAAGATTATACTTCTTTGAAGTGCAAGTTGTTTTCTTGTAAAAATTTCTCGGCTTGTTGTTTGTAGAATCCTGCTGCTAATTTCTCTCGTATAGAGCGGAATGCAGTTAAGGTCTCATTAATCTCAGCATCTGTGTGTGATGCAGTAGGAATCAACCGTAATAGAATCATTCCTTTAGGAATTACAGGATATACTACAACCGATGTGAAAATACCATAATTTTCTCGCAAATCTTTTGCCAAAAGTGTCGCTTCTACGGTAGAACCTTGCATCATAACAGGTGTTACGCAAGTATTAGTATTACCAATATTGAAACCACTTTCTACCAGTCCGTTTTGTAATTTGAGAACATTTTCCCATAATTTTGCTTTTATTTCTGGTCTAGAGCGGAGTAATTCTAGTCTTTTCAGGCCACCAATTACCATAGGCATTGTAAGAGATTTTGCAAAAATTTGAGAACGTAAATTGTATTTCAAAATACGGATAATATCTTTATCACCTGCTATAAATGCGCCGAAACCAGCCATAGATTTTGCAAAAGTAGAGAAATAGATATCTATTTGATCTTGGCAACCTTGCTCTTCTCCTGTTCCTGCTCCTGTTTTACCAAGGGTACCAAAACCATGTGCATCATCTACTAGTAATCTGAAATTATATTTCTTTTTAAGGTCTGCGATTTTTTTAATAATTCCTTGCATTCCTCTCATCCCAAAAACACCTTCGGTTATTACCAAAATTCCGCCTCCGTTTTCTTCGGCAACTTTGGTTGCTCTTTCTAGATTTTTTTCTAAACTGGCAATATCATTGTGTTTGTAGGTAAAACTTTTTCCCATGTGTAATCTTACACCATCTACAATACAAGCGTGAGAATCTGCATCATATACAATCACATCGTGTCTAGAAACGAGTGCATCTATGGTAGAAACCATTCCTTGATATCCGAAATTGAGTAAATAAGCGGCTTCTTTTTCTACAAATTCTGCCAATTCTCTTTCCAATTGTTGGTGTTGTTCGGTTTCACCAGACATTGCTCTGGCTCCCATTGGATAAAACATGCCGAATTCTGCAGCTGCTTTTGCATCGGTTTCCAAAACTTCTGGGTGGTTACACAATCCTAAATAATCATTTGCACTCCAAAAAATAACTTCTTTACCCTGGAATTTCATTCTCGGACCAATTGGTCCTTCTAATTTTGGGAAAACGAAATATCCTTCTCCATAATCTGCAAACTGTCCTAATGGACCAGGATTTTGTTTAATCCTATCAAAAATATCTACCATTATTTTTTGTATTTGTGAGGCACAAAGTTACTCAAATTTAGCCTAAAAAAAAAGCCTTTTGAGATTTCAAAAGGCTTGATATGATTTTATTAATTTATTATTTAATGTATTCTGTCTTGAAAACTTCATCATAATTGTGTACACAATTATTAATGAATCCCATTTCTGCCATCCATTGATCGCTGTATACTTTGGTAATATACCTAGAACCATGATCAGGAAATATGAGTACCGCGTAATCGTTCTCAGAAAGTGGTTTAGAATTGGAGTATTGTAACAATGCTTGTACCACTGCACCTGTAGTGTAACCTCCCATAATTGCTTCTTTTAGGGCAATTTCTCTAGTTCTGTAAGCAGCCATCTCATCGTTCACCTTTACAAATTCATCTATTTGATCAAAAAGCAAAGCGGTAGGAATCAGGTTTTTGCCCATTCCTTCAATTTGGTAAGATTTTATTTGTGAATTATCAATTTTCCCAGTTTCATGGTAGGTTTTCAAAATAGAACCATCTGCATCTACTCCGATTACTTGGATGTTTGGATTCTTTTCTTTCAAAAATTTGGCAGTTCCAGAAAGCGTACCACCAGTTCCGGTGCAAGCAAAAATATGGGTGATTTTCCCATCAGTTTGTTCCCAAATTTCCGGACCAGTAGTATTGTAATGAGCATCTATATTCAACTCATTAAAATATTGATTAATATAGATGGAATCTGGAGTTTCTTCAGCAATTCTTTTGGCAACTTCATAGTAAGATCTAGGATCATCTGCAGGTACATTTGCGGGGCAAACAAACACAGTCGCTCCCAAAGCTTTTAGGTAAGCAATTTTTTCGGGCTTGGTTTTTTCACTTACAGATAAAATACATTTGTAGCCTTTAATTATACTTACCATAGCTATAGAAAATCCTGTATTTCCTGAGGTTGTTTCAACAATAGTGGAACCAGGTTTTAGCAAGCCTTTCTTTTCTGCAGCTTCTATTATATGTAGTGCAATTCGATCTTTGGTAGAATGTCCAGGATTACTTGATTCTAATTTAGCATATACTTTAGCAGGAATATCCGCAGTTACTGTATTAAGTTTAACCAAGGGTGTATTACCAATTAAGCCAAGAATATTATCGTAAACGTTAGTCATTTTTTCGTCTTTTTCACTAAAAACCGTTTGCAAAAATAAGAAAAAAATAATTTAATTGATAATTTATCGCTCGGAAAGTGATTAATTGCATACAAAATGGTCTGCTTTGTATTTTTTTGATGAGTATTTTGCTCTCAATTTAGCCTTAAAATTTGTTAAAAAAAATAATTAATCAATCAAAAAGCGTATTTTCGCAGCATTGTAACTATATATGAAACATTGGACTTTTAAACGGTGGAATACCATCTCAGGTTGGGCAGTTTTTGTGATTGCTTTCATTACATATTTATCAACTATGGAACCTAATTTCAGTTTTTGGGATTGTGGAGAATATATTTCTTCTGCCGTGAAATTAGAAGTTACACACGCTCCTGGTGCTGCATTGTTTCAATTAATTGGTGCTGTTGCTGCCATGTTTGCTTTTGGCAATGCAGAACACTATTCGGTAATAATTAATGCGATGTCTGCACTTTTCAGCGCATTTACTATTTTATTTTTGTTTTGGACTATCACGCATTTGGTAAGAAGATTATTCAACAAAGATTTTGAAGAAATCACCAAAAATCAAGAAATTGCCATCCTATTTTCGGGTGCAATTGGAGCATTGGCTTTCACTTTTTCAGATACGTTTTGGTTTTCTGCAGTAGAAGGTGAAGTATATTCTATGGCTACTATGTTTATAGCACTCATTGTTTGGCTCATTACTAAATGGGAAAACGAATATCACGATTCAGATAATGAACGATGGATTATTCTCCTATTTTTTGTAATCGGACTTTCAGTTGGGGTTCACATGATGTGTATGCTAGCTTTACCAGCAGTTTGTCTAATTTATTATGCCAGAAATTACGAATTTTCTTGGAAGAGTTTTGCTTGGGCAAATGTTGTAACACTAATAATTTTAGGAATTGTTTTTAAGGGAATTTTTCCACTGATTATGTCACTTTTTGGTAAATCTGAAATTTTTGCTGTGAATGGACTTGGTTTACCATTTCATTCTGGTACCATCATTGCATTTGTGATATTAATTGTTTTGTGCTATATCATCATTAAATATGCTAAAAAATCTCAAAAAAATATTTACCAAACCATAGCATTATCTATTGTATATATGATTATTGGTTTCTCTTGTTGGTTGGTAATCCCAATCAGAGCCAATGCAAATCCACCTATGAATTTAAATGATCCCGACAATGCAATTGGGATGTTAGATTATTATAATAGAGAGCAATACGGAGATTGGCCAACTTCTTACGGACAAAATTATACTGCTCACTTAGATCCAGATGGAATCCAAAAAAATGAAGAAGGTAGTTACAAAACTAAAAAAGATGAAGGCTTATTCAAATTCGGAGATATCTACGAAAAGAATGAAAAAACTGGGAAATACGATATCGTTGGTGAACGTTTCAATTATATCTATAGTCAAGATCAGATAAGTTTTTTACCAAGAATGTTTAGTGAAGACAAAGAAGTAATGTCCAACTATATTTCTATGTATGGAGCGCCAGATTTCGTATTTAATGAAGATAATGAGGAAATTGCTGACAATCCAAATGCAAGAGAAGCATTTGAAGCTATGCACAAAAAATATGAAGATGGTACCATAAAAGTAGAAGATTATTTAGAAGCCAAAAAATATGGCTTGGTACACGTGAAAAGACCTACTCTTAGTCAGAATTTCAATTATTTCATAAATTTCCAAAATGGTTATTACAATTGGAGATACCTCCTTTGGAATTTCGTAGGTAGACAAAATGATTTAGAAGGTCATATGGAAAATACCAACGGAAACTGGATTTCTGGTATACCTTTTATAGATGATTATTTGTGGGGAAGTCAAGATAAAATGCCAGCGAAATTTAAAAATGAAAGTACCGTTTATTTCTTCTTTTTACCATTAATATTAGGTTTAATTGGATTTTTCTTTCAACTGAATCGAGATTTTGGTAGATTTTACGCCATACTTTCTTTATTTATACTTACCAGTATCGGAATTATTTTCTACACCGGTGTAAAACCTTTTGAACCACGCGAAAGAGATTACGCAATGGTCGGTTCCTTCTATGCCTTTGCAATTTGGATTGGTCTTGGTGCAGCTGCGATTTTGTGGTTTATTCAAGAAAAAATAAAATCGGGCACTGCAAATACATTGGCTGGAATTATTTTACTGGGAATTCCATTGATGATGGGTTTCCAAAATTACAATGTACACGATCGTAGCAAAAGATTTGCATCTTATGATTACGCCTATTCTGCGCTAAAATCTTTACCAAAAGATGACATCATGTTCGTATATGGTGACAATGATACTTATCCAGTTTGGGGAATGCAAGAGACTTCTGGATTTAGAAATGATGTGAAGGTAGTGAATTTCACCCTATTGTCAACACCTTGGAATATAGACCAAGTGAAACGTAGAACGTACAATTCTATGCCAATCCCGAGTCAACTTACACACGAGGAATACAGAGAAGGTACCAATGATCAGATTTATCTAATGACTCCAGATGATTGGAAAAATATTTTTGCCAATCTGAAAAATCAAGGAGCGCCAGAAACTGAATTGGCAGAATTCAGAAAATTTGAAACGCAAGATTCTATGAATGTGAAGGATGCTCTTAATTTTCTTCGATCAAAATCTGAAAGCAAAAACGAAATTTTGAAAATGATTTTTGGTGACGAAAAATTTGAAAAATTCAATTTCTTGCCAGTGTCTAAATTTATATTACCTGTGAACAAAGCAAATGCTGTGAAATCAGGGATTATTTCTGCCAATGAAGCAGCGACTGCATTAGACCAAATCACCATTAATTATAAAAGTCAAAGTATGTTCAAAAATAATTTGATGATGCTTGATATTTTAGCAAATTTCGATTGGAAAAGACCAATCCATTTCTCTACAGGTGGTATTTATGATAACGAAAATATATTTTATTTGAGTGATTATCTTCAGCTTGATGGTTTCAGTTATCGTTTGGTTCCTTTCCAAACCAAAGAAGAAGAATCGGGAGATTTAGGTAGAGTAGATGCTAATTCACTTTATCAAATCGTTAAAAATTTTAAATGGGGAAATTTCAAAGATTTAGGTGTTCATTTTGATGAAACTTGTACTCAAAATATCATAGGTTATCGTAGTTCTGCAAGTAGAGCAGCAGAAGCTTTGGCTTTTAGTGGACAAAAACAAAAAGCTATAGAAATTTTAGACTTGGCTTCTCGTGAAATTCCGGTGCAGAAATACAACGATTCTCGTTCACTTAGCTCCATAGTTTTTGGTTATATTGTGGCAGGTCAAGAGCAAAAAGGATTGCAATTGGCAGATCAGTTGAAAAAAGGAATTTTCGAAGAGTACGATTATTACAGTAGTTTACCACTCAATGAACAACGATTTTTAGGCAGACAAATGAAAACCAAACCTATGGAATATTCACTGGTAGTTGGTGCAGTTTGTGATGCTTACAACAAAATTGGGCAAAAAGATAAAGGCTACGATTATTTGGTGAAATCTATTGAACCAATAGATAAACGTTTCAATAATTTTGTCAAAAATTTACAAATGATTGGCAAAGAAAAAGCCTACAAAGAATCAGAAAAAGTGCAAAAAATCACCCCGTTTTTCACGTATTTGTTTGATGTGATGGAACCTTATGATTCTACCTATGCTAAAGAAAAAGAGAGTCAGATTACCAATGCCATCATAAAAGCAACGCAGTAATTAGAAGTTTTTTTTCTATAAAAAAAATACAACGGGCATTTTTTTGTCCGTTGTTTTAGTGAAAAATTGATTTGGCTTTAGCTAAAATTTCAAATTAATATTTGTCTTTAATTATAATTAATGATGATTACCAAAAACCAATCTCAAAACGCAACTTTACCTATTGTTGCAGCTGTAACAATCGTGGTTCTCAAATGTTTGTTTTTGTTTACGCATCACATTCAGGAAGATACTTTTATCACGTGGAGAGTTGCCCAAAATTTACTAGATTACGGAGTAATTGGGTTCAATGGTGAAACCAAAATTTCTGCTTCTACTACGCATTTATACGTATTTCTGTCGTATTTTTTCAATCTGATTTTTGGCAAAGAGCAGTTTATATATCCATTATTGATATTCAATTCTGCTTTATTTACAATTGGTAGTTATTTTTTAGCAAAAATGTTGCTAAAAAATCCTGCAAATCAGGCTATTTTTATTGTAATTTTTGGGATTTTACCACCATCTGTCAAAATTTCTATTTTAGGAATGGAATATGGATTGCTGTTTTTCCTTGAAATGGGTTTGTTGTATTTCGGTTTTTTTAAAAATAAAAATTGGGCACAAATTATTTTCCCGATTCTGATCTTATTTACGAGAATAGATACCGTAATTTTCTTGGGAATTGTATTTTTAGTAGATGTATTTTGGAACAAAAAAATCCGTTGGTACTATATTTTAGGTGGAATTTTAGGAATTGCAGAGGTGGTAAGTTTCAATTGGTTTTATTTCCACGAATTGGTGAACAACACAATTGTTGCCAAAAAATTGCGCTATGACCAAGTTTATACTTCGTGGCAAAACTGGCAGTATTTTTTACTGAATTATGGTAATTTTTGGGGAATGCTCAAGTTACCGTTCAATTTTAATCCTTTCACAATTTTAATCCTCGTTTTTGAGTTGCTTTGCTTTGTGTTTTTAATTAAAATTAAAAATAATAGAAATTACTTTTTGTGGATTATTTTTCTTTTTGGCTGGGCAAAACAAGCGATTTTTATTTCACAAAAATCCTATTTCGATTGGTATTATTGGATTCCGCAAATATTGTTGTTTGTACCCATTATTATTTTTGTGTTAGAGCAAGAGAAACGCAGAAATTTTTGGCTTATTTTACTTCTGATTTTCTATATTTTCCCGATGGTATTTTTCCAAACAGTGCATTCTATAGCAACAGGAAACGGAGAATGGAACTACAGACGAAGTATCGGCTTGTTCCTCAATAACTACGAAAAAGACAAAAATCAGTGGATTTTTCTGGAACCTGCAGGTTACATTCCGTACTATTCTCATCTGAAAACCATAGATGAAGTTGGTTTGGTTGACAAAGAAATTCAGCAAGAAATCATAAAAGACAAACCGAATTACTGGATCAATACCGTTAAAAAAAGGCAACCAAAATACCTGTTATCTTACGAAAATCTTTTTGTAGGGAAAAATGCACAATTTTATCAGCAACATTATCGTTTAATTAAAGAATTTAGAATTGCAGATTTTTTGAAATCTGATGACCAAATTTTAGAAAAAATCTACCGATTAAAACCATCAGGAACAGATTATAATTTGTACGAAAAAAAATAAAAAATTTGAAAATGAGATAATTTGAAAATGTGGTAATTTCTTATTTTTTGATTTATAATTTTTCACATTTAACCATTTCACATTTAGCTTTTTAACCATTTAACTTTTTAACTTTAATCTCTACCTAAATGAAATACTGCGCTTTTCTTCGCGGAATCAATGTAAACGGAACTGCTATGAAAATGGTAGACGTAAACCAAGTGTTTTCATATGCAGGAATGAGTGAAGTTTCCTCGGTTTTAGCTACCGGAAATATCCTGTTTTCTTCGGAGCAATCACCACGAGAATTGAAGGTGATTTTAGAAAAAGCGATGTCAGAAAGATTTCAATATGAGGCATTTCTTTTCATTAAAAATGAAAATGAAATTCAACAAATTTTTAATAAAAATCCTTTTACCAAAGCAGATGACCTACATATTTATGTTTTTGTAGGGATAGAAAATATTGCTACTATTTTAATGGAAGAATTTTCCAGTTGCAGTAAAACCAACAACGAAAAGGCTGAAATTGTAGAAGGTACATTTTATTGGCAGGTAGAAAAAGGCAACACTTTGGATAGCCAATTTGGAAAAATTTTGGGCAAAAAAGCACTTAAAAATTCGGTAACTTCCAGAAATTTGAATACTTTTGAGAAGATTTTGAAGAAAATATAATTGCAAACATTTTTTATTTTCTTTTAAAATAAACAATCAAACATTTTTATGATACAATATTTAGAAAACATTCATCACAAAAATTCTAAAAATTTTTTCTTGATTGCAGGTCCGTGCATTATAGAAGGCGAAGATATGGCGCTCAGAATTGCCGAAAAAGTGGTGGAACTGACCAATAAATACGAAATTCCGTACATTTTCAAAGGGAGTTTCAAAAAAGCTAATCGTTCTAGAGTGGACAGTTTCACGAGTATTGGCGAAGAAAAGTCCCTAGAAATTTTGAAAAAAGTAGGAGAGACTTTCCAGATTCCTACTACGACTGATATTCACGAGAACGAGCACGCTGCTCTTGCTGCAAATTATGTAGATGTACTGCAGATTCCTGCATTTTTGGTGCGCCAAACCGATTTGTTGGTTGCTGCAGCCAAAACTGGAAAATGTATCACCTTGAAAAAAGGACAATTTCTTTCGCCAGAATCTATGAAATTTGCCGTAGAAAAAGTCACCGATTCTGGAAACCAAAAAGTGGGAATTATTGAGCGTGGTAATTCTTTCGGATATACTGATTTGGTGGTAGATTTCAGAGGAATTCCTACGATGCGGAATTATGCTCCCGTAATTTTAGATGTTACGCATTCTCTGCAGCAACCCAACCAAAATTCTGGCGTAACTGGAGGTCGACCAGAACTTATAGAAACCATTGCCAAAGCAGGAATTGCAACTGGAGCAGATGGACTTTTCATAGAAACACATCCAGATCCAAGTCTCGCACTTTCAGATGGTGCAAATATGTTGCAGTTGGATAAATTAGATGATTTATTGCAAAAATTAACCAGAATTAGAGAGGCGATTTTGTAAAAAATCATTAACTTTTCAAAAAAAATTATGAAAAAAATATTTTTATTTCATTTCTTACTGTTGTCGCTTTTTATGTTTTCACAAGCAAGCGACTCAATTACCATAAAATTTCCTGCAAAATACAATCTGGAATTGAAAAATAACCAAAAAAATGATTCTCAGATTTTAAAAGAATGGATTCCTAAAAAAGAAACTTTTGAAAATTATTCTATCATTGCAACACAGCTTGTTATTAAAAATGGAGTAGACATTCCTTTTGATCTTTTTAAAGATAAAATGATAGATGATATGAAAAATAAAACCATCAATTTCAAATATACTGAGTTGCAGCGCGCAGATAATTCGCTGATTTTCAAATGTGAAGCAGATTCTTATAAAGATAATAACGAAAAAGAATCTCAAATATATTTTTTAACTAAAGGTAAAAAGAACTTTATCATTAATATCGTTGCGTTGAAACAAAGTTCGCTTTCAAAAGAATTTACGGATGAATGGTTGAAAGTTTTTAATGACAGTAGATCTGTGGAATAAAATTTTATGAAAAAATTATATAATAATTTATTGATAATGTCGTGTCATTATTTTTCTTCAAAAAAAATCAGTTGGCAAAAAGCTACGCTTTTTTCTGCCATTATTTTATCCAGTTTTACTTATGCACAGAGAGATTCAACCCAAACTCGTGACATAGAAGAAGTTGTTTTTCAGAAAAAAGGTTCGCACAAGAGCAATGACCTTACTACCGTAAAAATTTCTGCTAAAGATGCCAAAAATGTGGCTTCTCTTTCTGGCGGAATAGAAGGTTTAATCAAGACTCTACCTTCGGTAAATTCTAATACCGAATTATCTTCGCAATATATGGTTCGTGGTGGTAATTACGACGAAAACCTTATCTACATTAATGATATTGAGATTTACCGGCCTTTTCTCATCAGAAATTCTATGCAAGAAGGTATGAGTATCATAAATCCAGATATGGTTTCTGCAGTGAATTTTTCTGCAGGTGGTTTCGAGGCAAAATACGGCGACAAAATGTCTTCTGCACTCAATATTTACTACCGAGAACCCGAAAAATTTGAAATTTCTGGCGAAGCAAGTTTGATTGGCGGAAGATTGACTGCTGGTTTTGCTACAAAAGATAAAGATAAAAACACCAAACTTTCCGCTATTTTCAGTGGAAGATATAGAAATACCAATTTGGTACTCAATACGTTGAAAGAAGACACCGATTTCAATCCACAATATATGGATTTTCAGTCTTATATCAATTATCATATTTCTAAAAAATGGTCGCTTTCGTTTATAGGATATTGGTCTAAAAATGATTATGAAATGATCCCAAAACAGAAAGACGTAGATTTTGGATCGTTGCAAACTCCTCTGAAACTCACGGTTTACTATGATGGTAAAGAAAACGATCAGTACAAAAATATGATGGGAACTTTCTCTGTGAATTTTAAACCGAATGATAAATGGCGTATCAGTTTAGATAATTTTGCCTACCAAAATCGTGAAAGAGAGTATTTTACGGTAGCTTTTGGTTATGTTTTGCAAACATTTGATCCTGTAACTGGTAGTCCGATTACTTCTTATGATGTTGGCGGACAAATAGATCACGCAAGAAATGACCTTTTAGTAAAAACGATGGGAGCTCAACTAAAAGCGAAATTTTCGCCCAATGTAAATACCGATTTTGAAGTTGGAGCAAAATTTGAAAAAGAAAATCTGAAAGATTTTACCAATGAATGGAAATTGGTAGATTCTATAGGTTACAGTGTACCAAGAGATTACACCAATCCTGGTACTTTAGATGCTTCTACTTTGGCGCTGAAATATGCATTTTCTGGTAACAACAATATAGAACCGAACCGAATTTCTGCTTTTGCGCAATATTCTCAGAAATTATTTTGGGGGAGAAACAAAGTCTTCATCAATGCAGGAGCGCGAGTTTCACACTGGGATTTTAATAATGAAACCCTATTTTCACCAAGAGCACAATTTGCCATAAAACCAGACTGGAAAGCCGATATGCTTTTCAAAATTTCTGGTGGTATCTATTATCAAGCACCTTTTTACAAAGAGATAAAAGATATTGATGGCAGTTTCAATAATCAAATAAAATCGCAGCGTTCTATACAAGTAATTTTAGCAAACGATTACGAATTTTATTTTGATGATAGACAATTCAAACTAACTACAGAAGCGTATTATAAAAAAATGGATCACTTGATACCATATTATATGGATAATGTAAGAATCAGGTATTCTGGTAAAAACAATGCAACTGGTTATGCTTACGGAATTGATACCAGATTATTCGGTGAATTTGTTCCCGGAATAGATTCTTGGTTATCTGCAAGTTATGCAAGAGCTTACGAAAATATTGAAAACCGAGGAAATATACCAAGACCTACAGATCAGCGTTTCAGGTTTGCGATGTTTTACCAAGATTCGATGCCGAAATTTCCAAAAATGCGAGTAAATCTTACAGGAGTCTATGCATTTGGTTTACCAACAGGAACACCCATAACTTTAGATACAAATGGTGCACCAGATTTTGCCGCACCATACCAATATCAGCGAACTTTGACTTCATACAAACGTGTTGATATAGGACTATCTTATATGTTTATAGAACCAAAAGAGAAAAAAAACAAATGGGGATTTTGGGGAAGTTTTGATGAGCTTTCACTTGGAGTACAGGTTTTCAATGCGTTCAATATTTTCAACACAGTTGCCAATCAGTGGATTACTGATGTGAATACACAGTACATTTATCCAGTTCCAGTTCGATTGACAGGTAGATTCATCAATGTAAAATTAGAATTCAAGATTAAATAGTTGGATTTTTTCATTACATTATCCTGAAATAGTTGACATTATTTTATCAATTGAAGTTAATTTATATTATCAAAAAAAATAATTATTTTTGAATAAATAATATTAAAAACTATGCATATCATTACGCAAATTATCATTGCAATTGTAGCTTTAGAACATCTTTACATTCTTTGGATGGAAATGTTTGCTTGGGAAACGGTAGGCAAAAAGACTTTCAAAAATTTCCCACCAGAATTGTTTCCAAAAACTAAAGGATTGGCTGCAAATCAAGGGTTGTATAATGGTTTTTTATCAGCAGGATTAATCTGGAGTTTTTTTATAGAAAATCCAGATTGGAAATTTTATGTTGCTCTGTTTTTCTTAATTTGTGTTGCAGTAGCTGGGATTTTCGGAGCTTTAACTGCTTCAAAAAGAATATTTTTTGTACAAGCTTTGCCTGCAATTATTGGCATTGTTTTTTTTTGGTTGAGTAGATAATTTTCAAAAATTCCAGATATATTTGTGGAAAACTTTAACTCTAAATTTTTTTTTAATTCTAAAAATTCCCAAAAATTTCCCTATTTTTGAACACATGGAAAATTTCATAGTTTCGGCGCGTAAATATCGTCCACAAGAGTTTGATACTGTTGTTGGTCAATCTCATGTTACCGATACTTTGGAACATGCCATAGATAATAACCAATTGGCGCAAGCATTGCTTTTCTGCGGACCAAGAGGAGTTGGTAAAACTACTTGTGCTAGAATTTTGGCCAGAAAAATCAACGAAAAAGACGGTTCAACCTCAGAAGACGGTTTTGCATACAATATTTTTGAATTAGATGCCGCTTCTAACAATTCGGTGGATGATATCCGCGAATTGACTGATCAAGTTCGGTTTGCGCCGCAAGTTGGCAAGTACAAAATCTATATTATAGATGAGGTTCATATGCTTTCTCAAGCTGCATTCAATGCGTTTCTGAAAACATTAGAAGAACCTCCTTCTCACGCAATTTTCATATTGGCAACCACCGAAAAACACAAAATTATTCCTACCATTTTGTCGCGTTGTCAGATTTATGATTTCAAGAGAATTACGATTGAAGATATACAGGAACATCTACGTAAAATTGCTGAAAAAGAGGGCGTAACTTACGAAGATGATGCATTGTATTTAATAGCACAAAAAGCAGATGGAGCACTTAGAGATGCACTATCTATCTTTGATCGGCTTTCTACTTTTTCTCAAAAAAATATCACTCTTGCAAAAGCAGCAGAAGTACTCAATATTTTGGATTATGATGAATACCTGAAAATCGTAGATTTAGCTAAAAATAATGATATTTCAGGGATTTTATTTGCTTTTAATGAAGTGGTGAAAAAAGGATTCGATCCCCATATTTTCATTGCAGGTTTGGGAAATCATTTCAGAGATTTGATGATGGCTCAAAATCCGCAAACTCTGGCTTTGATTGAAGTGGGCGACAAAACCAAAGCAAAATACGCTGAACAAAGCAAAAACTGGAATGCACAACAGTTGATAGATGCTGTAGAAATTTGTAACCATGCTGATATCAATTTCAAAAATTCTAAAAATCCGAGATTGACGGTAGAAATTGCATTGATGCAATTAGCATCACTCACTGCAAATGGTGAGATTTCTAAAAAAAAAAATTCCTGATTCTAGCACCGCTCATTCATAATTCTTCTGTCATTTCGAGGAACGAGGAACAAGAAAAGAAGCAATCTTTAGAAGTTAATCAGAATTTAATTAATGAAATTCCAAAAAAAACATCTGAAATTTCTGAATCTGCGGTAAATACAGAAACCAAACCATTACCAAAAGCAGCTTTACCTATAGCAAAAAAGCCTATTTCGTCTGAATTTAGTATTTCTGCTGCACTCAACAAAAAAGAAGAGGAAAAAGAAACCCAATTTCAAGAAACGAAACAAGAAGATTTACCAGAACACCATTTCACAGAAAAGGATTTGCAAACAGAATGGCAAAATTTCTTGAGCGATTTGTTGTTGAAAGATGATGTGGTTTTCTACGCGGTAAACACACTGAAATTACAAAAATTAGAAGAAAATTCCATAGAAATTTTGTATCCTTCGGATTCTGCACGCATCGAATTCGAGAAAATTCAGGCAGAATTTTTCAATCATTTCAAAAGGAAAGTCAATAATTACAAAATTGCAATTACCTACCGAAATGATGCCGGTTTGAAAAAAGAAATCCTGACCAAAAAAATGCTCTTTGAAAAATATGTAGCGATCAATCCAGTGTTGAAGGATTTAGATGATTTGCTGCAATTTGATCTTAGTTAATGAAAATTTCTAAAAAAAATGAGTATTTATCAAGCCTTAATCGTACTGATTTCTTTATCTGCTGCATTTTCTTACATCAATCAGCGATTTCTGAAATTACCATTTGTAATTGGCTTGTTTGTGGTTTCTACCACTTTGTCATTATTGGTTTTAAGTACCAAATTTTGGTTTGATATTCCTTATAACGACCTGAAAACTACCGTTGAAAATGCCAGGATTAATGATATTATTTTAGATTATCTTTTAGGATTTCTCCTATTTGCAGGAGCTTTGCACACCAATTGGCAAGAAATTAAAAAACAGATAAAAGCCATTTCGCTTTTTGCACTTTTTGGAGTTTTACTTTCTACCATTATCATTGCAGTGTTGTTTTTTTGGCTCACCCAATTATTTGGTTTAGATATCGATTTTGTGTATTGTTTGCTTTTCGGAGCGCTCATTTCACCAACCGATCCTATTGCAGTTTTGGGTATACTTACCAAAGCCAATGTTCACAAAAAAATAGAAAGTACGATTGTTGGTGAAAGTTTGTTTAATGATGGAGTTGGAGTGGTTTTATTTATTTCTATCGTTCAAATTTTGAATTCTAAAGGTGGTGATTTTCATTTTAATGATTTTGCAGGACTTTTTGTACAAGAAGCATTTGGCGGAATTTTGGCGGGAATCATTTCAGGTCTTATTTTGCATTATTTTTTGAAAAAAATAGATCATTACGAAACCGAAGTTTTACTAACCTTGGCTTTTGTGATGGGAGGTTATTTCTTGTTTAATTATGTGCATATTTCAGGAGCGTTAGCAATGGTTGTAATGGGATTGATGGTTGGTAATTACAAAACCAACGAAGCAATGAGCGATATTACCGAAGAATACATCGGGAAATTTTGGGAATTGGTAGATGTAATTCTCAACGCTATTTTATTCATCATCATCGCATTTGTGATTTTGCTGATTGATTTCAAAAGTACTTATATTTATGTAGGAATTTTGTCTATCTTCATCGTGCTTTTTTCAAGAGTAGTAGTCGTATATTTCCCCAAATTATTGTTCCCAAAAATTATATATTTCACCAGAAAAGAATCACGATTATTGATTTGGGGTGGTTTGCGTGGTGGTTTGTCGATTGCACTGGTGTTATCTTTGCCCGATAATCAACAAAAAGATTTATTGCTGATTGCGACTTATTTTTGTGTGCTTTTTAGTATCATTATTCAAGGTTTAACTATTGGTAAATTGGCAGAAAATAGCAAATAGAATTTGATAAAAGTTAGTTTTGCTTAAATGTCGTGTTTTGTTTTATTTATCACCATCTTTTACATTATTTTTTGTAATATTTTTAATGATTTATGTGATTTCTGATTTAAAAATGTAGTTGATGAAAATTAAGATTTCAGATGCTTTCTAAAAATTCAGATGCTGCTATATTTGTGCAAATTTTCTATCTTTGACGCTTGTTTTGCGTGAGTGCGAAGCGATTTGTCTGAGTTCTTTTTGTGATTGCTTGCTGAAATTTCAAATTTTTATTAAAGTTGATTGAATAGGAAAACCAAAATTGAAAGACCAAATTACTGCAATCACAAAAAAACGAGTGAGCGTAGAACGACCTATTTTTTTCGCAGATGAAAAAGCACTAGCAAAAAATAGGACACGCCGAAAAAATAATTTTTAAAAGAATACATGCTGTATGAATTTAAAAGATTTACAAAATGATTGGGTAAAAGAATTCCCAAAACCGCTTATAATTGCAGGACCTTGTAGTGCAGAATCCGAAGCACAAATGCTAGAAACTGCCCAAAGATTGAAAGAAAGTGGAGCAGAAGTTCCCATTTTCAGAGCAGGAATTTGGAAACCGAGAACCAAACCAAATGGTTTTGAAGGAGTTGGTGTAATTGGTCTGAATTGGCTGAAAAAAGTGAAAGATGAATTCGGGTTCAAAACTGCAACCGAAGTTGCAAACGCACATCACGTATATGCAGCACTAGAAGCAGATGTTGATATTTTGTGGATTGGTGCACGTTCTACCGTAAATCCTTTTACCGTACAAGAAATTGCAGATGCATTGAAAGGAACCAACAAACCAGTTTTGGTAAAAAATCCGGTAAATCCAGATTTGGCACTTTGGATTGGTGCATTGGAGCGACTTTTGGGACAAGATGTAAAAAATTTGGGAGTGATTCACAGAGGTTTTTCGTCATACCAAAAAACAAAATACAGAAACCTCCCGAATTGGCAAATTGCATTGGATTTCAAACACCAATTTCCAAATATTCCGATTTTTGTAGATCCTTCTCACATTTGCGGAAGGCGAGATTTGTTGGCAGATGTTACACAAGAAGCCTTCAATGTGGGATATGATGGCGCTATGATAGAGACACACGCAAATCCAGATGCAGCTTGGAGTGATGCAGCACAACAGATTACACCAGAAAATTTGGCAGAAATGCTCGGAAATTTGCAAATCAGAAATTCTGATATCAAAGGATTTGATGGAGAAATGGGAAAACACAGAGCCTTGATTTCGGATATAGATTTTCAAATCATCGAATTATTATCTAATAGAATGAAAATTTCTGAAAAAATTGGCGCCCTGAAAAAAGAAAACAATATCGCTATTTTTCAGCCAGATCGCTGGAAAATAATTGCTGAATATGCCGCTGCAAGAGCCGAAGAATCTGGTATGAGCAGAGATTTTATAGAAAAAATATTCAAAGCAATTCACGAGGAATCTATAGAAGTACAAAACAATATTATGATTGAGAAATAAGCTGAAGAAATTTTTCGAAAAGGAATTTTCAATTTTTTGAAATCAATTTTTTGTACTTTTACCTAAACCTTTGTCTCAATCTCAATTCTCAACCTCAATCTAAACCTTTACCTAAAAATGAACGGACTCATTATAAAATCTACGGGAAGTTGGTATCAAGTTTTGGATTTGGAAACCCAGAAAGTTTTCGAGGCGAGAATTCGTGGGAAATTTAAACTCATCAAAACCAGATTAACCAATCCACTTTCTGTAGGTGATTTGGTAGAATTCCAGTTGGAGCAGGACGACATTGCTTGGATTACCAAAATTGAACCGAGGAAAAATTACTTAATCAGAAAATCTGTCAATTTGTCCAAAGAAGCTCACATCATTGCCAGTAATTTGGATTTAGCGTGCATAATATTCACCTTGCAGTCTCCCGAAACTTCACTTGGTTTTTTAGATCGATTTTTGGCGTGTTGTGAAGCCTACAATATTCCGGTGCTGATTCTTTTTAATAAAATTGATTTACTAAATTTAGAAGAAGTAGAAATCGTAGAAGAATTACAGGAAATGTACGAGAAAATTGGTTACCAAACACTGCAAATTTCTTCTGAAAACAAGTTGAATTTAGAGGAACTGAAAAATAGTATTAAAGATAAAACTTCTGTTTTCTTTGGTCATTCCGGAGCCGGAAAATCTACCTTGGTTAATGCTTTGCAACCCGATTTGAATTTAAAAACCAACTTAATTTCTGAAACGCATAACAAAGGAAAACACACCACGACTTTTGCACAAATGCATTTTTGGCATTTCGGTGGTGCTGTAATAGATACACCTGGAGTTCGAGAATTTGCGATGATAGATGTAGAAAAAGAAGAAATACAGCATTATTTTTCCGAAATTTTTGAAATGGGCAGGAAATGCAAATACCACAATTGTATGCACATCAATGAGCCAAAATGTGCAGTGATTGATGCGGTAGAAACAGGCGAAATTTTAGAAAGTCGCTATTTTACTTACCTTAAATTAATGGAAGAAGCTGAGGAAATTAATCAAATGTAGGACTTTGACAAAGTTTTTGCGAAGCAAAGGAATCTTTGTCAAAGTTAAAAACTGATCTTCTATAAATAGATCATTAATATATAAATTCTCAATTAAATAGGCGATTAAAACAAAAAACCCCCAATTTTTCAACTGGAGGTAAAAACTAATAACCATGAAAACTCAAATTAAACATGAGAATCAATAAAAGTGTAACAATTTTCGTGCCAAAATATTATTTTCTCTTAATACTTGAATTTTCGATGCAAATCTAACAAAGTTTTTGTAATTTTGCCAAATTAAATAAAAAAATATATGTCGGGTAAAATTACATTTACAATGATTAAACCAGATGCAGTTGCAGATGGACACATTGGAGCAATTTTAGGTAAAATTGCAGAGGCAGGTTTCGGAATAAAAGCCTTAAAACTTACACAATTAACTGAAGCAGATGCCAAAAAATTCTACGCAATACACGCAGAAAGACCATTTTATGGTGAATTAGTGGCTTTTATGAGTTCAGGTCCAATTGTAGCCGCAGTTTTAGAAAAAGATAATGCTGTGGAAGATTTCAGAAAATTGATTGGCGCTACCAATCCTGCAGAAGCAGCAGAAGGAACCATCAGAAAACTATATGCCAGAAATGTAGGTGAAAACGCAGTTCATGGTTCAGATTCCGATGAAAACGCTCAAATTGAAGCACAATTTCATTTTGCTGGGAGAGAAATTTTTTAAATATTATTGAATAAAAAATAGATATAAAAATGTTCGGAATTTTTTCCGGACATTTTTTTAGTGAATAATCTAAAAATTATTTTTCTAAAACTAGAGAGTTTATTATTTTTTTTGGGAACTTCTTCATTGTACATTTGTATTTTTGCTTTTTCTTAATTCAATTTTCAAAACAACCAATTCAAAAAATGAATTCACTCATCAACAAATACAATATTCCAGGTCCAAGATATACCAGTTATCCAACAGTTCCGTATTGGGAAGAAGCCGAATTTTCTTCGGAACAATGGCAAAAAACCGTCATAAAATCTTACAACGAAAGCAATGCAGAAGAAGGGATTTCCATCTATATTCATTTACCATTTTGTGAGCAATTATGCACGTTTTGTGCTTGTCATAAAAGGATTACCAAACAACATTCGGTAGAAACTCCCTATTTAGAAAGCGTTTTGAAGGAGTGGAATTTGTATCTGCAATTGTTTGGAAGCAGGAAGATGGAAGATGAATGTTCAGATTATCCATCACCAAAAAACTCAAAAACTCCCAAATTAAAGGAATTACATTTAGGAGGCGGAACTCCAACGTTTTTTTCACCAGAAAATTTAAAAATTTTGTTGGAAGGGATTTTCAAAACCTGCGAAATTGCCGAAAATCCTGAATTTTCTTTTGAAGGTCATCCTAATAATACCACCAAAGAACATTTGCAAGTTTTATATGATTTAGGTTTCAGAAGATGCAGTTTTGGAGTGCAAGATTATGATGAAAAAGTGCAAAAAGCCATCAACAGAATTCAACCTTTTGAAAATGTAAAACGTGTAACAGAATTGGCTCGAGAAATCGGCTACAAAAGTGTTTCGCACGATTTGGTTTTTGGGTTGCCTCATCAATCTTGGGATGCTATGGAATTTACCATCCGTAAAACTTTGGAACTGAAACCAGATAGATTGGCGTTTTATTCTTATGCACACGTTCCTTGGATAAAAGGAGTTGGACAGCGTGGTTTCGATGAAAATGATTTACCAAGTGGTGAAGAAAAGCGTAAACTTTACGAAAATGGTAAAAAATTGTTGCAAGATTTGGGATATATAGAAGTTGGGATGGATCATTTTTCTTTGGAAAACGACGATTTATACCAATCTTTGGTTCAGAAAAAATTACACCGAAATTTTATGGGTTACACTTCAAGCAAAACACAACTGATGATTGGTTTGGGAATGTCTGCTATTTCAGATTCTTGGTATGCTTTTGCACAAAACGAAAAAACGGTGGAAGATTATCAAAAAAGGGTAGAAGAAGGCAAAATTCCGGTTTTCAGAGGTCATATTTTAAATGAAGAAGATTTGAAAATTAGACGACATATTCTGAATTTGATGTGTCAATTAGAAACCAATTTCACCACAGAAAATTCCTTCCCTGAACTTGAAAATTCATTAGAAAAATTGCAAGAAATGCAGGAAGATGGTTTGGTAGAAATTACAGAAAATACGGTAAAAATAACTGAAAAAGGTCGTGCTTTCACCCGAAATGTAGCGATGGCTTTTGATTTACGAATGCTCAGGAAAACACCTGAAACACGATTGTTTTCTATGACGGTTTAATTTTTTTTAAAATTTTTAAAAAGGAAGAATAAATCCTGTAAAAACGGAAACCGAAATGTAAGAACTCCCTGTTCCGCGCTGTATCATCTTGCCAAAAATATTTTGTGGAGTATAATTGTAATTTACATTTACACCAATAGGAAATTTCCTAAATTCTTTTTTAATGCCAATTCCACAACTTATGATTGGAGTTACACTTCCGATTGGTTCATATTTTTTTTCGGGGTCTTCTTCATATTCACCAGTAATTCCGTTTTTGATGTAATGTTTGTTCTCTTTATCAGAATTATAGGTTTGTGCACCAATTCCGGCATTGGCAAAAATAGAGAAGTTTTTGTTGCCAATATATTTTTGTTTAATGATGGAAACTTTTACTCCATAAATCGACTTGATGTACGAATCAAAATCGGTTCCTTTGTAAGTAAAAGTCAACCTTTTATTTGTGTCGCCACCAAAAGCACCAAAAATTCTCATATCAACAATGTATTTTTGATGAACTTTGAATTGAAATCCAACATGAAAACCATCAAGATTATTCATGTGTTGTGATAGTTTTCCTACGGGAATTATTTTCTCGTAACCCACAATAAAAGGCCAAGTAAAATCTTATGGATTCCTTGGCAATGTCCACTCACCGTACCATCAGTTTGCATATGGTCGACTTGTTCCATAAACAGGTGATGATATTCACTAGGAATAAGATATGTGCAAAGTTCTGCGGTAAGCTTTTTTTTCTCCTCGCTACTGATTTCTCTTTCTGCAACCAACATTCCAGGCTCAATAATATTTTTTGTTATCCATTCGAAAGGATCAATCAGGCTGTTTATGGCTGTTTTTAGGGTTGGATTGCTTTTACGCAGCGTGAATCTGTGGGTTGGAGTGTTTGCGATTAGGATATCCGTCTTTTGTTGCCTCATGAATAAAATCACGGCACACAATAGCTCTTCTATGTTTTTGACATGCTGTACCTCGGCAGGCAACGGCTTAATTTTAAGAACTTCGGCATAAATAGCGCGATTATCGTCGCCTGTTGCTATCCGGTAAGGGGTAGTTAGCAATTGATTGGCAACCGGTAGAGGATCTTTTTTATAGTCGGGGTTGATAGCCCAAAAGGCATTGCGAAAAAAAGCTTTAGATGAAACAAATTCACTTAACTTATTAGTGGTAGATTTTAAAGTTGTTTCATCAATTTCTGATTGACAGTTTGTTAAATCGACGTCAGTTTGTTGAATGGCATATTTGATAAATTCGCCATATTTTTTTGCTGTATCGATTCTGCGAATAGAAGTGGTCTTTTCTCCCATTTTACGTGTCCAAGTTTCAAAGGCTCCTAAAGTAAGCGATTGTCCGCCCTCATCTTTATTGGATTGA
>CALFIE010000061.1 GCA_937876095.1 uncultured Flavobacteriales bacterium | reverse complement strand
AAATTTATAACTATTTTTTCATTTAAAAAAGCACCATTTTTTACCACATTGCCAATAATAAAAAAACGCACCAATTTGGTGCGTTTTTTTTATTATACACAATCAATTATTAAATTATTTTTCTGTTTTTCTTTCTAAAACTTCATCTACCATTCCGAATTCTTTGGCTTCTGTAGAAGTCATCCAATAATCTCTATCAGATGCTTTTTCTACCCAATCATAAGATTGCCCTGAATGATTGGCGATGATATCGTACAATTCTTTTTTCAGTTTTAGCATTTCTCTCAAATTAATTTCCATATCACTCGCAACTCCTTGTGCACCACCACTTGGTTGGTGAATCATTACACGAGAATGTTTGAGTGCAGAACGTTTACCTTTTTCACCAGCAACCAACAAAACCGCTCCCATACTTGCAGCCATTCCTGTACAAATAGTGGCAACATCTGGTTTTATAATTTGCATGGTATCATAAATTCCGAGACCTGCATATACACTACCACCTGGAGAATTGATGTAGATTTGGATGTCTTTGGTAGCATCTGAACTTTCTAAAAATAATAATTGTGCGGTGACAATATTGGCAACTTGGTCGTCTATTCCGGTTCCTAAAAAAATGATTCGATCCATCATCAATCTAGAGAATACGTCCATTTGAGCGACATTCATCCTACGTTCTTCCATAATATACGGAGTAAGATTGGTAGGATTAAACATTCCCATATATTGATCTGTTGCAAGACCGCTGTTTCCTAGGTGTTTTACAGAGAAATCTCTGAAATCTTTTTTTATGCTCATATTTGATTTTTTATTTTAAAAATATAAAATTGAAGTCTCAAAGTTTGTACCTTTTTACAAAATTAGACAAAGTGTCATAAAATCCGGTACAATTTCTCATCTATTTTATTTTTCAATTGGGTGAGTTGAATAATTTTCTGATAGATTTCGTCTTGGTTATCTTCTTCTGACAGGTTGTTTTTTAGGTTTTGAATAATGCTTACAATGTATTCTCGTTTGTGCCGAATTATCACATCACTCACAATTTTGTCTATCAATTCCTCTTCTTTACTGAAATAAATATTGTGTTTATCCCAATTACTGGTTTCATAGGTTTCTACAAGTGCATCTGCAATTTTATTAGAAATTTCTTCGTCGAGCAAAGTCAAGAAAAAATTTCCTGATCGCAGTTCGTTTTCGGCAATTCCGATTCGGATTTCTTCAATAATTTTTTGATTAATGTGCGATTGTACTTGGTAATCGTCTTCGTTTAAGTGATGAATAATTTCTTCAATCACGGTAATTTGCAAGTCATTGTTTTCTTCATCTCGCCTAACCAAGATTCGATCTCCGTATTTCAGCATCAGTTCTACCAATTTTTCTTCTAAAATTAATAGTGGATTGATGGAAACCCAATTTTCGGTCACTTTTTCTAACTTTGGAGCAGTGTTTTGCTCTTTTTTGGCAATCTGATGTTGCTGAAGCAAGACTTGTTTTTGTACCCCAAGTTCACTGAAAAGCGATTGCTCACTCAAACCGAAATGCGTAGCAACTTGTTTGATGTAGACCTCCTGTTTTAGGCTATTACTAATGAATCCTATGGATTTCACAATATCCCGAATTGCTTCCGATTTTTTGATGGGGTCGTTTTCGGCTTCTTTTAGCAGAATTTCGGCTTTGAAATCAATGAAATCTTTGGCTTCGGTTTTTATAAAATTTTCAACAAATTCTTGCGGATGTTTTCTGGAAAAAGAGTCGGGATCGTCACCATCAGGAAACAGCAATACCCGAATATTCATTCCTTCGGAAAGTAACAGATCAATACTTCGGAAACTTGCCTTAATTCCAGCTGCATCGCCATCAAATAAGATGGTTACATTTTCAGTGAGTCTTTTTATGAGTTTTATTTGCTCTATCGTGAGTGCAGTTCCCGAACTTGCGACCACATTTTCTATACCATTTTGGTGCAGCGCAACCACATCCATATAACCTTCTACAAGCAAGCATAATTGCGATTTTGAGATGGCTTGTTTCGACTGAAAAAGCCCGTACAAAACATTGGATTTGTGGTAAATTTCCGTTTCTGGAGAATTCAGATATTTCGCTGTTTTTACATTGGATTTCAAAATTCTGGCTCCGAAACCCAAAACTCTGCCAGAAAAACTATGAATCGGAAAAACCACTCGTTCTCTGAATCGATCTATTCCATTACTTGCATTTTCAGGGAAAATAGATAATCCCGATTTTTCTAAAATTTCTTTGGAATAGCCTTTCTCAATTGCAAATTCGGTAAAAGCGTTCTTCTTTTCTGGAGAATAACCAAGTTGAAATTTTCTGATAGTTTCATCTCTAAGTTCGCGCTCTTTGAAATAAGAAAATCCTATGGTTTTACCTTCCTCTGTTTCCCAAATCTGCTCCTGAAAAAAATCGTTAGCAATTTCGTGAATTTTGTAGAGTAAATCTCGATCTGTTTGTACTTTTTTCTCTTCTTCAGTTTGTTCTCTATGGTCTTCTTCTATTTCTATCGCGTATTTTTTTGCAGCATGTCGCAATGCTTCAGGATACGTGAAATTTTCAATTTCCATGAGAAAAGAAATAGCAGTTCCACCTTTTCCAGAAGAAAAATCTTTCCAGATTTGTTTACTTGGTGACACCACAAAACTTGGGGTTTTTTCGTCGTGAAACGGACTCAAACCTTTCAAATTAGAGCCGGTTCGTTTCAGTTGTACGTATTCCCCAACAATTTCTTCTACACGTATGGTAGAAAATATTTTGTCTATGGTTGCCTTAGAAATCATTTTTCAAAAATACGGAAATTGTTGGAAGTTATGAGTTTTTTTGATGGAAGTTGGGAGTTGGAAGAAAGAGGATAGAAGTTTTTTAAAAGTAATTAAGTAATTTTGTTGAAATTTTTTGAGAAGCAAAAAAACTTCTTTAATTTCATCATTAATGTAAATAAATAATGAATTTCATTATAAATAAACTGGAAGATTGGCAACAAGTGGTTGAAGAAATTCTGCCAAAATTGCAACACCCGATTTTGTTTCTGAAAGGAAATTTGGGTGCCGGAAAAACTACTTTTACCCAATTTCTATTGAAAAAGTTGGGTAGCACAGATCAGGTTTCTAGCCCAACTTATGCGATTGTAAATGAATATATTACACCAAAAGGAAAAGTTTTTCATTTTGATTTTTATAGATTAAAAAACAAAAATGAAGTATACGATATTGGTATTGATGAATATTTAAACGAAGGTTTTCTCTGTATCATAGAATGGCCAGAAATCTACGAAGATGAATTGGTAGATTTACCACATCACGAAATTTCTATAGAAAATAAGGGAACAGAAAGAATCATTCATTTTGAATAAATCAAAATTTTTGTAAACCGCAAAAGAAACAATAGATAAAATGGCTGAGTAGATTTTCAAAAGCTAGCAAAATGGTCTTGATTTTTTTTTCTTTTGCAAACCTTTGTAAAAACTTATTTCCAAACTATTCTTTTGTCGCTTTTACGGTAAAAAAGAATTTATTTTTTGTGTACTAGTGAGATACATTTTGAATAAATACTATCTTTGTCTTCTGTAATTTTAATAAGGTATTTTTCAATAATTTTTTTTAAAATAAATGAGCAATTCAAGCAGCATTTTCACGCCATTCAAAGAAGGAGAACTCTTACCAAAAGAAGAGAAACTAGAGGTGGTGAAAAAAGAAAAAAAATTCAGCATTGGAGTTCCAAAAGAAACATGTTTAAATGAACGTAGAACTTGTCTAACTCCAGATGCAGTTCAGGTTTTGGTAGATCATGGTCACCAAATCATCATAGAATCTGGAGCAGGAAGTGGTTCGTTTTTTACGGATTTACAATATGCAGATGCAGGTGCCAAAATTACCAATTCACCAAGTGAAGCGCTTAAACAAGATTTGGTACTGAAAATCAATCCACCAACTTCCGAAGAAATCGACTTTCTGAAACCCAACTCTTATCTGGTTTCGGCACTACAAATTAATTTGCGTGACAAAGAATATTTCAAAAAATTGGCCGAAAAAAAAATCAATGCGATTGCTTTTGAATTTATTATAGATGAGTACAAACAATTATCTTTGGTACGATTAATAGGTGAAATTGCTGGTCGAGTTTCAATTTTGTACGCATCAGAATTATTGGCTCTTACCAATGGACTTATGCTAGGTGGAATTACTGGAGTTAGACCAACTGAAGTGGTCATTTTAGGAGCCGGAATTGTGGGCGAATTTGCAACCAAAGCAGCAATAGGTTTAGGTGCAAGTGTAAAAGTTTTTGACAATTCGCTATCCAAATTACGTAGATTAAATACTTTGGTAGATTCTAGAGTTCCAACTTCCATTATAGATCCTAAAGAATTATCTAAATCATTACGACGAGCAGATGTAGTAATTTGCGCCCTATCGAAATTAAGTTTGGTACCAATTGTTACTGAAGATATGGTGATGAAAATGAAGAAAGGAAGCATCATAATAGATATAACTATAGACAACGGAAAAGTGGTAGAAACTTCAGAATTGACAGATATGGAAAATCCTTATGTCATAAAACACGACGTGATACATTGTGGTTTACCCAACCTCACTTCTAAAATGCCAAGAACTACCACCAAAGCAATTTCTAATTTTTTCTTGAGTTATCTCCTGAATTATGACGAAGAAGGCGGTTTCGAGAATATGCTTGTACGCAAAAACGAAATGAAACAAAGTTTGTATATGTACAAAGGCAGACATACCAACAAGATGATTTGTGACCGTTTCAATCTTACCTATCACGATATTAACTTATTAATTTTCTAAAAATATTGGCTTTCAGCAAAAATCAATTACTCTTTTGACTTTACATTTTTGCTAATGATCTTTTATCCTAAAAAATATGAGAAAACTCAAATTTTATATGATTGGTTTGATTCCTGGTTTGCTTTTGGTGTTTTTTATTTTAAATAAAAAAGGTGCAAAATGCAGCGGATATTTGCCTAATTCTAGAGTAATTGCCGAAACTTTATCTAAAAAATTTCAATATTCAAATGCTTTTTCGACCGAAATGAAAACCCTTCAAATTTCTGAAAAATTTCTGAAAGACAGCATAGTTACCAACGGCGAAATAGATTTTGATAGAAGCCATGCTCAAGCACAACCTTGCCCTGAATACGTTTTGCGATATCCCAAAAAAAATCCAAAATTGGAATTGAGTTTTGAAAAATGCAAAGATGAAGCCCGTTTTTCGACTATTAAAAAATTGAGATAGTCTGTTGCAGCACATATTATTAATGAATAATTCAAGATAATGAAAATTGCAATTATTGGAGTCGGTCTAATTGGTGGTTCTATGGCGCTGAAACTGCGAAAGAAAAATTTTACAAGTTTCGTATTCGGAATCGACAAAAATCTACAACACCTGCAAGAAGCCAAAGAATTAGGAATTATAGATGAAATCGTACCATTGCAAGAAGCTATTGCAAAAGCAGACCTACTTATTTTAGCAATTCCAGTAGATGCAGCCAACCAAATTCTACCAACCATTCTCGACCAAATTAAAGAAAACCAAGTAATTATGGATGTTGGTTCTACCAAATCTGGAATTACAAGCATCGTACAAAATCACCCCAATAGAAAACGTTTTGTAGCAACACATCCAATGTGGGGAACCGAAAATTCTGGACCAAAAGCAGCTACAGATTACGCTTTTGCTGGTCGTGCTGCCGTAATTTGCGACCGAGAACATTCTGCCGAAAATGCAGTTGCATTAATAGAAAAACTTTACCAAAATCTAGAAATGAATTTGTTGTATATGGATTCTGCCGATCACGACATGCATACAGCTTACATTTCACACATTTCACACATTACTTCTTATGCGCTTGCAAATACCGTACTTGAAAAAGAACGAGAAGAAGACACCATTTTTCAATTGGCAAGTTCTGGGTTTTCTAGCACCGTTCGTTTGGCAAAATCCCACCCCGAAATGTGGGTTCCTATATTCAGACAAAACAAAGAAAATGTATTAGATGTTCTTAATGAACACATCTCTCAACTCCGAAAATTCAAATCGGCACTGGAAAAAGAAAACTACGAATTAGTAGAAGAACTTATACTAAATGCCAATAAAATCAGGGAAATTCTTAAATAAAAAAGGTGAGAAAATTCTCACCTTTTTTATTTCATTTTCCAAAAAAATTAATTCTTAAAAAATGGGTTAATTAAAATATCAAAAATATATTGAAACTATTTTCTATAATTAATTGATTTTATTTTTTGATTATTTTTAATTAAAACAATAAAATAAAATCCTGAAGGCAATCCTTCTGTCTCAAAATTTACTTTATATTTTGTTTTTTGTTTTATTAATCTAAATTGTGTGTCATAAATTTCATAAGAATCAAAATCAATTTTTTCTTTAACATTCTCAATTGTCGAAAGTGTTGTGGATGTATTAGTTAAAACTACGGTACCTTTATCTGGTACTGCATCTAAAAAAACGTATTTGTTAGAACCATTAGTAACTACTTTATATCCAATTGGTAAGCCATTTTGTGTAACTGTAAAATCGGTCCAACCATTTATATTGACTTTGATAGTTAAAGGATAATCGTACCAAGTATCATACATTTTATCTTTTAAATCAAAACTAATTTGATTAGCAGTTACACTCATATTTGCAATTGAATTTGTTGCAAATTCTTGTGCATATTTGGCTGCATCTGTATAAGTTGCCACCCAAATATCAGCTTCATTTTGTTTAATATAAGTAAACGCTGACTCAATCTGAGTCTTGATTACATCTGTTAAATTGTGAAACAAAGCGACATACCAAGTTCTAAATTTAGTGGCATTAGCAGGATTTAAAGCACCAGTAAATGAAGCGAAGTGAGTTTCTACCTCAGAAAAATTATTAAAATTACCAATAGAATTAACATTATGAAAATTAATTTTTGTAACTGTAGGAACTGCACCATAAACACCTCTAGAAGACAAATAATAATTTTTTGAAACCAAAGAGTCATTACTACAACCAGGATATCCATTTGGATAAGCTAATGTTTGAACATTTGCACCTGTAATATTATTATTAATATTGGTCTTAGCAAGTGAATATTCTAAATCGGCTGTTTGCATGTCTACAGAACAATGGTTTTGACTATGAGATTGCAAATCATGACCTGCAGCTTTTACAACAGACCATTGTGCCCAACTTCCGTTATATGTAGGATTGGTATCAATTCTTGAAGCAATTAAAAACCAAGTCCATTTCCAACCTGTTTCAGAAGCTTTTTGCATCCAATATGCATTATCTGGTTGATAATGATTATCATCTATAGTAACTGAAACTGTTGCTAACTTATCATCTTTCCATTCGCAAACATTTACGTTCCCGAATGTACTTGACCAAACTCTGTTGCTATTCGTGAATCTAGGTGTAGTTGTAGATGCAAGAACTTTTATCTGCTGTGAGTTTATCACAATACTATACAATAGCAGTATAAAAAATGTAATTTTTTTGTTCATTGTATTATTTTTTAATTAGTATATTTCCTATTTTTTGATTATTTTTAAGAAATACAACAACGTAATGTCCTGAAGGTAATTGAGAGTAGTCAAATATTTCTTTTCTTAATGACCTCTTAACAATTCGCATTTGATAATCGTAAATTTCGTAAAAATCATAATCTTGTATTAATGATTGATTTTCAGTTTTTGTATAATCAAAATTGTCATTCATGTCATTTCTTGCAGTACCTGCTGCAACAATATTCAAATTATAATCTTCTACTTCTCCTTCATTAATTGCAATGCACGATTCTGGAGAGACATCTTTGGATAACATAACTCTCATTCTAGTATTACCAGTTAAAGCAGTGGTAGGTATAGTAAAGTTATAATTGTTTTCTCCTATTGCGCTAAGCGATTTATTAAGAATTAACTCATTTGTTTCGAAAGTTTTATTTTGATTATAATCTATCCAAACTTTATAAAAGTAGGTTGGATTTGTGTAACTAGACCAAGATTTTAAAGTCAAAACATTATTTCCTTTTGGAACATTACTTGAAATTGAGCTATAATAAGTATATTTTGTTCCTGAAGTATAATTGTTAATATTACCAATTTTTACTCTTGAAATTAAAATTTTTGAACTGCTTATTACATTAGGTACACAATATGAAGCTGAAGTACTACTTTTTTTAGTAATTACTACAGTACCTTTATCAGGAATAGCATCTACAAGAGCATAAGTATTTGCACCATTTGTAACAATTTTATAATTAATTATGGAGCCATTCTGAGTAACTTTATCTATATTCCACCCTGTTATGTTAACTTTAACTGTCAAAGGATGATCATACCAAGCATTGTACATTTTATCTTTTAAAACAAAACTAATTTGATTTGGTGTCATATCAACTGTTGGTACAGAACATGTTGCAAATTCTTCTGCATACTTGGCTGCATCTGTATAGGTTGCAACCCAAATATTACTTTCGTTCTTTTTTAGATATGTAAAGACAGATCCTATTTGCGTTTTTATAGCATTTGTAAGATTATGAAACAAAGCTACGTACCAAGTTCTAAATTTAGTTGTATTTGCAGGATTTAATGCACCTGTAAAAGAAGAATAATCACTTTCTGCATTGAAAAATCCATTGAAATTACCAACTGAGTTAACATTATGGAAATTGATTTTAGTTACATCTGGAACAGCTCCATAAACTCCTCTAGAAGAAAGATAATATTTTTTTGCGACCACAGAATCATTATTACAACCTGGATAACCATTTGGATAAGCTAAAGTTTGAACATTCGCGCCAGTAATATTATTATTAATATTAGTCTTAGCAAGCGAATATTCTAAATCTTGGCTACTCACACTTGTAGAACAATGATTTTGACTATGTGACTGTAAATCGTGTCCTGCTGCTTTAACTACTTTCCACTGAGCCCAACTACCATTATAGGTAGGGTTAGATACTATTCTTGATGGTATTAAAAACCAGGTCCATTTCCAACCAGTTTCAGATGCTTTTTGCATCCAATATGCATTATCTGGCTGATAATGATTATCATCTATAGTAACAGAGACCGTAGCTAATTTATCGTCTTTCCATTGGCAAACACTAACATTTCCAAAAACAGTAGACCAAACTCTGTTTTTATTTGTGAATCTTGCTGTACTTGTTGCTGGAAGCACTTTAAATTGTTGAGCACTAAAAAAGACACTTACGAACAAAAGATAAAATATTTTCTTTCTTCCCATTTTAACAATTATTTATTTTTGTTTTACTGGTTCTAATAAAATTGATAAAAATATGAAGGATTGGTTTACCTATTTTGAACTTGATTATTCTATCAATGCAGAATCATTTAAAAATAAATTTTTAACATTACTAGTGCGTCGTTGGATTTATTGGATCTTGGGAAAGGTAAATTAAAGTGGTTTGGAGGTTATTTTTTTAGATCGTAAAATCGACATTGTAATGTTTGATGGATCGGATTCCGGGGAAGGCGGAATAGAGTAATTTTCTATCAATTGTC
>CALFIE010000060.1 GCA_937876095.1 uncultured Flavobacteriales bacterium | reverse complement strand
ATTCCACGGCTTAAAGACAATCACCTGATGATTGAAATCTTGTCCACCAGTACGTTTTTTATATTTCCACGAACGACCCCAATTAAAATTTTTAAACAGCTCAGCTTCAAGAGATCCGGAGTTGAGCCACGCTTTGTTCTCGGACCAATTGAGGAGTACTGCACAATCTTTAATCAGCGGAAAAATATTTTTGCTTGCATATTCTTTCCACGCCGGATTATCAGAATAGATGCATAAGACAAACTTTCCGTTCGGAAGCCACTCTTTTCTAACACGACGTAACAAGCGGGGTCGGGTAATAAAGCGCGATCTGAGCCAGGGAGCAAGGAGGACTACAGCGAGCAGAAGAATTACAGGCGAAAATATGATAAGTATGGCAAAAATGAGCACGTACGTATACCACGAAGATTCCTGTTTGATTCCTTGAGACATACAGTTGTTGCAAATTTTTTATAAAAAACAAATTACGCCGCATGAAAAAATAGCAAACTATCTTTAATAAAACGACAACTCCTGTACCACAGACCACCACGTTCTTATCTCTTCGTGCCCGCCGACAGGCCCGAGCGCTCGCACAGCAGCGCGGCCAGCCGTTCCTCGTGGATGGTGAACAGGCCCGACAGGCGGCCCTGTTCGCCGTCGCGGGTCTCGATGTCGATGACGAAGGGCTCGAGCAGCTGGTGGCGCGTCAGGGCCTCGATGAAGGCGGGCAGGCGCTGGGCCTGGGCGTGCAGGTGCTCCAGCAGCTGCACCACCAAACAATAATTTTTTATTATTGATTGCTTCATAAATTCCACGTGCTAATACTTCTACATTAAAAGAACTATCAATACCATTTCGTTTTAAGTCTTCACCGATTTGAACACCAATTGCATAAGAAACTTGTACTAAAACTTCGTCTGCAACACCTGCTGCAACCAAATTTTTGGCAATATGTCTGGTTGCATAAGCTGCACTTCTGTCTACTTTTGATGGATCTTTTCCAGAAAACGCACCACCACCATGAGCTCCTTTTCCGCCATAAGTATCTACGATGATTTTTCTACCAGTAAGACCAGTATCACCATGTGGACCGCCAATTACAAATTTCCCAGTTGGATTGATGTGGTACTGAATTTGATCGTTGAAAAGCGCCTGAATTTCAGGTTTTTGTAATGCTTTCACTCTTGGAATTAGAATTTCAACAATGTCTTTTCTAATTTTCGCAAGCATTTCATCATCATTACCAAAATCATCATGTTGTGTAGAAACTACAATAGTATCAATTCTCACAGGTTTGTGATCGTCTGAATATTCTATGGTTACTTGTGATTTTGCATCTGGACGAAGGTAAGTAATCTCTTTTCCTTCTCTACGCAAATTAGAAAGTTCTTTCAGAATTGCGTGTGCTAAATCCAAAGCTAAAGGCATATAATTGTCGGTTTCATTGGTTGCATAACCAAACATCATTCCTTGATCACCTGCACCTTGTGCATTGGCTTTGGTTTCGAAATCATCTACTGCTACTTTTCGGTCAACACCTTGGTTGATATCCGAAGATTGATCATGGATTGCAGAAATGACACCACAAGAATCGCCATTAAACATATATTCACCTTTGGTGTAGCCAATACCATTAATTACATCTCTTGCAATGCCTTGTACATCTAGATATGCTTCAGATTTTACTTCACCAGCTAAAAAAACTTGACCTGTGGTTACCAATGTTTCGCAAGCTACTTTGGAATCTTTATCATAAGCCAAAAAGTTATCAATCAATGCATCAGAAATTTGATCTGCTACTTTGTCAGGATGTCCTTCAGAAACGGATTCAGAGGTAAATAAATATGACATATTTCTTTTGTTTTTAAGTATTAATAATAAGAAAAACAGGTGATTACAAAAGAAACTAAAATAGAAATATCTGTTTTAGCATTTTTTTAGGAGGTTGCAATCAGGACAAATTTTTCCTCAAATAATTTGGTGCAAATTTAATGGTTATTTGTCTATTACCAAAATTTTTAATTGAAATTAATTTATTGCGGTTTCACACTCACGAAATCTTCGGGATTTTGGTTGAAATTTAGCTTTCCTTCTAAAAAATTTTGAATAAAATGAATGAGTTCATTTATTATCTTCTGTTTGTACGTTGGTTTATAATAAATTAAACTGATTTCTCTTGTTGGGAATGGTTTTCTAAACCTGAAAACCTTTTCTTTTTGAGGATTGCTAAGTTGTGTAATTGCCAATTCTGGAAGTATGGTAATTCCGCCCATATTATCAACCATATAGATGAGTGTGTTGATATTGGAGCCATAAAATTCCAAATTTTTTGGTTGATGTGAATTTACTTTCAACTGACAAATGTTTTCGAATTGGGTACGCAGACAATTTCCTTCTTCTAATAACCAAACTTTATTAATATCAATATCTTCTGGTGCTACAAAGGTGTCTTTCTTTTGGTTAGCCGCTTCGTCTGATGAATACACCATCAATTCTTCATTAAATAAAAAGTCGCTATAAAATTCTTCAGCATTACTATAAGGTGTTGCAATGATTCCTGCGTCTAATTCACCTGCTTTCATAGCTTTTATGATGTTTTCGGTGGTCATTTCTTTGATCTGTAATTCTATTTTTGAATGTTTTTTCAAAAAATCAAAAATAACAGTTGGTAATATAAAACTAGAAACAGTAGGTATAATTCCTAGATTCATTTTTCCAGCAAGAACATTATTGAGTAAACTAGCTTTGTTTTTCAGTTCATTTACTGAGTCAACTACTTTTCTTGCTTCAGCAATTATTTCAGTTCCCATATCGGTTGTTCTGATCGGGTGCGTAGTTCTGTCAAAAATTTTCACATCTAGCTCTTCTTCTAATTTTTGAATCATAGCGCTTAAAGTTGGCTGTGTAATGAAACAAGCGTGAGCTGCTTTTCCGAAGTGTTTGTGCTTATCTACTGCGATCAAGTATTCCAATTGCTGTATATTCATGGCTTAGATTTTTCTAGCACAAAGTTACTTAGGATTTGTGGAAATTCCTTTAAAAATTCAATTAAATTCGGTATTTAATGCCTAATTTTGTGTTATCAAATACCAAAAGTATGGACAAAAAAAAACTAACAACCAACTCAGGAATGCCCTATTTTGAGGCACAAGATTCCCAAACTGTAGGAGCAAGAGGTCCTGTTTTGCTGCAAGATTTTGTCTTGCAAGAAAATCTGGCACATTTTGTGAGAGAGCGAATCCCAGAAAGAGTGGTGCATGCAAAAGGAAGCGGAGCTTACGGAAAATTTACCGTAACAAACAATATTTCAACATATACCAAAGCCAAATTGTTTTCAAAAATTGGAAATTCTTGTAAACTTTTTGCTCGATTTTCTACAGTTGGTGGAGAAAAAGGCAGCGCAGATACAGTTCGAGATCCAAGAGGATTTGCACTGAAATTCTACACAGAAGACGGAAATTGGGACTTAGTTGGTAACAATACGCCAGTTTTTTTTATAAAAGATGCCAAAAAATTCCCAGATTTTATTCATACCCAAAAACGTCACCCAAAAACCAATTTAAAATCAGCAACCATGATGTGGGATTTTTGGAGCCTTAATCCAGAATCGCTTCACCAAGTTTTGATTTTGATGTCAGATCGTGGAATACCTTTTGGTTACAGACATATGCATGGTTTTGGATCGCACACTTTTTCTATGATTAATAAAAAAAATGAAAGAGTTTGGGTGAAATTTCACATGAAAACCAAACAGGGAATTAAAAACTTTACCAATTCCGAAGCTATCAAAATGGCAGGTGAAAATCCTGATTTTGCACAAGATGACCTTTGTAATGCAATAGAAAATGGAGATTTCCCAAAATGGACGATGTATATACAAATGATGACCGAAGAACAAGCCGCAGAATTCAGATGGAATCCTTTTGATGTGACCAAAGTGTGGTTTCAAAAAGAATTTCCGCTGATTGAAGTAGGCGAATTAGAACTCAATGAAATTCCGAAAAATTATTTTTCGCACGTAGAACAAGCGGTTTTTTCACCAAGTAATTTGATAGACGGAATTGGTTTGTCTCCCGACAAAATGTTGCAAGGTCGAGTTTTTTCTTATCCAGATGCACAACGTTATCGAGTTGGCGTAAATGCACATCAGTTGCCAGTAAATGCTTGTCCGTTTGGTTTTTCTAACTATCAAAGAGATGGCGTTTTGGCGCAGAATCTGGCAGACGATGCTCCCAATTATTTTCCTAATAGTTTTGATCAGGTAGAGCCAAATCCAGCTTACAAAAATTTTGAATATGATTTAGATAGCAATAGAGTTGCTTATTTCAATAGAAACGAGAACGATTCTGACCACTACACACAAGCTGGTTTGCTATACACACAAGCAATGGATGTTGAACAAAGAAATTCTCTTGTCAATAATATCGTAGAACATATGAAAGGAATTGATGGTTCTAAAAAAAACGAAATCATCAATCGGCAATTGTGTCATTTTTTCAGAGCAAATATTGAATTAGGAATGAGAATTACATCAGGATTAGGTGTAAAATTAGATGATAATGCAATGAATCACGCAATTTCATAAAATTTAAAATCTATAAAAAAAATCAATAATATTCTTTCCAAGCGTTTATTTTGTAAAATTTTTTAATCTGTTTGTATATTATAATTTTTTTAACATGTTTTTTTCTTTTATGATATAAATTTTTTTTTGTATCTTGGCAGTCTAATTTACATCATATTTTTATTCATAATATATTATGGATTATAAAAACATAATTTTAAGATCTGAAGAGAAGATAACAACTATTACAATTAATAGACCTGAAAGCTTGAATGCGCTTAATGCACAAACAATCAGCGAGTTAAGTCAAGGTTTAGAAGAGCTAAGTACTGATGAAAATTGTAGGGTTATTATAATTACAGGTACAGGAGAAAAGTCATTTGTTGCAGGTGCAGATATTAAAGAATTTTGTGATTATGGAACACAAAAAGCAGAAGAGCTAGCCAAAATTGGACAAGATTCACTTTTTAATAAAATTGAAAATCTAAACAAACCAGTCATTGCTGCAATCAATGGTTTTGCATTAGGAGGTGGTCTAGAACTTGCATTAGCTTGTCATATTAGGTATGCATCTGAAAACGCGAAGTTAGGTTTGCCAGAAGTAACACTAGGTTTAATTCCTGGTTACGGAGGAACACAAAGATTGCCAAAATTAGTAGGAAAAGGTCTAGCCAATGAAATGATTTTTTCTGCAAAAATGATTTCTGCTCAAAAAGCTAAAGAAATTGGATTGGTAAATGAAGTGTTTACATTAGAAGAACTTATTACTAAATCCAAAGATTTAGCCAATATGATAGCTAATAATTCTCCAATGGGAATTGCCAAAGCAATACAATGCGTGAATGCATCAGATTCTGAACATGGATTTGGATTAGAGATAAAATCATTCGGCGAATTATTTGAAATGAAGGATAAGAAAGAAGGAGTGACTGCGTTTTTAGAAAAAAGGAAGCCTAAATTTTAATTAATTTTAATCAAAAAATAAGTTTGAAACCAAATAAATTTGATGTTGCATACCTTAAAATGGCTCAAGAATGGGCAAAATTATCGTATTGTAATAGAAAAAAAGTTGGAGCATTGGTGGTAAAAGACCGGATGATTATTTCAGACGGTTTCAATGGGACTCCATCTGGTTTTGAAAACTGCTGCGAAGACGAACATGGTAAAACGCATTGGTATGTATTACATGCTGAAGCAAATGCAATTTTGAAATTATCGGGATCAACTCAGTCAGCAAAAGGTGCAACATTGTATATTACCTTATCACCTTGCAAAGAGTGCAGCAAACTGATTTTACAATCTGGAATTTCTAGGTTGGTTTATATAGATGAATATTTTGATAATGAGGGGATTACTTTTTTAAGAAATCACAATATAGAAATTATACAAATCACTAATAATGAATTGGGCGTGACATAGACTAAACTTATAAAACAAAACACAAATTATAAACAAACACAAATCATGACTTGGGATGAAAAAATTTTAGACTTTTCGAATTTTTTAAAATTTGAGAAAAACTTTTCAGATAATACATTAGATGCTTATCTAAGAGATATCAGAAAACTCAAAGATTACGCAGAAGTTGAACTGGAAAACACCAGTCCAGAAGAAATTTCGTATGAACAACTTCAGGAATATCTATTCAATTTATCTAAACAAAAATTTAGTGAACGCTCACAAGCACGTTGGGTTTCTTCTATAAAAGCATTTTTCAAATATATGCTAGAAGACGAAGCAAGGGAAAATAATCCTGCAACATTGCTAGAAGGTCCGAAACTTGGGCTTTATTTACCAGATACTCTCAGTTTTGAAGATATAGAGAAAATTTCTAATACTATAGATAGATCTACTGACTTAGGACTTAGAAACCTTTGTATTCTAGAAGTATTGTATGGTTGCGGTTTGCGAGTTTCGGAATTGATTGATCTTAAAATCTCTAACATTAATTTCAAAGAAGGTTACATAAAAGTTGATGGAAAAGGTAACAAAGCAAGGTTTATCCCATTAGCAAACTACACTACTACTTTGATTAAAAGTTATATAAATGAGTCTCGTTCTAAAAACAAAATTAACAAAAAGCACGAAGATTTTTTGTTCCTCAACAATAGAGGCACCCAAATGTCTCGTGTAATTGTTTTTGTAATTATAAAAGACTTAACCGAAAAAGCTGGAATCAGTAAGAAAATTTCTCCACACACATTTCGGCATTCTTTCGCAACACACCTTATGCAAAATGGTGCAGATTTGCGATTTATACAAGAAATGCTTGGTCATTCTAGCATTACCACAACAGAAATTTATACCCACCTAAAAACAGAAGAATTACGAGAAGTGATTCTAAAACACCACCCAAGAAACAACAAATTGGCACAATGATTTTTTTGAAATTTTGTCCGAAATGTGGTAAAGAAACTTTGCAGTGGGATGGAGAAAAAAAATGGAATTGCACAAGTTGTGAATTCGTTTTGTACAACAATGTAGCTGCTGCTGTTGCAGTGGTAATCACTTTTGGTAATGAAATTTTCTTTACCAGACGAAATCAAGAACCAAAATTGGGAAAACTGGATTTAGCAGGAGGTTTTGTAGATCCCAAAGAATCTGCAGAAACCACTTGCAAAAGGGAACTGAAAGAAGAATTACAAATAGATATAGACGAGTCTAGACTGAGTTATCTCGCAAGTTTGCCAAATACATACCTCTACAAAAACATCCTGTACAACACGCTCGATTTATTTTATGAATATAAAATGACTGAGAAATTCGCAATCCACCTGGAAATTTCTGAAATTTCGGAAGGAATTTGGATTCCTAAAGACCAAATTAATATAGAAGAACTCGCTTTTGATTCTCAAAAAATATTTCTAGCCAATTATTTGAAAAACACTTAGTAATTCCCAGACTTTAAAATTTCCGAAAAATATTGCTCCAATAATTGTCTGTCTTTGGTGGTCAAATTGGCGATGTGGTGTTGTGAAATATATCCAGGTAATGGCATAGATTTGTTTTGTATTTCTTCTACCGAATTTTCTAGCATATCTTTTTTCAAATCACGATTATAGGTTGTCCAAACAGAGAAATTTAAGTGCTCTTTTCCTTCGTTGATGTGGTGTTTTATCGACCAAGAAATAGGCGCAACATAGGCATAATTAGGATAAATCGTTTCATTGGAATGGCAATCGTAACAAGCGTTTTTTAACAATTTTTGAACAGGAGCAGGTGTTGCGAAAACGTCTACAAAATTTTGTGATTTTTCAACCGGTTTATTGGTTCTGTCAACAGGAATTAACTGTATTAATAGCAAGATTGCTAAAGTCCACAGAACTATTTTTTTGAACATTGTTAGTTTTTTCTATTTGGTTATTTTTTGGGAGTTTCTTCTTTTTTGTTGAGGTCCCAATCTTCAACAATTTCCCATAAAGTACGAACTTCTATATTTTTATTGAAAAGAAATACATCTTCCGCAAATTGGGAGTTGGCAAAATCACCTTCGTCCCAGCGTAAATTTCCGTTGTTATCTACTAAAATTCTTAGGTTATAAGTTCCGGGTTTCAGCTCTGTGAATTTGGTTTCGGCGTCGATTGTTAGTTTTTCATATTGCACGTCTCCTTTATCATTCAATAGTTGAATCCAAAATTGTTGTTTAGGTTTGTTGGTGAGTTTTAAAGTAAAAGTTCCGTAATTTTCTATTTTATCTTGTTCAAAATCAAAACGATATGGTTTTGTAACTTGGTCGTAATAGGAGAGTACAGTTTCTTTAGGAACCGTAAGTTGGTATTTTTTCCCAGGCTTAAAATCTGAAGACACCAAAATTTGAAAAGGATTTTTTTCTGAAATTTTAGCAACCAAAGGTTGAGAAATACTGTCGCTTTTCAAGTCCCATTTTTCTGTTAAAATTTTCTGAACAGGCATATTTGCAGTGATTACAAAATCTTTTTTTGGCGGTAACAAATTAGCACCTCTGTTGCTGATTTGCATTTCGTTTTTAGGATTATATTTATAAAAAACCGAGGCTTTTCCTTTTTTGGAATCTGCATCGTAATTTAATTTCAAATTTTCACTTGCGGTGGTTCCTATTTCTTGTTTTTTGGCATCAAACCAAACAAAAACCGAGTCCGATTTTGCAGATTGAGTTACTTTGTAATCTTTAAGTTTTTCGGTTTCAGATTGCACTTCTACTTTGTTTGGATTTCCTTCGAAAGTGAGTAAAACTCCACCAGGAATTATTTTGGTTTCTACAGATTTCAAGGTTTTTTTAGAAGGCATAATGTTCAAATCCAAACCAGAAGTATTTTTGTTCAATTCTAATTTTTTTGCTAAAAAACCCACATTTTCTTTACCAGCATCATAAACAGAGTTTGCATTTTCATCATCAAAAGCCAAAATTCTATAATTTCCGGGCGATAAATAGTTGAGTTCGTAGTAACCATCATCATCTGCTTTAGTAATATAGTAAGGTTTTTTACGGTAGTCCATAGAATCTTTGTCTTGATACAGACCAACTACGCAGTTTTTTTTGTCGGTACTTTTATTTTTACTAAAAATATTTTTCACGGTTCCACTAATGTACAAATCATCTATCTTGTCACCTGTAGAGAAAGCAAAATTGAAATAAGGCAAAACGTTAGATTCATTATTATCAGTGATAGAATTTCCAAAATTGAAACTATACGTAGTATTTGCTTGCAAACTATCTTGCCATTGAATTAGGATAAATTTGTTAGCCAAATTGGTAGGCAAAATTTTCTTGATATTCTTGATTGGCGGAGAAATAATCAGGTTTTTGCTGATATCTTTTAGCACCACATATTCATCAAAATACAATTTGAGTTCTTTTTGGTTTCTGGGAACTTTAACTCTTGTAGAATCTATATTTGCGCCCAGAAATTTGGGAGCCAAAGTGTCTTTTTTTCCACCAACCGGAGAGCCAACTCTTGCACAAGAGTAGAGTAGAAAAGGAATTAGGAGCCAGAAAAACTTATTTTTCATAAGTAGAATTTATGCAAAATTAAGCATAATAATGATAGGATATTTATTCTGTGGATTGTTCCTCAAAAACATCATTCATCTCTTTCAGTGTATCTTGCTCGATATTCATATTTTTTTTGAATTGTTCGGTTTCTAGTGGGAAATTTTCAAATAAACCCGAAAGTGAAAGTGCAGAGTACACTCTTCTAGAAAATTTATTACCAATAGCAACTATCGTCACTTTTGACTTCAATAAATGCGTAAAACTGGCATTGCTTCCGTGCCACCATCCATTATGATAAGTAAGTTTTTCGTTATTATCAAAAATTTTCATACGAAATCCCAATCCGTAATTGTTAATTCCTTTTTTTTCGTTGCTATAAGGTGTGAAGATAGAATCTTTCAGGCTTGGTCTCAAGAAATTTTTAGAATACAATGCTTTTGAAAAATTGAACAAATCTCTTGGTGTAGTATAGCAATTTTTATCACCATAAATTAAATCTAGACGATCCATTTTTATTAAACGGTTTCCTCTGTAATAGAAAGATTGTGATGCAGTAGTAGAATCTTTTGCCTGAAAAATGTAGGAATGTTTCATTTTTAATGGCGCAAAAACCATTTGCTTCATTGCATCCGGAAAATTGGTTTTGGTTATCTTTTCTACAATTAGTGCCAAAAGCAAAAAATTGGTATTACAATACATAAAACCGGTATTAGTTGGTCTTGCCAATTCAGGTTTGTATTTTGCTAAAAGTTGTAATATATCTTGATTGGTGTAGAATTTTTTGTTTGGATTTTGTGGAATTTTTTCTAGAAAATATTCATATTTTGGCAAACCACTTCGGTGAGATAGTAAATGGAATACGGTAATTTCTGGATAAGGAAAATTTGGAAAAAAATCGGTCAGTTTTTGGTTGAGTTTTATTTTTTTTGCTTCTACCAATTTTAGTACAGCCATTGCTGTGAGTGTCTTGCTAATAGAAGCTACATGAAGTGGTGTGTTTTTATCAATTGGCATTTGGTTACCTTCTCTTGCAAAACCACGGTATTTTTCAATTAAAATTTCATCTCCTTTTGCAACCAAAAAACCACCGCTTAAATCTTCGTTTTCCCAAATTTGGTGGTAATAATTGTTTAGATTTTTTAGAATACTGTCTTTATCGTCTAATTTGTTGTCTTCTTTGGTAAAAACATGGTCTAAATCTACATGGTTGTAAGTTGGTATTTCTGTTCGGTGATTTTTGATGAAATTTCCTTCTTTTTTACAAGAAATTAATGTAAAAAATAGCACAAAAAAACAAAGGGATTGATTCACCATAATCAGCAACTTAAAAAGGAAGGGCAATTTAGTGATTTTTCAAAAATAAAATTAATAAGAACCTTATATTAAGATTTTTTTAACAGTACTGTTTTTTTATTTCAAAAACTCAAAATACGATTTCAGTACCTCAGAATTTTCGATTTCGGAGGTGAAAACTTCTAAAATTTTTGGTTTTGAATCTGTTTTGAAAAAATTATCCAACACGCGTAAAAGAGTATCTTCATCTTCCACTTTGGTATATCCGAACCCGAAATGTTTGGCAAGAAGTTCGGCGTTTTTTTGATGTTTAGTGAGAATAAATTCATCTAGTGCGTTGGTAGAACTTGGTCCTGGAATAATTTTGAAAATATCACCTCCTCCATTATTTATGACGATAATTCTGGTGTAAGGTGGAATGTAGTTGTTCCATAATCCATTAATATCATACAGAAAACTGATGTCACCAGTAATCAGTACAGTTGGATTTGGGTGTTTCATAGCAAAACCCATCGCTGTAGAAGTGCAACCGTCTATTCCGCTGGTTCCACGGTTGCAATAGATTTTATGTTTCTGAAAATCAAACAATTGTGCATATCTAATTGGGGAGCTATTGCTGAAATGTATATTGTAATTTTCTGGAATTCTGTAACTCAAAATTTCAAAAATTTTGAAATCAGAATAATCAGTTTTTGAACAATATTCTCGGTGTTTCAGATCTTTTTTGTCACGCAACACTTCCCAAAGATTGTAGTAAGGTTGTGGTTCTAATTTAATGAATCCCAATAATTTATTAAAGAAAATTTCGGGTTTGGTTTCAATTTTTTTGGTTAAAGAGAAAAAAGTATCGGGTTGCCAAAACTCGTCTACGTGCCAATGTTGTGCAGGTTTTGCTTTGCGTAGGAATTCTTTTACTTTTTTTGAAACCACGTTTTGACCAATCGTAATCAGGAGTTCTGGCGCAAAATTTTTAAAATCATTTTCATCAAAATTAAAAATATAGCGGTCTATATGACTGAAAAATTTCGGGTGATTCAAGTTAGAATTAGCTTCGGTAAGTACAACCACGCTATGGTTTTTCACTAATTGTGACAATTGCATTTCAAGTTCTGCACTGTAATCTCTGGTTCCTACCAAAAGTAGAATTCTTTTGGTGGTATTCCAGGTTGCTGCCAATTCTGCAGGCAGATCGTATGTTTTTTTCTGAATGGTATTTTCAGGAATAGGGTAGGTAGAAATTTCACTGGTCAATTCATACAAAGGCTCTTCCAGAGGAATGTTGATGTGAACTGGTCCTTGTTTTTCAACACACAATTCTATTGCTTTTTTGATGGTTACAAAATTTATGTCGTCTGCATTTTCTTTTCGGTCTTCCAGCATCTGAAAATCACCATAAGAATGCTGCTGAAACAGTTGATTTTGACGAATGGTTTGTCCATCAAACAAATCTACATATTCGGTTGGTCTATCTGCTGTAAGCAAAAGTAGCGGGATATTGGAGTAAAATGCTTCGGTAACTGCAGGATAATAATTGGCTGCAGCAGAACCACTGGTACAAGTAATAGCGACTGGTTTCTTTTCAGATTTTGCCATTCCCAAACCTACAAATCCTGCACTTCTTTCATCTACAATACTAAAAGAATTGAAACCTGTTGTTTCCGAAAAATGCACTGCAATTGGCGCATTTCTAGAACCGGGAGAAATGACTACATTGTAAATCCCGTATTCTTTCAAAAGATGTGCAAGAATCTGTACACTGCGTTTGGTAGAAAATTGTTTCATAGGGCAAATTTAATGATAATTTAACAAAAATTATTTGATTTTTATTTGCTTAGATTAAATCAATTGATTATCCGTTTAATTACCCATCCCTGTAATGTTAGCAATAATAAGCCT
>CALFIE010000059.1 GCA_937876095.1 uncultured Flavobacteriales bacterium | reverse complement strand
AGAAGTTCAAAATTTTGCGCTCGCGCGAGTTGAAAAGTGAGTAGATGTGGATTGGTGTAGATCCGCTCGCGGAGAAAACAATGCAACCGTATGCATACGCTTACAACAATCCTATTTTCTATACCGACCCAACAGGAATGAAAGGTGAAGGATGGATTAAGCAAACACTAAACGGAAATACTTCAGTAACTTATGATCCAAATGTTAATAATGTTGAAGAAGCAACTGCGGCAGGATATAAAAATGTAGACTCTGTAAGTCAATCGGCAACTTTAAGAGGTTCCACAACACTTGCGGGAGTTGAGATAAACAATTATAGTTATTTCTTAAAAAGTGACGGTACAGTATCTGATAACATTGGTCAGCATATAAATTCAGATTTTATTACAGAAGGTGGATCTTCCATTAGAAATGTACAATTCGGAGAATTTAATAAAGGGAATGGAAGTATGAAAATGATGGGAGGACCTGGAGATCCTTTCGGAATTTGGGAAGTACTTGGAATAGCGTTAGGATCTTCAGATTCCAATGCAAAGTATGCAATGATTCCATTGCTTGTGGTTAAAGGACAAGGAGATGATGCGTTGAAAATGTTGAATGCAGAAAAAGGAATACTTTCTGCGGGAGATGCATTGAGAATAGAGAATGCAGCAACACGTATCAATAAACCTATCACGGTTGTTGGTAGTAGAGCAAATGGAACAGCAGGTGCTTATTCGGATTGGGACTATGTTATAGAAGGAGGACTAAACAGTAGGGATTGGTCTAAAATTAAAAACTCTATACCTGGTGCAAAATCTACAATCGATAATACACCAAGAAATATTGATATATTCACAGGAGCAGTTGACAAAACAAAGCCTCACGTAACAATTAACCCTCGTTAGAAGTAATGGATATAGAATACGAAATATTATTTAATAAATATGGTCAAGAAATTATTCCAGCCGAAGTTTTAGTTGCAAAATTTTTGGAAGCGAATGAGCCTATACAACTTGATTTATTTAATCATCTATTATTCATTATATTACAGTCTAAAGCATTAGATTCTGATGTTGAATATGCAATAAAGAGAAGTAATTTGAAGCCCTCTCTTACACCTTGTGTCATTCTTAAAAAGGGTGTTGGAATGAATAATTTAAAAAAAATAATTAATCTTCCGTCAAATGAAAAACTAAAAAGTTTTAGACTGCTTTTAGAATTATTTAAAGTTGCCTATGAAAGGAAATACAAAATAGAGAAAAATGATCCAATGAAATGGTGGTATTGGGACTTGTCAATTCCATCAATAGAAAATAAAATTTATCAAAATTATAATACCAAAGCCACTCAATGAGTGGCTTTGTTATTTTACGTCTAACAGCACATTAGAAAGGGCATCTTTCAATTTACGTTTGCCGATAAAAGCATCGAGCATTGTGTAGATGGTTTGTTTTTCATCATTGGAAAGACTTTCCATAAGAGCGACTTTTTCCATCAGAGATTTATCGAGAGAGTTAATTTCTTTGAGTTCATCAGTAGAAGCAAAAAGTTCCGCAAGCGTTACACCCATTGCTTTTGCAATACGTTCCAAAGTATTTACAGACGGATCGGTTTTACCGTTTTCTATACGGCTGTATTGTGCGGTGTCTAAACTTGCATTTATGGTTACTTCTTTCTGAGAAAGGTTTTTAGCAGTTCTTATTCTTTTTATGTTTTCTCCAATGTTCATTTTATGGACTTTTATTACAACAAATTTAGCAAATTACACCATAAAACAAAATCATTAAAAAATATAATTGTGTAATAATACAATTTAATATATCTTTGTTGTATTGTAAAAAAAGACAAAAAATAATTTTAATCCTTTTGTTTATGGAAATTACAGAGATAAAAGAGAAACTCACAATCGCCCAAGTTCTGCACTATTACGGCTTAAAAACCGACAAGACGAATAGAATTTGTTGTCCGTTCCACGAAGACAAAACACCAAGTTTACAGGTGTATTACAAAACACAGACAGCGTATTGTTTTAGCAGTAACTGTAAAACCCACGGCAAAAGTATGGACGTGATAGATTTTATAATGCTTAAAGAAAACACTACAAAACACGAAGCGATAAAGAAAGCGGTAGAAATTTTAGGACACCAAGAACCGAACAAGAAAGACCGTTATCAAAAAGATTTAAGTAGAGAACAGTTTTTAGGGAATATGTTCCAGTATTTTAGAAATGCCATCAACAACAGCAAACCCGCAAAAGATTATTTAGAAAAAAGAAGTTTAGATTTTACGAGATTAGAAGTTGGTTATAATAGTGGTCAGTTCCATCACGGAGCAAGGAAAGACGAGAATCTGATAAATCAATGTTTAGAATATGGTTTGCTCATAGACAAAGGAATTACAGGAAGAACAGGGGAAAAAGCGTTTGGAGTTTTTGGAAAATGGTCAATCTGTTTTGCTTTAAGAAATAAGGAAAACGAAGTTGCGGGATTGTATTTTAGAAGCACGTTAAACGATGACAATGCGAAACATTTTTACTTAAAAAACCGAAGTGGAATCTATCCAAACTATCCCGATAAAAACACCAGGAAACTGATATTAACGGAAGCAATTATAGACGGAGCAAGTTTACTGCAGATAGAAAAGATAAGGGAAAAATACAGCATTATAGCGTGTTTTGGAACAAACGGCTTGAATGATGAAATACTAAACGCAATCAAAGATTTAGAAAAATTAGAGGAGATTATTTTTTGTTTTGATAATGATGATGCAGGAAAAGAAGCAGTTTTAAAGTATGGAAAATTACTGCAGGAAGAAATACAAGGAATAAAGATAAGTTCCGTAGAACTCCCTAATAAAGACATAAACGAAACTTTGCAATTACATAATGAAGAAATCTTTTTGGACTTATTAAAGAATAGAACTTTTATTTTTTCAACTGAAGCCGAAGTTCGGCATCCAATAAATATAAATCAATCTGCTGAATCTGCACAATCAGCGAGAGAACCAAAAACAGCAATAGACTTTTTAGAGCAAAAAGATTTACTAAAATCATTAAACAAACTCATAGAAAAAAGCGGAATCATTGGCGAGGAAAACAGCAGACTGTTATTGTTTTTAATAACGATTAGTTACCTAAATAAAAATCCTTTGCACGCATTAGTACAAGGTTCATCAGGAAGTGGAAAAACGCATATTATTAGCAGAATTGCGGATTTAATGCCACAAGAAGACGTGTTACGTTTTACAAGAATTACCGAAAGTAGTTTATACAATTGGGGCGAGTTCGACCTATTTCAAAAGATAATTATTATTGAGGATTTAGACGGATTAAAGGAAGATGCGTTGTATGCTTTAAGAGAATTTATCAGCAATCAAGTTTTGAGAAGTAGCGTAACCATCAAAGACAAAAAGGGGAATAATAAATCTTCCCATAAAATTGTAAAAGGTCAGTTCAGTAGTTTATCAGCAACCACAAAAGGCGAAACCTACGAAGATAATATGAGCAGAAGTTTTTTATTGGCAGTCGATGAAAGCAAGGAACAAACGCAGAGAATTATCGAGTATCAGAACCGCAGAAATGCAGGCGAAGTCAGTTCAGACGAACAACAAAAGGCAATTAATTTTGTACAAAAGATTGTAAGAACATTAAAACACCACGATGTGGTGAATCCGTATGCAACAAAACTCAATCTTCCCGAAAAGGTGCATAAAATAAGGCGGTTAAACGAAATGTATCAAGCCGTAATAAAGCAAGTTACGTTCCTCAATCAATACCAAAGAAAACTCACAAAAGATAATCAATTAATTACAGAGATTGAAGATATAGAACAGGCTACAGAAGTATTATTTGAAAGCATAGTTTTAAAAGTAGATGAATTAGACGGAAGTTTAAGACAGTTTTTTGAGCGATTGAAAAAGTTTGTAAAAAACGAGAACCAGGAATTTATTTTAAGAGAAGTAAGACAGGAGTTTAATATCAGTAAAACGCAGATATTTAGATATATACAAACGCTTACAGAATTAGAATACATCAAACAAGTTGGAGGATTTACAAACAGAGGAATAAAGTATAAAATATCTTACTGGGACAACTACCAAAAATTAAGGGCAGAAATCAAAGACTTTCTAATGCTACAAATTGAGCAACTGAAACAGGAACAAACCGCACCATCAAAACCAAAGCATAAAACTTTGAGTATGATAGTAAATGAATAGTGTTTGGAACACCTCGGAACACAAAAGGAACGCTAAAATCTATATCTACGATATGATAAATATTGATGAATAAAGAATTTATAGGGAAAAATAAATCTGGCGTTCCAAAATTTAAAATATTGAGTAAGCAAAAGAATCATAAACCTATAAAGTATGATTGATGAAATTTTAAGAGATTACTACAATTACTTATTAATAAAGGGATATGTCGAAGAAACCGCTAAGAAAAGATATTTAGATGTAAGAGAGTTTTTAGAATTTACAAACAAAGATTTTAGAAAAATTACAGAATCAGACGTTTTAAAATACTACGAATTTTTAAAGCAGAGACCCAATAAAATAAAGAAAGGCAGAACCTTAAAACCCAACTCCATTTTACATTTTATCCGAGCAATACATGGCTTTTACGAAATGCTTTTCGAACTCGGAAAACTTCCCAATCTTTTACAAATCAATATTCCATATCCGAAGAACTACGAAAACGATTTTGTAAGAGAAATCCTCACACAAAAGGAAATACAGCAACTTTACGAAACTGCAGAACTCAAAGAAAGAGTAATCCTAAATCTTGCTTATGGTTGTGGATTAAGAGTAGCGGAATTAGTAGCAGTAAACAGAGAAGATATTTATCTGAAGGAAAATTTATTAATCGTCCCGAAAGGAAAATTTAGTAAGAGAAGAATTGTTCCATTTACCGAGAAAATTAGAAAAGATTTTGAAGAATTTATTTTTTCATCTGAAAATAAAAACAGTTTAATATCCAACTCAAAAGGCGACAGAATGCAGGAATGGACTTACAACAGTACATTAAAAAAATTACTGAAGAACATAAAAATATCAGAAGAACGAGTTAAAAAAATATCAATCCACAGTTTAAGACACTCCATTGCAACACATTTATTAGAAAACGGAATGGAACTTGAAAAAGTAAGGGATTTTTTAGGACACTCACAATTAGAAACCACTGAAATTTACACACATATCAATAAAAACCAACTTAAAAACTTAAAAGAATATGGATGAAAACACTGGAAGAATATTTACAAGAAAACTACCGAACCAAAGGATTAAAGACATTAATTAAAAGATTTACAGACTATCAGAACGGTAAAGAAAAAACCGCAAAACTGAAAGATATTTTAGAATATTTGGGCTATTTACGGAAACAAAATCTCAATCCGAAAACCTTAAGAAATAACTTATTTGCAATAAAAATCTACTACAAATATCTGCAAGAAACCAATCAGAGAAACGACCATCCTTGCTTAAAACTGAACCTAAAAGACAAAGTAAACAGAAGCATTGCAACCGAAAAATTATACAGTAAAGAAGAATTAGAAAACCTTTTAGAAAGCCACAATCCAAAGGATAAAAAAGTAAAAACAAGAAACCAAGTAATTATAAGTTTACTTATCAATCAAGCGTTATTAGTGAATGAAATCACAGAACTGAAACTACAAGATATAAATTTAGAAACCGCAGAAATCAAAATAGGAAAAGGCGGAAAAACCAACGCAAGAAAACTTCCACTAAAAGCCAATCAAATTATTTTGTTCCAAAAATATTTAGAAGAAAGAAGCCAAATTTTATCTAAAAACCAAACACTAAAAACCAACAACTATTTTATAATATCAAAGTTCGGAACTTGTTTAAATCCTCACGGAATAAGCCGATTAATCAACGAAGACAAACCAAAAGAAGAAAGAATCCAACCGTTAAAAATCCGTCAATCAGTAACCTTAAATTTATTGAAATCCGGAAACGATTTAAGAGTTGTACAAATATTTATCGGACATCGCAGAAGTTCCAGTACAGAAGAATACAAACAAACCGATTTAGAAATTTTGCAGAACGCCGTAAATATTTACCACCCGAGAAAATAAAAATCCTACGCTTGCATTTTGAGAAGTTTTCCCGCCCTCAAAACAAAAAAGACATTTTCTCCGACACCTTTTCCAAAACTTTGCCGACGCATTAATGCCACAGCAAATTACATAATCAAAATTATAGTCAAATTGCCAACGCAAAACCGTTGCCTTCCGCTTCGTTACAGGCAAAACCAGCACCATCTTCGCCTATAATTTGGGATTATGTAAAATGCTTTCCGTAGCAACGTGCGAAGCACTTTTGCTTCCAACGCTTTTAGCCATCAACTTTCCCGACCACTTTTCCACCGCTGAAAAATACCTTTTTCCAGCACCAACAACCACCCGAAATAAGGAAAAATGCGCCCTCGCTCGGAAAGTGCTTCGGTAGAAATTTTTGGAAACCGAAACACGAAAATATTAAAATGTGGATAAAGCCAATGCTTTTGCCACCGCTATTTTACCCACATTTTAACATTTACAGCGACAACAACACTATTTTTTTTCAATTGAAATCTTCGGAAAAGAACAGGGGCAGGAAAATTTTTGGCGGTTGGCAAAGGCTATTTGCGGAGCGGAAACATAAAATGAATTATGGGCAAAAATCTGCAGATTTTTTGACCATAACTCAATAATTTTATGTTAAATAGACTTTTGCGGGGAAATTTTCCTGCCCCTGTTCTTTTTAAGTCCCAATATTTTTTTTTCAATTGAAAAATAAAAAACTACAGAAAATTTTATTTTTTCAACTGAAAATCACTACTTTTGGAATAGCAAGAGCAGAGAAGAAGTTCAAAATTTTGCGCTCGCGCGAGTTGAAAAGTGAGTAGATGTGGATTGGAGCAGATCCTTTAGCAGAGAAATATAATACTTGGTCTCCTTATACTTTTAGTGGGGACAGGGTTATTGACGCAAGAGAATTAGAGGGATTAGAACCAGATGTTTTATTCAAAAGTAGGAATAATGCGGCAATAAATTTTGCAAAAATATATAATGTAAAATCAATTGAAAATAATAAAGAATACGCTTCTGGTATATATGCAATTAAAAAAGATAATAAAATTTATTATGCATATAATAAACCAAACGAAGATGGTAGCGAAACAGGCGCAAACGTAAATAAGAAAATCCCTAATGGTGCAGCATTGGTTGCTGTAATACATACGCATAGTGCTTATGCAATTTATAAAGATGGCGATAATTTTTCAGATGAAGAAGGTGATAAGGATTATTCAAAAAAAATAATTAGAGATATGTATGTTGTAACGCCGAGTGGAAAATTACTAGTTTTTGATTTGAGTTCTGGTTCAACAATAGTTGTTTCTAGTGATTTACCAAGTGACCCTACTGATCCTCAAAGTAAAAAAAACATATACAATTCTAAAGAAATAAATGATTTATATAATAAAAATATCAAAAAATATAATGGAATTAAGGCAACAATAAATGATAATGAACAAAATGTAAATATAGAAGAACAGATAAAAGAAGATTCTAAAAATATCTTAAAAATTAAAAAAAATTAAATGGAAACTTATAATAAATATACTATTGTAGTATTTTTAATTACATTAATATCATGTAATAATCAAAAAAATGAAGACAATGTAAGGTATAAAAGGGATAGTATTAGAGTAGTTAATATTGCGGAAAACACTTGGTTAAAATATTATGGTAAAAATATATATTCAAATAAGCCATTTAAAGCTCATAAAAAAGATAGTATTTGGATTGTACGAGGGACTTTACATACAGATTTAGGGGGTGTTCCATATTTAGAAATAAATGCAAAGAATTTTAAAGTTTTAAAAATTTCTCATGGTAAATAACCAATGATTATTTAGATGGTTTTCAGTACGAATCATTTGTTTCGGGAACTCTTAATTATAGCAACGTTCTAAAATTTGTACCTACTTCTGAAGGATATTATAATTTTGAAAATAATTCGTACATTTACAACTACACAGATCATTTAGGAAATGTGAGGTTAAGTTTTTATAAAAACAGCGCAAACGCTCTTGAAATTGTAGAAGAAAACAACTACTATCCTTTTGGCTTAAAACACCAAGGTTACAATGAATTAACAGGAAATCCAAGTTACAACTATTCCTATAATGGAAAAGAATTGCAGACAGAAACAGGTTGGTCAGATTACGGAGCAAGAATGTATATGGCTGACATTGGAAGATGGGGTGTAATAGACAATAAGGCAGAAAAATACTCGGCGACGTCGCCCTATGTTTATGCTCTTAATAATCCCGTTTTATTTATCGATCCTGATGGTAATGAAGTTTATTGCCCAAGTTGCAAAACTAAAGCAGATTGGGACTTATATATAGGTTATTGGGATAATACCCTATCGATGATGGGTGGTAATCTTTATACAGGAACAGGGATACCTTCCCACATTCAAGTTTCAGGTGGTTTAACTGAAGATATGCAATTCCATCCCACAGTGACGGTAAATGGAGAAGTGCAAGACTTGCCGGCAATAGCTAATAGAAGTAGGTTGGACGTTTTTGGTGAGTACTATGCACCAATAGTGGATATAGCAGGATTGACTTTTATAAAATCTAGTAGTTGGTTTACTAGGAATATTATTAATCCTGTTAAATCTTTATTTTCAAGTGGAAATTCAGAAGTTTCTACAATGGATGACTTAACAACAGCAGTTAAAAATACTGCAGCTGATCTAAAATCTACTGGCAAAGCACCTGCAACAGTAGTTGGAGCTGAGTTAAATGGTAAAACAGCTATTGCAACAAGTGGGACTCCACCTTCGAAAATAGCACCACAACTACAAAATGCCGCTGATAAAATAGGAGGAGTTGGAACTAAAACAGCTTCGGGAAATACTGTAGGTTGTTGCGCTGAATTTAAAGCAGCTAATGAACTTCTGATAAAAAATCCTTCCGCAACACCTCAACAAGTTAATTTTACTGAAGCGATTCGTCCCAGAACAGGGCAAACTATACCAATGTGTGAAAATTGTAATGCAACTTTTGGAAAATAATATTTTATGTATACAGAATTAGAACAACAAACTTTAGATATAGATTGGTTTTTTACTGACAAGTCAAAAATTGGTTTTATAGCATCTGCAGGAGGAAAGCTACCAGAAAGCATTTCAAAGCTAGGAGAAGGAAACCAATTACTTTCGTCATATTTTAGGAATCTACCTGAAATATCGGAAATATTTATTAATACTGAATTGGACAGTAAATTAAGAAATGATGAAAATTATCTGTCAGATTTTATTAGTATGGCAAAAAGGGGACTTTATACTTTTGACAAGACTAAATTAAACGATTTTTTAAATTCTAATTATCATTTAGTAGCTTATCCTATTAAATCATTAGAACTACGAAATATTCCTCAAAATATTTTGGATATTTTATCTAAAACTTATTATAAAAATATCGATAGAACAAAAAAAATAGATGTTAAGGAAATAAAATAACAAACGATAACGCCGCTGTTATGCTTTCTATGACAAAATCAAATAAAAAGTGTTGGTGTAATGTATCAGATATAGTGATAATCCATTTCTCGGCTCCTTCTAACATTGATAAATTTTAATCTACGTTTTCTAAACTTCATAAAATGTAGTATTAATGGGAGTTATAAATCATTTTAATTTTTAAAATAAGTGGCAGAGGTATCCACATAAAAATAAAAGCCAACTTTTTAATCGTTGGCTTTTATTTTATCTCGTTGTATTTTTGGTCATCTTGGTTAGCGTTAAAAACGGCTTTAATGAAGATGATTTGAAATATGGGTTTTTGTCGTATTTTAATAGTTCTATTTCACCAATTAGTGAAAATGCAAATTGTCACATTTATAAAAGTACAAATTAATACTTTTTTGAAATATTCTAAAGGTGACCGAAAATCACCTTTAAATTAATTCAGGTTTTCCCCTAAATTGGTGAAATTTATAATCATTTTATAATTTCGGAAATTCCGATATTTTAAAAGTTCTTATTTCGCACTTTTGAATTTATCAGTCAGTCTACAAAGTTAATTTGTAATTGATTTTTAGGGTAGTTCCTTTGCTCAAATTTTATTCTATTGTGTATCTTATTAAAATACTCGTTTCTGATATTATGTGCTATGTAGTAGATGTGTTCTTTTTCAGATTTACTCCATTGTTTTCGTTTTAGATATTTTGAAGAAAGTTTTTTGTAGGTTTCCGGATCATTTAATTTAAGGTGTCGCAATCCTGTTAAACATAAATAATCACTATCTTTTCTTTGCATAGAAATGTCAATATTAGTAACCATACATACTCTATTGTTTTGATGAGGTGGTGCAGATTGTCCGTTTATCTCTTTTTTTGTAGTTTCAGTAAAACATAGTTTTGTAGGATTGATGGTGGTTTTCTGTGGGAAATATGCACCACTTGACAAACATAATAATTTATCAATAATCTGTACTTTTATTTGATGGTGCAAATTGTTTTTATTATTCAAAATTTGGTAATATCTGTTTTTGCATCTTGCGAATTTGTTGCGGTTTTTATCAATAATCAAATCCGACCAAAATTGGTTATTTGTAGCCATACGAATAAATTGTACCACATTATTTTTTAGGGTGCTAAAATCAGGCGTTTGGTTTATTATCAGTACATTTTCCCATTCGTCTATTAGTTCCTGTTTTAATCTTTGATAGGTTTCTAATCTCAATAAATCTGTAATAATATTAATACCATATTTAGAGATATTTGCACTTTTTTTACTTTTCACCTCGTAACGTAATGTGTTTGGATCTATTCCGTATTCTGGTGATTCTATAAATTGCAATCCTTTCGCATAGGTTTTTAACTGTTTGTATTTGGTTCCATCTGTGATTCTAAAATAAGGGTGTTCTGCTTCTGGTGTAATAAATTTTGTTTTTTTGTAATATAATGTACTATTGATAATTTTTTTAATATCTGTTTCAGGCACTATATTTAGTCCGAATTCTATGTTTACCACCTTTAATTCTGTGTATTCGTGCGATTGTATGGTAAGATTTGATAGTATTTCTATAATCGCTTTAATGCAATTTTCGGGTGTAAAATCATTACCATTGTGTAAATAATTATTGTAGTGATAATGCGGACTGATTGAAATCTCTAAATGATGATAGCCCACCAAAAGACCACCTGCAAATGTTTTCCGAAAATCTAACTTCATTAGGTTACCATATCTATGATAACCATCGTAATTATGGTTGCGGTGTTGGTAACGATCAAAACCACCCAAGTTTTCGAGTCTTTGGATTATGGTCTGATTGTAGGTAATAAGTTTTATATTATCCAGCATTTTCTTACATTTGCATCAGCAATAGGTTTTACCATTTGTTAGGTTTGAACGCCAAAAGGGAATGTAATTTTTTACACTCCCTTTTTTTGTTATTTAGAATAAAGTTAGTTGCCCTACTTCGTCGAGTTGCGTGTTGGTTGTTTTCGGCTTTGGTGCATCGTACCAATTAGAAATAATGTGTTTCACAATCTCTGCTCTATAATGTGGATTGTTTTCAGGATAAAATTTTCTGCAAATTCTAATATGTACCTCATCAAAATTCTCTGAAAGTTTCACAACTGATAAAGACTTTACGCCATCTATGAATACATCTGCATAATAGAAATTTTTTACAAAAGTTTCTCGCAATCCTGTTAAATTGCATTTCTGCCAATTATTTTTATTTCTTATTCGTAATAACCTCTGCGCATCTTTTATTTTGTTGTAACCATTATTTTTTTCTATTCTAATTAGGTTGGTTAATAGTTTTTTTTCGGCAAAAATAATTTTGAATTGCACATAGGTTTTTCTTTCACTTTCTTTGTTGTATGACAATAGATAGTAGTCTGGTATAAACGCTGATTTTTTCATTGCTAAAAATTTAGTTGTTTACAATCATTGCGTTTTCTATGTCGTCCATACGGTAATATACCCGAGATCCTAATTTGTAAGATTTCAGTATATTTCTACGTTTCCATTCGTGGATCGTTGGTTTGGTAACTGCAAACCTTTTGCATACCTCATCTGCAGATAGGTATTGGTTTGGTTGGTTATCCCGTAATGTTTTTTGGATTTTTGCAAACAGAGAATTTTCTATGGTGTTTGCAATTTCGGTGATGAGGTCGGTAGGTGTTACTCCGATAAAATTAATTTGGTGCATATTGTGGTATTTAAAATTATACCACAAAGGAAATAACGGGTTATTCCTATTTTATTCCTGTACTTTTACTTTTTTATTCCGATTTTATTCCGATTTTATTCCGATAAAGAATTTACCATTTAAAATTAGAATGTAGGTTTTTTAAAGTGGTTTGATGTACTTCATTTTCGCCTTTGATTTCAGATTTTCCATAATCAAAACCAAACAATTCTTTGATTAATAACTGATAAGGTTTTTTTGGTATTTTCTGTATGAAATTAAAATAAAAATAAATTTGATTATACTTTGTTAGGTCTGTGAAATCATTTCTATACCCTGAAAAATTTTCTTCAAAGTATCTTAATAATTCTAACTTTTCGGTATCTGCTGAAAAAACAATGTTTGCAATTTTTATTATATTTTCTGAAAATTCCGGTTTATTTGTTTCTGTTTTGGGAATACCTAAAATTTCGGTTTGTAGAGTTGTTGTTTCTATTAAATAATTTTTGTTTATAAAAAACTCTTTAATTCTATGCTGCGTGATCCAAAAATCGTTAAACTTATTATTATTTGGTTGTACGAGATAGCGCAAATTTTCATAATACGATTTATCAAAACTTATTTCTATTTCAGTATTAAGAATGGGATTTTCTATAATTTGTATAAATGGTAATAATTCACTTAATTTTTCATCGTAGATTTCTAAATTATCTTCATTTGGTTTAATTAAACTATCATTATTCTCATCAGTAAAAAAAAATAAATCTTCTATATCTATATTATAACTATCAGAACCATAAAACTCTCGAGAGAAAATCCAAAGGTCAAAATTATGATAAATTCTTTTTGTCATTATATCGCATACATTAACCAATTCGTTTTTAATTTTTTCAATCCAATTATTATTACAAATTTCAATAATTTTATTTCCAAAAACCAAAACATCAGCACTCGGGTGAATACTTTGGAATTCTGCAAAATCACTTTTATAATTATCTATAAAATCCTTATATGAATAGTAAACGGGTATGATCATTTGTGGTTGGTTTGAACGTTTATATTATCGCGTTAATAACTGTATTTAGAAAATTTTTATACAGAAATTACCTTTTCAATTTTCATATTATAAAAAAGTAAATCAGTAATCATTTTGTTTGTTTCATTTACTGAAAATCTTAAATCAGATAAATATTCAGGAACGAATACATTTCGCCGGTTCAGAAATCTAACGCAACAAATGTTAAAAAAATTAACACTTTTATTTA
>CALFIE010000058.1 GCA_937876095.1 uncultured Flavobacteriales bacterium | reverse complement strand
ATACGAGATACATTGGCGTGACTGGAGTTCAGACGTGTGCTCTTCCGATCTCTTAGTCCTTCTAAATATAATTGCAATGCTTTGGTTACATAGTAATCATCAATCTTTTTCCCCAATTTATTTACCGTGAAATAGTAATTGCATTTTTTGCAAAAATACCTTTGTTTATCGTTCACTATGCCACTTTTTACAATTTTTTCATTTTCGCATTTAGGACAACAAGTAATTTTCATGTATATTTTTTTAGCAAAGATATAGTAAATTAGCAATACAAAATAATCATCAATATTTTTTTTAACATTTTTTCAGCCATTTCTAATTTTTTCCTATCTTTGCACCGTATGAAAACAATTCATCTTTTATTGGATCAATTGATAGACGGAAACGACTATTATTACGATATTTTTATTTAACGAAGTCTTTTTGGCTTCGTTTTTTTTTGTTTAAAAATGTTTTTTTTATGCTTACAATTTCTGACCTAAGTATTCCTAAAATTCAAGAAATTTTAGATGTAGCAATTTTATTTGGGCAAGGCAAATCTTCTAAAGTAAAAGGAGATGTTTTTGTTTCAAACCTTTTTTTTGAAGACAGTACCAGAACCAAAACCAGTTTTGATGTTGCAGAACGTAAATTAGGATTGCAAGTAATTCCTTTTGATGTGGCTAAAAGCTCGGTTAACAAAGGAGAATCTTTGTACGATACCCTGAAAACGCTACAATCTATAGGTATCAATTTAGCAGTAATAAGACATTATCAGAACGAATTTTACAAAAATTTAGCATCTATTCCGATTTCAATCATCAATGGAGGAGACGGAACTGGAAATCACCCAAGTCAAACGATTTTGGATTTAATGACCATCAAACAAGAATTTGGAAATTTTGATGGATTGAAAGTTGCCATAGTTGGAGATGTAAAACACAGTAGAGTAGCTAATTCACTTTCAGATGCACTCAGAAGATTGGGCTCTAAAGTATTTTTCTCGGGACCAAGAGAATGGTTTACAGAAGGTGCTTTTATGAATGATACCTACAGAGAATTAGATGCTCTAATTCCAGAAATTGATGTTTTGGTTTTACTTAGAATTCAGCACGAAAGACACCAAGAAAAGTCCAATTTCAGTGCAGATGAATATCTTAAAAATTTTGGCTTAACCAAAGAAAGAGAAAAAAGGATGAAACCAACCGCTATTTTGATGCATCCTGCTCCTATAAACAGAGGCGTAGAAATAGATGATGATTTGGTAGAGTGCAGCAGAAGTAGAATTTTCAAACAAATGCAAAATGGCGTGTTTGCAAGAATGGCCATTTTGAAAAACGCATTGGAAGAAAAAGGATTTGAATTTGAATAAATTTGGCTGGAAGATGGGAGCTGGAAGCAGGAAGTCTTCCATCTTCTATCTTCCCGCTTCCATCAAAATAAAAATGAAAAAGAAATTAATACTAGAAAACGGAGAAATTTTTCTCGGGGAAGGTTTTGGAGCCAATATAGAAACCGAAGGTGAAGTGGTTTTCAATACGGGAATGACAGGTTATCAGGAACTGATTTCGGATCCGTCGTATTGCGGACAAATGGTTTGTATGACTTACCCACTTATCGGAAATTACGGAATCAATAGAGACGATTACGAATCTATGGAACCTGCAATTAAGGGTTTAATAGTGAAAGAAGTGTGCGATTTTCCTTCTAATTTCCGCAACCAAATGTCGCTTGATGAATTTTTCAATAAAAGAAAATTATCCGGAATTTCAGGAATTGACACCCGAAAACTTACAAGAATTATCCGAAATCACGGTGTAATCAAAGGTAAAATTGTTGATTTTGAAAGAAATAATAACGAAGTAATTGCCGAATTGAAATCTATCAATTTCCCAATTGATCAAGTTGCACAAGTGTCCACCAAAACATCTTATGCAAGTCCAGGTCGTGGTTTCAAGGTGGTTTTGGTAGATTTTGGATCAAAATTGGGCATCATTCGCGAACTTTCTCAGAGAGATTGCGACATTACAGTCGTTTCTCAAGACACGACTGCCGAAGAAATTTTGATGATGAATCCAGACGGAATTATGCTTTCTAACGGACCAGGAGATCCTCAAGATGTGAAAGGTGCTTCTGAACTTATCAATGGTTTGCTTGGTAAAGTGCCTATTTTTGGGATTTGTTTGGGACATCAACTTATTGGTTTAGCTTGTGGAGCCCAAACTTTTAAACTGAAATTTGGACATCGTGGTGGAAATCATCCAGTTTTGGACATTAAGAAAAATAAAGTCGCCATCACTTCCCAAAATCATGGTTATGCAGTAGATCAAGAATCCCTGAAAAACACCGATTTAGAAGAAACACACATCGCTCTGAACGACAAAACCAATGAAGGATTCCGTCACAAAAAATACCCTTGTTTTTCAGTGCAATATCATCCAGAAGCAAGTCCAGGTCCAGAAGATGCCAATTATTTGTTTGATGATTTTATAGAGTTAATGGAAAATTTCAGACTTCAGACTTCAGATATCAGAAATCAGACAACCAATACCAAATTTTAAATTTCTTGAAATGCATAATTTTGAAAAATTAATTTTTTGGCAAAAATCAATAGAACTCGCAAAAGAAGTTTATCTTATTTGTGCAGACTTGCCTAAAGATGAAAAATTTGGATTGATTTCTCAAATCAAAAGGTCAGTTATCTCCATACCTTCAAATATTGCAGAGGGAGCTGGTAGAAATAATGACCGTGAATTTTATCATTTTCTAGGTATTGCAAATGCATCTTCTTTTGAATTACAAACACAGTTAATTTTGACAAGAGAATTAAATTTATTGGAAGTTAATAAGATTAATAACCTTTTATCAAAATTAAATGAAATTCAAAGAATGATTTACACATTCAAATCTAATTTAAAAAGCAAATAAAAGAAAATCCAATGTCTGAAATCTAACATCTGACATCTAATAAAAAAAAAGTAAATCTAACGTCTGAAATCTGACATCTGAAATCTTTTAATCTAATAAAAAAATGAAACGAACAGACATAAAAACTATTTTAGTAATTGGGAGTGGTCCTATTATTATTGGACAGGCTGCAGAATTTGATTATGCAGGAACGCAGGCTTGTCTTGCTCTGAAAGAGGAAGGTTACAAAGTAATTCTCATCAATTCTAATCCTGCAACCATTATGACCGATGTAGAAATTGCCGACAAAGTTTATATTGAGCCGATTTCTTTGCAATTTGTAAGTCATATTATTAGAAAGGAGCGTCCAGATGCGTTGTTACCAACTTTAGGCGGACAAACCGGACTGAATATGGCGGTAGAATTAGAAAAATCTGGAGTTCTAACCGAATGTGATGTAGAAGTTTTGGGAACCAAACTTTCGGCGATTAATCAAGCAGAAGATAGGGAACTTTTCCGAGCGTTGATGCAGGAACTTAACGAGCCAGTTCCAGATTCTGACATTGTGAACAATGTAGCGTCTGCTTTAGAATTTGCCGAAAAAATTGGATTTCCAGTGATTGTGCGACCGGCTTTTACGATGGGAGGAACTGGTGGTGGAATTGCAAATACCGTAGAAGAACTCACCGAAATTACCAATTTTGGACTGAAATATTCGCCTGTTAATCAGTGTTTGATAGAAAAATCCATTGCAGGTTTCAAAGAAATTGAATACGAAGTAATGCGTGATAAAAACGACAACGCCATCGTTGTTTGTAATATGGAAAATGTAGATGCAGTTGGAATTCACACCGGAGATTCTATTGTGGTGGCACCTTCGCAAACACTTTCAGACAGAGAATACCAAATGTTACGAAATGCATCGCTCAAAATTATCAGAGCACTTGGTATTGAAGGAGGTTGCAATGTTCAGTTGGCTTTAGACCCACATTCTTACAAATATTATATCATAGAAGTAAATCCCAGAGTTTCCAGAAGTTCTGCTTTAGCAAGCAAAGCGACAGGTTACCCTATTGCAAAATTGGCGGCCAAAATTTCGGTGGGATTAACATTAGATGAAATGCTAAATCCGGTTACAGGAAAGACTTTTGCGTGTTTCGAACCAGCGCTAGATTACGTAGTTACCAAAATCCCAAGATTTCCTTTTGATAAATTCGAAACTGCAGATAGAAGACTTTCTACCCAAATGAAAGCTACTGGTGAAGTAATGGCAATTGGTAGAAATTTTGAAGAATCATTAATGAAAGCCATTCGTTCTTTAGAAACCGGAATTCAACATTTAGGTTTAAAAACCAAACAAGCAGCCGAACTTACTGATGAAGACATTGAACGCAGAATAAAAATTTGTGATGATGAAAGATTGTTCATCATCGGTGAAGCATTACGACGAGGTTACGATTGGGAAACCATCGTAGAATGGAGTAAAATAGATAAATTCTTTATTTGGAAACTTAAAAAATTGGTTGATTTTGAAAAAACAATTTCTGAAAATAAATTCAATATCGAAATTTTAGAAAAAGCCAAAAAATTAGGATTTTCAGACATCAATATTGCACATCTTTGGAATTGCACGCAGTGTGAAGTTTTCAATTTTAGAAAAGAAAACAACTTGATGCCGGTGTACAAAATGGTGGATACTTGTGCTGCAGAATTTGAATCTGAAACGCCGTATTTCTACGGAACGTACGAAGACGAAAACGAAAGTGTACCTTCTGACAGAGAAAAAATCATTGTTCTTGGTTCTGGACCAATCAGAATTGGGCAAGGTGTAGAGTTTGATTACGCGACCGTTCATTCGGTTTGGGCGATTAAAGAAATGGGTTACGAAGCTATTATTATCAATAATAATCCAGAAACCGTTTCTACCGATTTTTCGATTTCAGATAAATTGTATTTCGAACCTTTAACAGAGGAAGATGTGATGAACATCATCGAACTCGAAAAACCAAAAGGTGTCATTGTACAATTTGGCGGACAAACAGCAATCAATTTAGCAGATAAATTGGCAAGTCATGGTGTGAAAATTTTGGGAACTTCGCTTGAAGACCTCGATCGCGCCGAAAACAGAAATAAATTTGAAGCCGCACTTCAAGAGTTGGGAATTCCACAACCACTTGGTAAAACCTGTTTTACTAAAGAAGAAGCCATCAAAATTGCTGCAGAAATTGGTTATCCTGTTTTGGTTAGGCCAAGTTATGTTTTGGGAGGAAGAGCGATGGAAATTGTATATTCTGATGAAGAACTCAATCATTATATGGAATTTGCGGTGCACATCAATCCAGAACATCCTATTTTGATTGATAAATATTTAACTGGAAAAGAAGTAGAAGTTGATGCGATTTCAGATGGTGAAACCGTCGTAATTCCAGGAATTATGGAACATATCGAAAGAGCAGGAGTACATTCAGGAGATTCTATTGCAGTGTATCCTCCTCAAAATATTAATGAAAAATCCAGAAAACAACTCATAGAATACACCGAAAAATTAGCAAAAGGACTGAATGTAATTGGTTTGATGAACATTCAGTATGTTTTATTTGAAAATCAGGTGTACGTTATAGAAGTCAATCCACGTTCCAGCAGAACGGTTCCGTTTTTATCAAAAATTACCAATGTTCCGATGGCGAATTTGGCAACCAAAGTCATTCTTGGCAAAAAATTGAAAGATTTGGGCTACGAAAACGGTTTAGTTCCAGAAAAAGAAGGAATTTTTGTAAAAGTTCCGGTGTTTTCTTTTTCAAAACTCACCAAAGTAGATATTTCTCTCGGTCCCGAAATGAAATCTACCGGTGAAGTGATGGGGAAAGATACCACGCTAGAAAAAGCGCTCTACAAAGGAATGATTGGTGCAGGTAGAAAAATGCCACTTCACGGAGCCATACTTTTCACTGTTGCAGACAAACACAAACCAGAAGCCGCAGAAATGGCAAAACGTTTCCACGAAATTGGTTTTAAAATTTGGGCAACTTCGGGAACTTCAAAATATTTTAATGAAAACGGAATTCCTACTAAAATTGGATTTAAAATAGAGGAGGAAAATGAAAACTTGATAGACTTGATCCAAAAAGGAAAAGTGCAATACGTTGTAAATACGATGACCAAAGGAAAACTGGCAGAAAGAGATGGTTTCCAAATCAGAAGAGCATCGGTAGAAAACGGTGTTCCTTGTCTTACAAGTATGGACACCGTAGAAGCAATTCTGAAGGTGATAGAAAGTATGACATTTAAGATGGAGGAGATGTAATTGGGAAAAGAGATTTTACTAAAATTAACCCAATAAATTTCAAAAATTTGTTGGGTTTTTTCTTGAAAAAAATACTTGTCCATTTTTAGGTTGTTTTTACCAAATATTTACACCTAAATTTACAAAAAAAAATTATGAATAATTTCCAAATTTTTGCACTGAATCACGACGATTTCAAGTATTTAGATGCACTTTCAGATGAAGAACTTGTAGCAAAAGATATTCGTAAAATTGTGGTGGATGAATTCCCAGGATTTCCTTGCAGAACTACTTTAGAAGATGCAGAAATAGGAGAGGAAGTCTATCTTTTGAATGTTGATTTTCATCAAACCAATTCTCCATACAAAGCAAATGGACCTGTTTTCATCAGAAAAAATAAATCAACTAAGAATTACAAGATTAATGAAATTCCATTAATGTTTCACCACCGATTGCTTTCATTGCGAGGTTATGACAAATCGGGGATGATGAAAATGGCAGAGGTTTTTAATGGAGAAATTTTAAAAGAAAAAATCACCGAATTTTTAGAAAACCCTGAAATTGAATATCTCCACATTCACAATGCAAGACCTGGTTGTTATAATTGTTTGGTGAAAAGAGCGTAAAACTTTAATTCTTCAAGGATTTTATTCGCAAAAATACCTGTCCATTTTTCGGTTGCGTTTCAAAATTATTACAAGTAGATTTGCAATAGAATTTCAAATCTTAAACATCAAATTTCAAATTAATGAAACTTTCAGCAGAAGAAATGTTCAACGCATCGCTCAACAAAGACGCCAGTTTCGAAGGGGTGTTTTGGATGGGTGTAAAAACCACCGGAATTTTCTGCAGACCAACTTGCACTGCCCGAAAACCAAAACCTGAAAATGTAGAATTTTTCAGCAATACTAAAGATGCTATTCTGAAAGGTTATCGTCCTTGCAAAGTTTGTAAACCTCTGGAAAATCCGAATGAAACTCCTGATTTCATCAAACAAATTTTAGATGAATTATCTGAAAATCCTGCCCTGAAATTCAAAGATTACGATTTGGTAAAACGCGGTTTAGAACCTGCAACTGTACGAAGATGGTTTCTGAAAAATCACGGAATTACTTTTCACGCATTTCAAAGAATGTTTAAGATTAATTCGGCTTTCAAAAAATTACAACAAGGCGAAAATGTGATTGATACTGCTTTGGATAGTGGTTACGAAAGTTTAAGCGGTTTCAACGAAAGTTTTAAAAATATTTTCGGAGTTTCGCCAAAAAATGCCAAAAACGAAAAAATTGTAGATTTAAAAAGAATCGAAACGCCACTCGGAATAATGATTGCTTGTGCCGATGAAAATGGAATTTGTATGCTGGAATTCAGCGATAGAAAAGCATTGCCAACAGAATTGAAAGATATTTCAAAATATTTCAATGCTAATATTATTCAGGGAGAAAACCCACATTTCAAAATTTTAGAAAAAGAATTAGCAGAATATTTCGATGGAAAACGTGAATATTTCACCGTTCCACTTTCTCCTGTTGGTACCGATTTCCAAAAAAATGTGTGGGAAGTGTTGCGGAAAATTCCGTACGGAACTACCAGAAGTTACCAAGAGCAAGCCCAAATTTTGGGAAATCCAAAGGCAGTTCGTGCTGTTGCCAATGCAAATGGACTCAATAAAATTTCTATTATTATTCCTTGTCACAGAGTGATTGGTAGCGACGGAAAACTCACAGGTTATGGTGGTGGAATTTGGCGGAAACAAAAATTATTGGAACTGGAAAAAGCGATTTTGTTTTAATAAAAAAATAATAAAAAAATGAATTCGGAAGATTTGAAAAATATTGCGATGCTTTGGTTCAAAGCGTTTAATGCACATCAGTTAGAAGATTTATTGGGTTTGTATGATGATGATGCACAACATTTTAGCCCAAAACTGAAAATCCGTGAACCTGAAACTAAAGGTTTAATTTCTGGAAAAGAAGCTCTTAGAAATTGGTGGAAAGATTGTTTTGAGCGTTTGCCAACTTTGCAATATGAAGTGCAAAAATTAACTGCAGATTCTGAGCAAGTTTTTATGGAATATACCCGAAAAGTTGCGGGTGAAGATGATATGAGCATTGCCGAAGTATTGCAAATAAAAAACGGTAAAATCGTTTTTTCAAGAGTATATCACGGTTGAATTATTTTTATTTCATAAAAATAATTAAAAAATGAACTTCTCAATTCAACCAATTTTAGAAAACGAAATTGTTTTGCTACAACCGTTGCAGGAAAAAGATTTTGAAAAATTATACCAAGTTGCTTCTGATCCTTTGGTTTGGGAACAACACCCTAATAAAAATCGCTATGAACGAGAAGTTTTCAGAAATTATTTTGATGGAGCATTGCAAAGCAAAGGTGCTTTTTTAATTATAGATAAAAAATCGGGGAAAGTTTCAGGTAGCAGCAGATTTTATGATTATAGTGAAACAGAAAATTCTATTTTGATTGGCTATACCTTTTATGGTCGTGAATTTTGGGGAACTGGTTTCAATGCTTTCACTAAAAAACTGATGCTCGATTATATTTTTCAGTATGTAGAAGTAGTAAAATTTCATGTAGGAGCAGAAAATTGGCGTTCCAGAAAAGCTATGGAAAAATTAGGAGCAGAATTGCGATGTGAAATAGAAGTGGCATATCACGGTGAACCCATCAAAAAAAATGTAGAATTTTGCATCTTAAAAAATAATTGGAAATGATGGTTGAAATTATTGTAAGAAAAAGAAATATTTTTAAATGTAAACTATTTACTGCATAAGTTAATATATTTGCACCTTAATTTCACGAAAATTTGATTTCATACAGTATTTATCGACATTCTGAAAGCCAAGATTGGGTTACCTTCGTGCATGGAGCAGGAGGAAGTTCGTCGATTTGGTTTAAACAAATCAAAGAATTCAAGAAAAAATTCAATGTACTGTTGCTCGATTTGCGTGGTCACGGCAATTCTCACAAACTGAATAACAAGAAATATACCTTCCAATCCATCGCTTTGGATATTGTAGAAGTAATCGACCACCTGAAAATTCAAAGTTCACATTTTGTAGGAATTTCTTTGGGTACCATCGTGATTCGGCAATTAGCAGAAATGCGACCAGAACGTGTGAAATCTATGATTATGGGAGGTGCAATCCTGAAAATGAATTTCCGCTCACAAATTTTGATGAGATTGGGAAATATTTTTAAATATGTATTGCCATATTTGGTTTTGTATCGTTTATTTGCTTTCATCATTATGCCGAGAGAAAATCACAAAGCATCACGATTGTTATTCATTAATGAAGCCAAAAAACTCTATCAAAAAGAATTCATAAAATGGTTTCGATTGACTGCCGAAATCAACCCAATTTTGCGTTGGTTTCGCCAAAAAGAGCTCAATATTCCTACGTATTATGTGATGGGAGAGGAAGATCATATGTTTTTACCTTCGGTAAAAGAAGTGGTAAAAGCCCACGAAAATTCTTCTACACTTTTGGTCATCAAAAATTGCGGACACGTTGTCAACATAGATCAATCCAAAATTTTTAATGAGAAAGTAATTGATTTTATCAGCAATCAACCGAAGTAATTTTTTAAAAAAGTTTGCCAAAAAATTATTATAATCAACTCAAAGATGTAATTATCTAATCATTAATTATTGTAATTCTTACTTGATTATTATTTCCTTTTATGGATTTTAATTTTCCTTTCTTATAAGGATAAAAATTATCAAAATAAGTAAATTGTATATTTCCTATTGATTTTATTTTACCAGTTTGGTATGAGTAAAAATTATCATAATATTTCAAATCCGTCTTTTCAACTGACTTTAATTTCCCTTTCAGATGATCATAAAAACCATCATAGTAAGTAAAATCTGCGCCATATACAGATTTTAATTTTCCACTAGAGTAGTCATAAAAATCATTATAAAAAGTAATGCCATTATTTTTAGAATTCGAGTAATTAAAATTTGGGTCCATATAATCAATATCCGCATCCTTTTCATAGGTTATAGAATTGATATTTGGTAAAATTATGTCAGTTGGCGATAATTCATTAATATTTAACAAAACCCCATTCGTATCAATAGATATAAATGCATTTTTTATATTTAAATTGATAATGGCACTTTTACCATTTTGAAATAGAAATATTTCATTGATTTCTTGTGATTGAACACTAAGAAAATAAACAAAAAAGAGTAGAGTAAATGATTTTTTCATGTAATTAATTTTTACTTTTTTAGAAATCCTTGTTAAAAAATTTATATGAATTTCCTACAAATTTAGCAAAAATATGCTGAATTCCATTACTCAAAACTATTTCTTCAGCACTAATCACTGAGTTGTATCTCGCAATTTGTTCAAAGGTTTTTTCGGTGAGTTTTATGTTGGGAGCTTTGCTTTCTACCAGAATTTTGGGTGTCGTTTTTTCGGTTACAAGCAGATCAATTCTCTTGGTAGTTCCGTTGATTTCTATTTTTTTTTCGAGGATTAGTGAGGAAAGATTTCGCTTCATCACTACGTGATAATAGTGCACAAAATGTTGACGCACCCATTCTTCGGGAGTGAGCAAAATCCACGATTTGCGCACCAAATCATAAATAAAAAACTTATCTTTGTCTTGTCTGATTTGGAAGTCGAATTCCGCAGAAAAATTAAGTTTTGGTAATTGCATTAGGTTTATGAAAGAATTAGCACAGATTATTAGAAGCATCAAAAATAGGGATTTTCTCCCAATCTATTTTTTCCACGGGGAAGAACCATATTTTATAGATTCAGTCGTAAAAATTTTAGAAAACGATGTGCTTTCTGAGGATGAAAAATCTTTCGGACAAACCGTAATTTATGGTAAAGATACCAATTATGGCGAAATTTTGTCTTTGGCAAAGCAATTCCCGATGTTTGGCGAACACAACCTAATTATTGTAAAAGAAGCGCAAGATCTGAAACTAAACGAAGAGGAACAAAAAGCCCTAGAAAATTATATTGCAAATCCCGTAGAATCTACCATTTTGGTTTTTGCACATAAACACAAAAAAATAGATTCTCGCAAAAAATTCAGCAAAGAGCTCCTGAAAAAAGGCTACCTTTTCCAGAGTGATCCTGTGAAAGATTACAACCTCGCAAAATGGATTTCAGAGGAGTGTGCTACTTATAACATCAAATTTACCCCTGCAATTCCGCAACTTTTGGCAGAATATCTTGGGAACGATTTATCCAGAATTTCCAATGAATTGGCAAAACTAAAGATGATTCTGAAAGAAAGCGAAATTTTAGACGAAAAATTGGTTGAAATCCACATCGGAATCAGCAAAGAGTTCAACGTATTTGAGTTGCAGAAAGCACTTGGCAACAAAAACGAAACTCAAGCCTTCAAAATTGCTTATTTTATGGGTAAAAATCCCAAACAAAACCCAATTGTGATGACTATTGGTACGTTGTATAATTTTTTCTCAAATTTGGTGGTGTATCACACTTTGCTCGGGAATTCGCCACAAGCAATTGCCTCAGAAATGGGTGTTAATCCTTATTTTATAAAAGATTATGATGTTGCAGCACGCTTATTTCCGCTGAAATTTGCAACACGTGTCATCTCAATCCTGCGAGAAATCGATATGAAAAGCAAAGGATTAGGAGCCAACCAAACCGAAGATGCAGAATTACTAAAAGAAATGGTGTACAAAATTTTGAATGTGGACAAGACGAAAGTAAAGGTGTAGACTGAAAATTTTAAAAAAAATAAAATGAATTTTGGACTATTAAGACTAACAGCATTAAATTTTATATTTTTAAATTTAGTGTTTTCAATATTTCTAATGAAATTTCTTTTTCCAAGTTTATTTTCTTATCAAGATTTTTCAATAATTAGAAGTGATAATTACCAATTTGGATTTGGAAGATTTCATATTGATATTACTTTTTTCATAATTAAATTGTTTTTAATTGCTTTGTTTTCTTCATTTATTGCAAGAAATTTAGAACCTGAAAATAAATTTATGTGGGTTTTTTGTATGTCTTTAATTAATATAAATCTTATTTTATGGATTACGAATCTCGGCGAAATAATTATATTTCCATTTGGAATAATTTCTTGGATAAATTTGGTAATATTATTATCATTGTTTTATGGGTTTTGGCGGTTGGTAATTTATTTTTATCTTCATAAAAGTGGATGGTAATATTTTTCAAAAATTTCACTTTAAAAAAAATTAAAAAAATCATTGACAAAATTCATCACAAAAAAATAAAAAAACACAAAATTTAGAATATATCAATTGCTTTAGTTAAAAATTTTTAAAGTTATTTATGAATACAAAGTTGTGGCAAGAAATTCAGAATTTTCAGTTTGAAGATTCAATTGAAGAATATGGTTTTGTAGTAAGACTTTCCAAAGAAAATTATTGGACTAAAAATTTTACACAAAAAGTAATCTTAGAATATAAGAAATTCATGTATTTGGCTGCAACTTCAGAATCTATGGTTTCACCATCAGAAATTATAGATGTAGTTTGGCATCAACATTTAATTTTCACGAAATCTTACACAGAATTTTGTGAATTATTAGGGAAAAATATACAACATGTTCCTTCTACACGAAGCAAAGAAGATTTCGAGAAATTTTCGCAAGCCAAAATACACACCAGAAAAATTTATCAAGAAAATTTCGGTGATTTACCAGCTTCTATATGGTCTTTTTCAGGTATGTATGAAAGTCTAAAATTAGAGAAATCAAAATATAAGCTAAGAACCAAAATAATTTATGGTATTTTAATTTGTTTAGCTTTATTATTACCTTTTTTCTTTTTATTAAAACCAATTTACATCAATATAGATAATCCGTTTTTTTTGATAGGATATGTTATCGTTTTTATTATAACTCTTATTGCTTTAAGTCTTTATAATAAAGTAACATTTGAAAGTACAATCAAAAAAATTAATTCGTCATCATTCATTTTTGACTTAGATATTTCTGAACTATTGTTTATGAAAAATCAAAGTAATTTTGATTACATTACCTCATTAGTAAACAATTTAATCATTAATGGTGCTATAACTGTTAATTCTACAAATAGATTACAACTAAAAGATAAAAGTAAAGCCAAAGATGAAGAAGAACAACAAATTGTTGATGTATTAGGTGAGTTTGAGATTGTTTCTTACCCAGAATTATTCAGAAGTCTTAGTTATAAGCCAATTTTTGGAAATAATCCTAATTTTGTTTTTGCTTTTTCAAAATATTTTCAAAAATCAAAAATATTTAATTCTGTTTATATGCTGAATTTTGGAGTATTGTCTTTTCTCGTAATCCTTTCTATCACTAGATTACTGATTGGTTTATCAAGAGATAAACCAGTAGAACAGTTAATTCCCACCATTTTACTATCGATTTTTGTGATGTATTTTTTCTTAGAATACCTCAAAAAAGCATTTTTAAAAAAGGTAATTCCAAATTTTTATAAAAATGAAATAATACCGAAATGTAGATTAGATGATGATATTCATTGGAAATATTTTCTGTTTGGTAGTGGTATTTTAGCAGATGCGTTCTATCCGATAGTGAATGAATTTCAAAGAAAGGACTCAAATTATTTTGGTGATTCAAGTTCTTCTTGTGGTTCTTCATGTGGTAGTTCTTGCGGAAGTTCTTGTGGAGGTTGTGGTGGAGATTAAAATCTTTGGAAGTTTTTTTACTTATTCCAAGAAAAATAAATTTCAATCATTGACAAAATTCATCACAAAATAATAAAAAAACACAAAATTTATCACCAATTTTGCAAACTCAATATTATTGAACTTTAAACTTTGATTTTTTTTATGGAAAACAATATTTTAGATTGCGTAATCGTAGGTTCTGGACCTTCTGGTTTTACTGCAGCAATTTATGCAGCAAGAGCTGATATGAAACCCGAATTATACACAGGATTAGAGCCAGGTGGACAATTGACTACCACTACAGAAGTAGATAATTTCCCAGGCTATCCAAACGGAATTACCGGTCCAGAAATGATGATGGATTTGCAAAAACAAGCAGAACGTTTCGAAACCAAAGTTCATTACGAGATGATTACCAAAACAGAATTTTCTACAGAAATTGGTGGGGTACACAAACTTTGGGCAGGAAATAAAGAAATTTTGGCAAAAACCGTGATAATTTCTACCGGAGCAACCGCAAAATATCTGGGTTTAGATGATGAGAAAAAATATTCCGGAGGTGGCGTTTCAGCTTGTGCAACTTGCGACGGATTTTTCTATAAAAACAAAGACGTAATCGTAGTTGGAGCAGGAGATACTGCTGCAGAAGAAGCTACTTATTTAGCCAAAATCTGTAACAAAGTTACCATGTTGGTAAGAAAAGATGCAATGCGAGCTTCTAAAGCAATGATTCACAGAGTGAATTCTACCCCAAATATTGAAGTAAAATACCATCACGAATTAATTGGGATTGAAGGTGAAAATAATTTGGTAGAGAGAGCAGTAGTCATCAACAACCAAACGCAAGAAACCTCTAAAATAGATGTTCACGGAATTTTTATTGCAATTGGTCACAAACCAAACACAGATGTTTTTGGTGGACAAATCACTTTAGATGAAAATGATTACATCAAAACCATTCCTGGTTCGTCAAAAACCAATTTACCAGGTGTTTTTGCAGCAGGTGATGTGCAAGATCACATCTACAGACAAGCGATTACAGCAGCAGGAAGTGGTTGCATGTCAGCAATAGATGCAGAAAGATATTTATCAGAATTAAAATAAAGTAAAGGACTTCTTGAATTGTTAATTATTCGAGATTATTTTTTTTATATAAAAAAAACGTCTCAAAACAACTCAATTAGAATAAACTTAAATACTCAAACACAATTTTGAAGACCCTATTGTACATATTTCTAGGTGGTGGAATTGGGAGCGTTTTTCGTTTTCTACTTTCTAACTACACGCAGAAACTTTGGAACATCAATTCGTTCCCAATGGGAACATTTGTGGTCAATATTTTGGGTTGTTTCCTCATTGGGATTTTATCTTCTTATTTTTTGAAAGTAGATAATTACTTGAAATTTCTTTTAATAACAGGATTCTGTGGCGGTTTCACCACCTTTTCTACCTTTTCGGCAGAGAATTACTCACTTTGGCAAAATCAGGAATATGGAATATTGATTTTGTACATCGTTTTGAGTGTTTTAATTGGTGTTTTAGCGGTATTTTTAGGATTTATTTTAATGAAAAATCAAATTTAGGTGCTGAATTTTAGAACTTTATAGAAAATAATAAAAATTCAGGAAAAATAATTTTGTAAAAAAAATAAATGGTGGTATATTTGCACCACTGAAAACGAAATTTTCGTTTTTTATGGAGAAATGGCAGAGTGGTCGATTGCGGCAGTCTTGAAAACTGTTGACTGTAACAGGTCCCGGGGTTCGAATCCCTGTTTCTCCGCAATTTTTAAAAGCAATTTACAAAATTTTGTAAATTGCTTTTTTTGTTTATTCTATATTTTACAATGTTTCTCAACTCTAAATTCTGTGAAATTTTCCGTATTTTTGCAAAATTCTGATTTTTTTTAATGAAAATATTTTCAGAAAATACAATGAGTGAAAACAAAGAATATATAGAAATACACGGAGCAAGAGAACACAACTTGAAAAATATTTCCGTAAAAATCCCAAGAAATGAATTGGTGGTAATTACCGGACTTTCGGGGAGCGGAAAATCTTCGCTTGCTTTTGATACCATTTTTGCAGAAGGACAACGCAGATATATTGAAACGTTTTCTGCCTATGCAAGGCAGTTTTTGGGCGGTTTAGAACGTCCCGATGTTGATAAAATAGATGGACTTTCTCCAGTAATTGCCATCGAACAAAAAACCACCAACAAAAATCCGCGTTCTACAGTTGGTACCGTTACCGAATTATACGATTTTCTTCGTTTGCTTTTTGCCAGAGTTTCAGATGCGTATTCGCTTTCCACAGGTGAAAAATTAGTGAGTTATACCGAAGAACAAATTTTGGAAACCATCAATCAAAATTTTAAAGGAAAAAAAGTGATGCTTTTGGCGCCAGTTGTGCGTTCCAGAAAAGGGCATTACCACGAACTTTTCGTGCAATTGGCAAAAAAAGGATACGGACAAGCCAGAATTGATGGCGAATTGCAAGATATTGAGTACGATTTGAAACTTGATAGATACAAAACTCATGATATTGATGTCGTGATTGATCGTTGGATTATTGGTGAAAATGCTTCAGAAAGCAGAATGCCTAAATCTCTGAAAACTGCATTAAATATGGGAGATGGAACCATTGGAATTCAGATTTTAGACGAAAAAAACATTCAATATTTTTCTAAAAATTTGATGGATGCAGATTCTGGAGATTCACTTGCGTTGCCAGAACCTAACACTTTCTCCTTTAATTCTCCGAAAGGGAGTTGCCCAACTTGCAAAGGTTTAGGTCACATCAAAAAAATTAGAGAAGAATTTTTGGTTGAAAATCCTAAATTGTCCATTAGTCAAGGTGCTTTGTTGCCTTTGGAAATTTTGAAGGGGAATAAATGGATGCTTACACAAATTAAAAATGTATTAGAAATTTTTGGTTTGGGTTTGAATACGCCTTTTGCAGAAATTCCGCGTGAAGCTATCGATTATTTGTACTACGGTTGCCACAAAGAATTCACTGCAGATTTGAAATATGCAGGCATTTCAAAAAAAGTAAAAATTAATTTTGAAGGACTCATTCCGTACTTAGAACAAGTAGTTGATGACAAAGAAAACTACGATGCAGTGCTGATTGAAAGGCAATTTACCACCGAAGAAACTTGTCCGGATTGCAAAGGTGCACGTTTGCAAAAATCGAGCTTGAGTTTCAAAATTGATGGTAAAAATATTGCGGAAGTCAATGCTTTGAGTTTACTCGATTTAAAGGAATGGTTGAAGGAAATTGCTCCAAAATTTTCAGAAAAAAATAAAATTATTGCCCACGAAATTCTCAAGGAAATTGAAACCCGACTTCAATTTTTGTTAGATGTTGGTTTGGATTATCTCTCTTTGAGCAGAAGCAGTAGAACGCTTTCTGGTGGAGAATCTCAGAGAATCAGACTAGCTACACAAATTGGTTCGCAATTGGTAAATGTGCTCTATATTTTAGACGAACCGAGCATTGGTTTGCACCAAAGAGATAACGAAAGATTGATTGCATCACTCAAAAATTTGCGTGACATCGGGAATTCTGTAATCGTGGTAGAACACGACAAAGATATGATTATGGAAGCTGATGATGTATTGGATATCGGTCCAAGAGCTGGGAAATTTGGTGGAGAAATTCTTTGGCAAGGAAAACCGGAAGATTTGCTGAAAGCAGACACCATAACCGCAGATTACATTACCGGAAAACGAAAAATTGAGGTCCCAAAAACGCGACGAGAAGGCAACGGAAAATCCCTTATTTTGAAGGGTGCAACCGGAAATAACCTGAAAAATGTGACTTTGGAAGTTCCTCTTGGAAAATTGGTTGTGGTTACCGGAATTTCAGGAAGCGGAAAATCTTCTTTAATTAATGGGACTTTGTACCCAATTCTCAACAAACATTTTTACAGAGCGGTGCAAGAACCACTTCCGTACAAAAAAATTGAAGGAATTGATAATATCGACAAAATTGTAGATGTAGACCAAACTCCGATTGGTAGAACTCCTCGTTCTAATCCTGCAACTTACACCGGAATGTTCACTGATATTCGTAACCTTTTTGCAGAATTACCAGAATCTAAAATCCGTGGTTACAAAGCGGGAAGATTTTCATTTAATGTAAAAGGTGGAAGATGCGAAACTTGTCAAGGTGGCGGTTTGAAGGTGATTGAAATGAATTTTTTACCTGATGTTTACGTGCATTGCGAAACCTGCAACGGAAAACGTTTCAACCGAGAAACTTTGGAAGTGCGCTACAAAGGGAAATCGATTTCCGATGTGTTGGAAATGACGATTGATGAAGCCACCGATTTTTTCCAACCAATTCCTAAAATTTTCGCCAAAGTAAAAACCTTGCAAGATGTTGGTTTGGGATATATTACGATTGGTCAACAAAGTACCACTTTAAGTGGTGGTGAAGCACAACGTGTGAAACTCGCTACTGAACTCGCCAAAAAACAAACCGGAAATACGCTCTATATTTTAGATGAACCAACCACAGGTTTACATTTTGAAGATGTGAAAATTTTGATGGAATCCATCAAAAAATTGGTCGATTTGGGAAATTCTTTTATCATAATTGAACATAATTTAGATGTGATAAAATTGGCAGACCACATTATAGACATTGGTTTGGAAGGCGGAAAAAACGGCGGAGAAATCATTGCAACCGGAACTCCAGAACAAGTTGCCAAATCTAAAAAATCATTGACTGCAAGGTTTTTGAAGAGAGAGTTGGAGTGAAATTTTTAATTAATTTGAAATACAAATTTCTATTATTTTTATTTATTGTAATTCTTTGTAAAACAAGTGGTTATGATTATTTCAAATTTTTGAATTAGAATAAAGATTATAATTTGGGTTTAAATTCAAATGAATAATTTTTTAAAGAAAATTTCGTAAAAAATTATGATTGAAAAATCTGGGATAGATTCTATAAATGTAGTTAAAGCTTCTACTTCCTGTAAAAATAGCTTTGTTATTGTTGTTAAAATGAAACAATAGATTTTTGTGAAATAAAAATTCAGCAGTGATAAAATTAAACAAAGAAATCCAAACTTACATCCAAGTAAATCTACACGCAGATTTGCATTCTTTGTTATTGAAAAAATCACCGTTTCCTGATGTTACAATCCAGGAAATTGTACAACAAATAAAAGGCAGAAAAGTCGCCGAAAAAAAGTTTCCTTTTTTGCTGAAAGAAGGTATTGTTTTTTCGTCCAATCTCAATCTGGAACAGGCAAGTTCAGAAGCAACAGCAATCTATAAAAGTAATTTGGTACAAGGAAAAACATTCATTGATTTGACTTGTGGTTTCGGAATTGATGCTTATTTTTTATCCAAAAATTTTGAAGAAACGACACTAGTAGAACAAAACGCAGAATTACTCGAAATTGTAGAGCATAATTGGAAATTTCTCGATAAAAAGGCAAATTTCATTAATGATAATTTGAATGATTTTTTGCAAAAAAATACCAAAAAATTCGATGTTTTGTACCTGGATCCTGCAAGAAGAGACGAGAAGAAAAACAAAGTTTTTTTACTGGAAGATTTATCGCCAAATTTATTGGAAATTCAAGCTCAAATGATGAAAATTTCAGATAAAATTCTCATCAAACTTTCTCCATTAATTGATATTTCGTATCTCATTTCAGTTTTGAAAAATATTGCAGAAATCCATATTGTTGCCGTAAAAAACGAAGTGAAAGAGATTTTAGTTTTAATAAATTCTACAAATAATTCTGAACGAATTAAAATGAACTGCGTCAATTTAGAAAGTGGTGAAAAGGAAATTCAATTGTATTTTGATGAGATAGAAACGGCAAAATCTGAATTTTCTGAACCTTTGAAATATCTTTATATTCCAAACAATGCGATTTTGAAGGCTGGAATTTTCAATGTAATTTCAGAAAAATTTGGGTTGAAAAAATTGCATCCAAATACACATCTTTATACTTCAAATGAATTGATTGTAGATTTTTCGGGTAGAATTTTAGAGGTGAAAACTATTGATTCTAAAGAAATTAAGAAAGGAGTGCATTTCAATATCATTTCTAAGAACCATCCTTTGAAACCCGACGAAATTAAGAAAAAATACAAAATTTTGGACGGAGGAAATCAATATTTAATCTTCACAAAATCCTTGCTCGGAAATGTTATTCTACAAAGCATTTGATGATTAAAATTCAATAAATTAGTACTTTGGATGAACTTATTTTTTTAATAAAAAATAAAAAATAAAGATTCTACGTAAAAATCATTTCAAATTAATTGCACCAAATCTCAAAATAACTTATTTTTGGGCATAATTTTTATCTATGAAAAAATATGCACTTATAGTAGCATCTGCTACACTATTAATCGCTTGTCAAAATCCACCTGCAGGAAAAAATAAAGATGTTCTAAAACGTGAAGCAGGAGTAGAACGTTATGATGATGTGGTTGCAGAAGGACACCATGAATCTGCTGAAAAAGGAGCAGCAGAAGTAAAAAAAGATGTGGATATTGATCTAAATGGACTGGCACTGAAAGGTTATGAAAACGGTTTAGAAGCACAAATGATTACCTTTCTAAAATCGGGAGCTTATAAAAATGCTGCAGATGATGCTGCTCTGAAAGATACTTGGTATAATTTCGATCACGTGAATTTCAAAATGGGTTCAGCTAATCAATTAGAAGCAGGTTCTGAAGGTCAACTTGAAAATTTGGCTAAAATTTTGAAAGCTTTCCCTGAAGCAAAAATCAAAATTGGTGCTTATACCGATAAAACAGGTAATGATGCAGCAAACCAAAAACTGTCACAAGATAGAGCAAACTTTATTCAATCTGAATTATCTAAATTAGGAGCTGGTGCACAAGTTGTTTCAGCAGAAGGTTATGGTAGCAAATATGCAACTGTAGCAAAAGAAGCTTCTGATGAAGAACGTGCAATTGACAGAAAAATGTCAGTAAGATTTTCAAAATAAAGAAAATTATCAAAAAATAAAACTACAAAATGTCTTGCAGTAGCAAGGCATTTTTTTATATTTGTAAGTATAGAAATTAGTGGATAGAATTTTTTTTCAGAAGGTAATTTCAAAGAAATTTTTTAAATAATAAAGTAAAATAATATGCAATCAACCTTAGATTATATTTCGCAAAACAAAACTCGCTATGTAAATGAATTGTTTGAATTATTAAAAATCGCCTCGATTTCAGCAGATCCTGCTTACAAAAACGATGTTTTACAATGTGCCGAAAAAGTAGCAGAACACCTGAAAAATGCAGGTGCAGATGATGTGGAAATTTGTAAAACCAAAGGTTATCCTATAGTTTTTGGGCAAAAAATCATCAATCCAAAATTACCTACTGTTTTGGTTTATGGTCATTATGATGTGCAACCTGCAGATCCATTGGAATTGTGGGATAATCCACCTTTTGAGCCGATTATTAAGAAAACGGAACTGCATCCAGATGGTGCTATTTTTGCACGTGGTTCTGCAGACGATAAAGGTCAGTTTTTTATGCACATCAAAGCATTTGAGGCAATGATGAAAACCAACACTTTACCATGCAACGTAAAATTTATTTTAGAAGGTGAGGAAGAAGTAGGATCGGTAAGTTTGGGAGATTTTGTAAATGAAAACAAAGAAAAATTAGCTTGTGATACCATTTTGATTTCAGATACGCATATTTATAGTAATGAGCAACCAACTGTAACTACAGGTTTGCGTGGTTTGAGTTATGTAGAAGTAGAAGTAGAAGGTCCAAACAGAGATTTACATTCTGGTTTATACGGAGGTGCAGTTCCGAATCCAATTCACGTTTTGAGTAGAATGATCGCAAAATTGATAGATGAAAACGGACATATCACCATTGATGGTTTTTATGATAATGTAGAAGAAGTTTCGGCAGAAGAACGCACCGAAATGAATAAATTGAAAGACAATCCAGAGGAATTCAAAAAATCAATTGGTCTGAATGGAGTAGAAGGTGAAACTGGTTTTACTACCTTAGAAAGAACTTCTATAAGACCAACCTTGGATTGCAACGGAATTTGGGGCGGTTATATAGGAGAAGGTGCCAAAACAGTTATTCCAAGCAAAGCTTTTGCGAAAATTTCTATGCGATTGGTTCCTTACCAAACACCAGAAGAAATCGTTGAAAAATTCACAAAATATTTTGAAAAAATTGCACCAAAAAACGTGAAGGTAAGAGTTACTCCACATCACGGAGGAATGCCTTATGTTTTACCAAGTAATACCAAAGAATTTTTTGCTGCCAAAAAAGCCATGGAAACCGCCGGCGATAGGTACAATTATGTGTTTATAGAGGCTTCCTGTTCCTTTGCCGATGCCCTCATCAGGCTTCGCCGTTATCAGGAGGCCGAACGAGTATTGCAGCATACGCTCGCACTTATCCGCACCACCGGCTTACAAGACCATACCGAACGGCCGTATCAGTTACTGGCGCAGGTCTATCGTAGCATGGGCAGCTATCAAAGTGCCATGGCGTTTCAAGATACATTCTATCACATCAAAGATTCTTTGTCCAGTATCCGAAAATCACTCGATTTCAGCCGTATAGAATTTCAGTACAAATCTGCCGAGAAAGATCGCATACTGGCGCAGAAAGAGTTGGTCATTGCCCGCCAGCGGGCAGTGGTAGCCGGCCAGTACACGGCCATGGTCATTGTTATAGCATTGGTGGTTATTCTGGCCTTGGTAGCTTTGTTGTGGTGGTGGCGCCACCGCACATGGTTACAGTCTGTAGACCAGGCCAACAAAATAGAGGTACTTCGCGCAGCCGTGCAGGGCGCCGACAAAGAGCGCAGCCGCATCGCGGCCGATCTGCACGATGGTATAGGCGGTATGCTCTCTGCCGCCATGATGCGGTTCATGGCCATCCATCACGAGAATAAAGACATTACCAATGTAGCCGCCTACAACGAAGCTATGAACCTGCTCGATGAAATGGGCGATGAGATTCGCAAAACAGCCCATAACCTCATGCCCGAGGCCCTCCTGAAACAAAGCCTGCCCGAGGCAGTACAGTCTTTTTGTGCTCACTTGCAGGGTAGTGCCACACAGCATATCGAATTTCAGCACTTTGGCGATTTTTCAGTGCTGTCTCACGATTTCAAATTGGGGGTTTATCGCATCGTGCAAGAGTTGGTGCGCAATGCCCGTCAGCATGCACAGGCATCTCAGGTGCTGGTGCAGCTCATCATGCAGCAGCATTGGCTCATTGTCACCGTCGAGGACAATGGCATTGGGTTCAATACCACTATACAGCATCCGGGCATGGGCTTGCGCAATCTGCAAACAAGGGTCAGTGCCATGGACGGGCACTGCACTATAGAATCGCACCCCGGCAGGGGTACTTCGGTAAACATAGAATTTGACGTAAAAAACAAAACCATTACCTGACTTATGAAGATACAAGTTGCCATCGCCGACGATCATCCGCTGTTCCGTGGTGCACTGCGCCAGGCGGTCACCGGTATCGACGGCACCCAGACCATCATCGAGGCCGGCGATTTCGAGGCCGCGCGCAAGGCGGCTTCCGACCATCCCGATGCCGATCTGATGCTGCTTGATCTTGCCATGCCCGGCGTATCAGGATTTTCCGGCCTGATGGCGCTTCGGGCGGAGTTTGCAAGCCTGCCACTCGTCATCGTCTCGGCGACAGACGATCCCGTTACCATTCGCCGGGCGCTGGAACTCGGTGCTTCCGGCTTCATCTCCAAATCGGCCGGGATCGACGAGATCCGGTCAAGCATCCAGTCGGTGCTCGAAGGCGACATCGCCACGCCGGAAAGCTATCAGGGGGGACAGGAAACCGATCCCGACGTGGCCGACCTGATCAACCGTTTGCGCACGCTCACCCCGCAGCAGAGCCGCGTGCTCGGCATGCTCGGCGAGGGTCTGCTCAACAAGCAGATCGCCTATGAGCTCGGGGTCTCGGAAGCGACGATCAAGGCACATGTCTCGGCGATCCTGCTGAAGCTCAAGGTC
>CALFIE010000057.1 GCA_937876095.1 uncultured Flavobacteriales bacterium | reverse complement strand
AGCTTTTGATAAACACAAAGATAATAAAAATTAGGCTATTTTACGGATATTCATAAAAAATATGAAAAAATTCGCTTATTTAATTACTTTGTTGTTAGGTTTCTGGCAATTAAATGCTCAAACTTATTGTACTCCATCTTTTCAATTTGGTTGTGTAGGAGGTGATAATATTAATAGTTTTGAGATACCATCAGCATCATTTAGTCACACAAATACTGGTTGCTCAGATAATGCTTATGGTGATTATACGTCTATGCAAATTAATGTTCAGGCTGCGGTTACCTATGGTTATAAAGTAACTCATAATTATGATGAAAGTGAACATGTGAAAATTTGGGTTGACTTTAATAATGATGGCGTTTTTGATGATGCTGCACCAGAATTGTTAAGTAGCGCAGTAGAAGGTGTTAATTTTACAACTACTGGTACAATTACCATTCCTAGTACAGTTGCTCCAGGTAATTATAGATTAAGAATTGCAGCTCTTTATTATAGTGATCCTATTCCATGTAATGTAGGTGGTTCTGGTGAAGCACATGATTACACATTGGTGGTAGCAGCAGCTCCTTCTTGTTTTGCTCCTATTCAAGTTACAGCTGGTTCTGTTACTCATACATCAGCAATAATTTCTTGGACAGCTCCAACTTTGGCACCTTCACTTGGTTATGATTTATATTATAGTACAAGCAACACTGTTCCTTCTAGTACTACTACACCATCACAAACTAATATAAGTGGAACCTCTACAACTATTTCTGGTCTTACTCCTGCTACTCCTTATTATGTTTGGGTTAGGTCTAATTGTAGCGCTACCGATCAAAGTGCTTGGTCTTCACCCGATCTTTCATTTATTACTGTTTGTTATGCTGATAATGTACCATATTTGTTAGATTTTGAATCTACAACAAATACAGGTTTACCAATTTGTACTTCGAACCAAAATGTAGGATCAGGAAATAATTGGTATGTAGATGATAGTCCAGGATATGGATTTACGAGCAGAATATTAACTTATAAATTAAATGTTGATAATGCTGCAAATACTTGGTTCTTTACCAATGGTATTAACCTTACTGCAGGTACTAGTTATAGAATTAAATTCAAGTATGGTAACGATACTACTGCTACTGAAAAGATGAAAGTTTCATATGGAACTGGAGCAGATGCTGCTAGTATGACCAACCTCATTCATGATTACACAGCAATAACTGGAGGTGTTTTAACTCAAGATTTTTATGATTTTATTCCTTCAACAACAGGAGTTTATTATTTTGGATTCAATGCTTATTCAGATGCAAATCTATACAGAATATTCGTAGATGATATCAATATTATTTTAACACCTGCTTGTAGCGAACCTACCGCACTCACCTCTACCAATATTACATCAAATGCGGCTACTGTTTCTTGGACTGGTCCTGCAACTGCACCAGTAAATGGTTACGAATATGTGTATTCTACAACCAATACAGCACCAACAGGATCTGGTACAGCAACTACATCAACCAGTGTAAATTTAACAGGACTTACTCCTAATACCACTTATTATTATTGGGTAAGATCTATGTGTGCAGGAAGTGAAAGTATTTGGTCAGCAGGAACTTTCACAACACTTAATGCTCCACCAGCAAATGATGATTGTTCTAATGCTGTTTCTTTAACACCAGGAGCAACATTTGCATCAAATCCATTAATTGGAAATACAGTAGGAGCAACTGCAGGTACGGGTTCGCCAACAGGACCATCTTGTGGTGCACAAGATTCAAATGGGGGATTAACTACCATCAATGTTTGGTACAAAGTGGTAGTTCCAGCTTCTGGTAATATTACTATAGAAACAGCTCTTGGTAATGCAGCACCATATCTTGCAGATACCGTACTTACTGCTTATACAGGAGACTGTACTACATTAACTGAAGTAGGTTGCAATGATGAATATTCATCTGATCCGGATTATCATTTCTCCAAGTTGTCCTTAACTGGTCAAACTCCTGGTGCAACTTTGTATGTTTCTGTTTGGAGATTTGGTAACGAATTTGGTAACGAAGATGATGGTCAATTCAAAATATCTGCTTATGATTCTTCATTAGGAACTAATGAGTTATCTTTAACTAAAAATACTGTAACCATCTATCCAAATCCATTCAAAGATATTTTGAATATCTCTGATGTGAAAGGTGTGAAATCAGTTACCATAACAGATGCATCTGGTAGAACCGTGAAAACCATAGCAAAACCTTCTTCAGTACTTAATTTAAGTGATTTGAATTCAGGGTTGTATATGTTAAAATTGCATTATGACAATGGATCGGTGAAAACGATGAAAGCAATCAAAAAATAATTTTAATTTATTTAATTAAGAAGGCGACCAATTTGGTCGCTTTTTTTTTAAATCAAAAAAAAACTAGGAAACTTTTTTGGTTTTATAGTTTTTACTTGTATCTTTGCATCCTAATTATGGATGATAAAGAACTTTTTCTTGAAAAATTAGCAGGTTTGTTCCTATTAAACGGTGCAAAAACCTTTACGATGGATGATATTGCCAAAGAATTTTCTATTTCTAAAAAAACTTTGTATCAATTTTACACCAACAAAGAAGCACTTCTAGAAGATGTTTTGAAGTATAAAGTAGAAAAGGTGATTGGTTTTTTGTTGCAGATAGATCAGAAAAATGGTAATGCAATAGAAATTATGTTGCTACGCAACAAAGTTATCAATGAAGTGATAGAATCTGATAAGAGTTCTTTTATTCTACAACTTATTAAATATTATCCCGAAGTTTACCACAATCATATCTTATTTGTAACGGATAAGATTGATAAATTGATTACTGAAAATTATCTAATTGGGATGAATTCCGGTTTGTATAGAAGTGATTTACGATATCAAACCTACATCAAACTCTATATGACACTCATTTTCGCGATGGATACGTCACCTTTGTACAAAGATACTGATCTCACCGAAAAAGAAGCAGATTGCAATGTAGCACTCCAATTTTATCTCGACGCTATTGTAACTGACGAAGGAAAAAAACAACTAAAAAAAATAAAATTAAAATATGAAGAATTTAATTAGAATTCTACTTTTCACCGTAATTTCTACCCCAATTTTTGCGCAGAAAAGCTTCACGATAGAGGATGCTTACAAATATGCATTAGAAAACAATGTACAGATAAAAAAAGCCATCATAGATCAAGAAATCGCACAACAAAAAGTAAAGGAAACTATAGGAATTGGGGTGCCACAAGTTACAGGTCAAGCCAAATATACCAACTACCTAAATATACCAGTACAATTGATGCCAAATGCACTTTTTGGTAAATTTGATGGTGGTTTTTCACCAGTGCAATTTGGTCAACAACACAATGGTTCTGCAGGAATTAGCGTAAGTCAGTTATTATTTAATGGCTCTTATATTGTAGGTCTAGAAAGTGCCAAAACTTACAAAGAAACTGCTGCATTGGTAAAAGAAAAAACAGATCTTAGCATAAAAATGGCAATTATGCTTTCTTATGCAGGAGTTTTGGTGACCGATGAGAATATCAAAACATTACTCGAAAACCAAAAAGTAGCTGCAAAATCTCTAAATGATACCAAAGAAACCTACAAATTAGGACTAATTGAATTACAAAATGTAGAACAGTTAGAATATTCTTACAAAAGCCTAGAAACTAATATCAGAAATCTAAAAAGAACCAGAGAACAATTGCTAACCTCATTGAAGTATTTAATGGGTTTTCAGCTTGATGATTCTTTAGAATTAATAACTTCATTAGACGAATTGGTACAGAAAAATCAAGTTTTGCTTCCCCAAGAAAATTCTTTGGATTTTAGTCAGCATATAGATGTTCGTTTAAAACAAAACCAAATCAGAATAAGTGAATTGCTACTGAAATTGCAAAAATCAATAGCATTACCAACTTTAGTAGCATTTTTCAATACACAATCTAGTGCACAAAATGGCACATTTTCTTTATTTAATACCAGTCAGAAATGGTTCAATACCAGTTTGTTTGGGGTGCAACTAGATGTACCTATTTTCAGTGGATTTCAGAGACATTGGCAAACCGAAGAAGCAAAACTTAGTCTAAAAAAAGCAAAATTGGATAAAGATGATACCGAAAAATCACTCAAAAACAATTTCCTTGCCAGAAAAACTGACTATGATAACGCGAACGATTCTTACCAAACTGCTCAAGAATTGGTAAAATTATCTTCCAGTATTTATAATAAACAACAATTAAAATTCAAAGAAGGAATGGGAACCAGTATGGAGCTTCAGCAAGCTGAAACTCAATTATACGGTTCACAATCAACCTATTACCAATCAGCTCTTAATTTGATACAAGCAAAAACAAAACTAGATGAAGCGCTAGGAAAATTATAAAAAAACTCATTTACCAAAAATTTTGAAAAATAATCCTATGAAAAAATTATATATACCACTATTCATTGCACTTAGCTTGGTATCTTGTAAAAAAGATGCTTCTACCGATCAAAAATTAGATACTTTAATTAAAAATAAAGATGTTAAAGGTTTGCAAGCGTACAAAGAAAGACAAAAAGCAAAACTAGACAGCATAAACAATGTGATGTCGCAAATAGATGCCAATCTCAGTACTTTAGGTGTTACATCTGCTGAAACAGGTACTGTTTCTACTTTGGTTATGCAGCCAACCAATTTTGTACATAATATCGAAATTCAAGGGAATGTAACTACAGACCAAGACATAACCATTACACCACAATTCAGTGGTATTTTAACGCTTTTTGTAAAAGAAGGACAACACGTTTCTCGCGGTCAAGTCATTGGTAAAGTGTCAGATGGTGGTTTGCAAGACCAATACAAACAAGCGCAAATACAAGTTGCCGCAGCTAATGCACAATTACAACAATTACAAGCGAGTGCCAATCTGATGAAAATTGTTTACGAAAAACAATCGGCACTTTGGAAACAAAAAATTGGTTCAGAATTTCAGTATTTACAAACAAAAACGAATTACGAAGCTTCTCTTAACCAAATATTAGCATCTAGAAACCAAGTTGCAGCCACTCAAAAAGCTGCAAATGCAGTTCGTGCAACTTTGGCGAAAACTTCAATTATTGCACCTTTCAGTGGAGTAGTAGATCACATAACTACACAATCTGGGCAAATTGTTTCTATGGCACCACCAACTACCATTCTAAGGTTGATTTCTCTAGGAACTATGCGTGTAGATGCCAATGTCCCAGAATCGTATTTGGCAAAAGTAAAACAAGGTTCATCGGTTGAAGTGTTTTTCCCGACGCTGAATAAAACCGTGAATTCTTCGGTGAGATTGGTTGGGAATTACATTAATCCTGCTAATAGAACTTTCAATGTGCAAATTCCTGTGACAAACGAAGGTGGTATTATAAAACCAAATCTCTTAGCAAAACTAAAAATTGCAGATTACATCAATCCAAATTCTTTGCAAATTCCATCACAATATATATATGAAGATGCAGCGCACAGAACGTATGTTTTCATAGCAACACAAGTGAAAGGCGAAAATGCAGTAGCTAAAAAAGTTTTCGTACAAGAAGGCGAAAAATCTGAAAACAGCATAGAAATTACCACTGGTCTCAAACAAGGTGATTTGGTGATTACAGATGGTTCTAAAAATCTTTCAGACGGACAAAAAGTGAAAATTTCTAAATAATTGAAATTACATTTTGAACCCTAAACTTAAACTTTGAACCCATTTTTATGAATCAAAATAATCATCATCAAAAAGAATCTTTTTTCTCGAGTTGGGCTGTAGATAACAGAACTACGGTCTATGTACTTGTATTTATCATTTTGGTTTTAGGGATTTCAGCATTTATTTCGATGCCGAGAGAAAGTTTCCCAGAAATCAAGCAAAACAATATCTATATTTCTTCAATTTATCCAGGAAATTCTGCAGAAGACGTAGAAAAACTCATTACCAAAGAGTTAGAAGACAAATTCAAAAATGTTTCGGGTGTAGACAAAGTCACCTCTAATTCATTTCAAGATTATAGTTTAATAATTGTAGAATTCAACTCGAAATTGTCTATAGAAGTTGCAAAACAACGTATAAAAGACAAAGTTGACGAAGCAAAAGGCAACCAAAACTGGCCAAATATGGACTCCGGTTCCAAAGTAGATCCCAATGTTTTTGATCTCAATATTTCTGAAGAATTCCCAATTTTGAATGTAAATGTTAAAGGAAATTACCCAAAACAAACCCTGAAAAACTATGCGGAAGAACTTCAAGACGATCTAGAAGATATCCCAGAAATCAAAGAAGCAACATTAGTTGGTGTAGACGATTCCGAAGTTGAAATTGCACTAGATTTATTTAAAATGAATGCAACTGGTGTAAGTTTCGACCAAGTAATTAATTCGGTGAAAAATGAAAACATTACCATTTCAGGTGGAAATCTCATTAATGAAGGCAATAGAACCAATGTAAGAATCAAAGGACAAATTACATCACCTAATGATCTCAACAGTTTTATGGTGAAACCAGGCGTGAAAATCAGTGATATTGCAACGGTTTCCTTTAAAGAGAAAGAAAAAACAACTTACGCAAGAGAATCTGGGCAAGATGTGGTGATGCTTAATTTAAAGAAAAGAGCAGGAACCAATATGATCACTGCTATAGAACAAGCTCGCGAAAAAATTGAAAAAGCCAAAGAAACATATCTCCCAAAAGATTTGGTAGTTACCGAAACTTCTGACCAATCAGAACAAGTAGAACATCAGGTAAACGAATTGGCAAATCACATTATCATAGGAATTCTTTTGGTAATGGGAGTTCTCAGTTTTTCTATGGGAATGAAAAACGCACTTTTCGTAGGTACCGCAATTCCACTTTCTATGCTCATTGCTTTTGCAATTCTGAGTGCATTTGGTGTTACGCTTAATACTATGGTACTTTTCGCAATGGTAATGGGACTTGGTATGTTGGTAGATGACGGAATTGTTGTTGTAGACAACGTTTATGCTAATATGGAACGTGGTTTACCACGAAGATTAGCTTCTAAATACGGGATTGGTGAAATTGCATTTCCGGTAATTACTTCAACTTTGACTACCATTTTTGCATTTTTACCAATGTTGCTTTGGCCAGGAATGATGGGACAGTTTATGAAATATTTCCCAATTACGATTTCGGTAACATTGTCGGCTTCACTTTTCGTAGCATTAGTCATAAATGCTGCTATGACAGGTGGTGGAATGACATTGGATAATAAAAATCTCAGCACACAACAAGCCAAAAAATACACCATTATTTTCGTTTGTTTAGCCTTAGTTTTCGGAATTTTGAGATTGGTTACAGGTATTCCTTATTTCTTAGCCGTAACTACACTTTCAGTTTTAGCAATCTTAGCAATTTGGTTGTACAAGAATTTCTTTCACGATAAGATTGAGCATTTCCAATATACTTTTTTCCCAAATTTGGCTAAAAAATACCAAAATTTCCTCAAAAATTTATTAGAAGGTAAAAAACCACGTAGAGCACTTTTTGGTGTTTTCGGGATTCTATTATTTTCTTTTGTAATTTTTGGAGTTATGATGGGAATTGGCCGTTCCAAAGTACTTTTCTTCCCAGATACAATGCCAAAGCAAGCATTTGTGTATATGGAATATCCACAAGGAACAGACATAGGTAAAACCAACCAATCAACCAAATTGGTAGAATCAGCAGTGATGCGAGCTTTGGACAAATACAAAGATCAGGATGGCAAAAATTATATGATAGAGAGTATGATTACGCAAGTTGGAAAAGGTGCAACCAATCCCAATGTAGATGCAGGTTCTGCCGCAGAAACGCCTTTCAAATCAAAAATTACCATCAATTTTGTAGATTTTGCAAAAAGACGTGGTGTAAAATCCTCTGATGTAATTGAAGAAGTAAGAAAATCAGTTCCAAAAATCCCAGGATTGATAACTACCGTAGAAAGAAACCAAAACGGACCACCAGTTGGTTATCCTATTTCTATTGAAATGAGGGGTGATAATTATGATGATTTGCTCGCCGAATCTCAAAATATGATTTCCTACATCAACAGTCAAAATATTTCTGGAATTGAAAAACTACAAACCGATATCAACAAAGAAAATCCAGAACTCATCATAGATATCAATAGAGAAACCGCAGGAAATTTAGGTGTTTCTACCGCTTATACAGGAATTACACTTCGTAGAGCTTTGTTTGGTCAAAATATTTCAACCTTCAAAGACACCAAAGACGATTACGATATCACCGAAAGATTACAACAAGATCAGCGTAGAAATACATCGGTATTGTTCAATCAACCGATTACTTTGGCTGGACCAACTGGAACAGTGCTCGTTCCTATGTCTACTTTTGCTACGATGAAAGAAGAAAAAACCTTCAACAAAATCAAGAGAAAAGACAATACCAGAACCATTATGATTTATTCTAATATTCTGAAAGGTGCAAATGCCAACGAAATTGTTGGGAAAATTAAAAATTCTCTTCAGAATTATAAAACTCCAGTTGGTATCACCTACAAATTTGGTGGGGAACAAGAAGAACAAGGCAAAAATATGAGTTTCCTATTATTGGCATTGTTCCTTGCAATGTCTGCAGTTACAGGTATTATTGTATTTCAATTCAATTCCATTTCCAAAACGGTGATTATTATGACCACCATTCTCCTCAGTTTTTCAGGAGTATTTCTTGGCTTATCTATTTTTGGGATGAACTTCGTTATATTAATGACAATGATGGGAATTATCTCTCTTGCAGGAGTTGTCGTGAAAAACGGAATCGTTTTGATGGACTTTTTTGTACTGAAATTAGATGAATTGATTGCCGAAAAAGGTGTAGAAACACACGATGATTTAACCTTAGAAGAAGTGAAAGGCGTCATCATAGAATCAGGTAAAGAACGTTTAAGACCGGTAATTTTAACTGCAACTACTGCAATTTTGGGATTAATTCCACTTGCAATTGGTCTCAATTTCGATATTGCATCGTTCCTTACCACACTGAATCCACATTTTTCTCTAGGTGGAGACAATGTTGCATTTTGGGGACCACTTGCTTGGACCATCATTTTCGGGTTGTCTTTCGCAACTTTCCTTACGCTTATTATGGTTCCTGTCATGTTCTATATGGTAAGCAAATGGAAAATTAACCGAAGAAAAAGAAAATTAGAAAAATTGGCAGAATCTGATGAATTAGCCACAACATAGTTTATTTTTTAGTAGTTAATTGTAAACACCTTCTATTTTTTGTGGAAGGTGTTTTTTTGCAATTTTATATACAAAATTATATTAAAAATTTTATTTCATAAAACAGAAAACTTTACCTTTGGTAAAATATTAATTATTTTTTTATGGCAGCAATTTCCGCCTTCCTTTCCCACTTTTTTTGCTCCGCAATGCTCCGCAAAAAAGAGTTCCACTTCAGTCGGGCTGCAATTTTGTCATCAGTAGAAACCGAAGTAACAGTATGAAAATTAGACAATTCACCGAAATAGCAAATACATTATTTACCATAAAACAAGCCGAAGATTTTGATAATGTAGGGTTACTTTGCGGAAATCCAGAAACCAAAATTTCAGGAATTTTGGTTTGTCACGATGCTTTAGAAAACGTGATAGACGAAGCTATTTCTAAAAAACTAAATCTAGTAGTTGCATTTCACCCCATTATTTTTTCTGGACTGAAAAGTATTACTGGCAAAAATTATGTAGAACGTTCCATCATAAAAGCCCTAGAAAACAAAATTGCAATTTATGCGATTCATACAGCGTTTGATAATGATTTTTTTGGGGTTAATTTCAGAATTGCCAATGAATTAGGACTCAAAAATCAGAAAATTCTACTCCCAAAGAAAAACAATCTCTGTTACTTGTCAGTTTATGTACCTACTGAATTTTCAGAACAAGTCAAAGTAGCGTTATTTTCTGCAGGTGCAGGAAATATTGGATTTTATGATGAGTGCAGTTTTAGTATTTCGGGTAAAGGAACATTCCGACCAAAAGAAGGTGCAAATCCGTATTCTGGAAGTATCAATATCCGTGAAAATGCAGATGAAAAAATGATTTCAGTGATTTTTGAAGATTTTAAGAAAAATCAAATCATTGCTGCTATGAAATCGGCACATCCTTACGAAGAAGTAGCCTACCAAATTACCAAATTAGAAAATGAAAATCATTTTGTAGGATTAGGTAGATTTGGCGAATTAGAATCTGAGTTAAGCGAATCGGAATTTTTAGAATTGCTGAAAAATAAATTGCATTTGCAAGTAATTAGGCACTCCAATTTTACGGGTAAAAAAATTAAAAAAGTCGGACTTTTAGGCGGAAGTGGAGCATCTGGAATTCCTGCTGCAATCGCACAAAACTGCGATGCCTATATTTGTGGAGATCTGAAATACCACGATTTTTTTCAAGCAGAAGGCAAAATTTTACTTTGTGATGTGGGACATTTTGAGTCTGAGCAATTTGTTATGCAACAATTAGTTGAGATTTTATCACAAAATTTTACTACATTTGCAATCTCAAAATCTACCGAGAAAACCAACCCTGTAAATTATTTTTTATAAAAATATGACAAAAAAAACTGTAGAAATCTCTGTTGAAGATAAGTTAAGAGCATTGTATGACTTACAAATCATAGATTCCAGATTAGATGAAATCCGCAATACAAGAGGTGAATTGCCGATTGAAGTAGAAGATTTGGAAATTGAAATTGAAGGCCTTGAAAAAAGAGCAGAAAAATTTCAAGCCGAAATCAAAGAACAGCAAGACGAAATCAATACCAAAAATGAAGTCATCAATCATGCTAAATCTTTGATAGATAAGTACAAATCTCAACAAGACAACGTACGAAACAACAAAGAATTCGAAGCACTTGGTAAAGAAATAGAATTTCAGGAATTAGAAATTCAGTTAGCAGAAAAAAGAATTAAAGAATTCGGTGCCAAAATTGAGCACAAAAATGAAACGTTGACTGAACTTACCAATAAAATTGAGGATTTAAAATCTCACTTGAAATTCAAAAAAGAAGAATTAGAAAATCTTGTAGCAGAAACGCAAAAAGAAGAAGAGTATCTTCTAGAGAAATCAAGCGAATTTGCCAACAATATAGATGAGAGATTATTGGCTTCTTACCAAAGAATCAGAACCAGTTCTGCAAATGGTTTGGCTGTAGTTGGATTAGAGAGAGGTGCTCCGAAAGGTTCGTTTTTCACAATTCCGCCACAAAAACAAATGGAAATTGCACAACGCAAAAAAATCATCATAGATGAACACAGCGGAAAAATATTGGTAGATGATGATATGGTAAATGAAGAAAACGAAAAAATGAAAGACATCATTAAATTCTAAATTTTTAGAAATTTAATAAAAATTATAAAAAAAAGACTGCAAATTTGCAGTCTTTTTTGTTTTTCAATAATTTTATTAATCGTGACCATACATTTTGTTGTATAATGCGAGGTATTTTTCTTTGATTGCTTTACGTTTTAGTTTTAGGGTAGGAGTGAGCAAACCTTGTTCTATGGTCCAAACTTCGGGAGTAAGTTCGATTTTTTTGATTTGTTCCCAATTCCCAAGATTGGTGTTCAAGTGTGCGATTTCTTTCTCAATTCTAGCTTTTAGTTCTGGACTTTTTGCAATTTCTGCAGGTGTAGTTCCTATGTTTAGGTGGTGTCTTTCTGCCCAATGTTTAGCAAAATTAAAATCAGGCTGAATTATTGCACAAGGCATTTTTTCGCCATCACCAACAACCATAATTTGTTCTATAAACTTAGAAGCTTTTGCCAAATTTTCGATTACTTGTGGTGCAACATATTTTCCACCAGAAGTTTTGAACATCTCTTTTTTGCGGTCGGTTATATGCAGATAACCTTCTTCATCTATATGACCAATATCTCCCGTTTTGAAAAATCCATCTTCGGTGAAAGTTTCCTTGGTTTGTTCAGGATTTTTGAAATAACCACCAAAAACCGAAGGTCCTTTTACAGTAATTTCGCCATCGTCTTGTATTTTTACGTCTAAATTATCCAAAACGTGACCTACGCTTCCTACCTTTAATCTTTCAAAAGAATTTACTGAAATTACAGGCGAAGTTTCGGTAAGACCATAACCTTCCAAAATAGGAATTCCCGCATTTTGGAACATTTTATTTAATTGTGCAGAAAGTGCTGCAGAACCAGAAACAAGGGTCAGAATATTCCCACCCAAACCTTCTCTCCATTTTGAAAACACCAATTTATCGGCTATTATTTCTTTCAGAGAACTAGGTTTTCCGATTCCAGATTTTGCTTTATTGATATTTAATGCCCATAAGAAAATTTTGGCTTTCATACCACCAGAACTTATTCCTTTATCATAAATTTTGTCGTACACTTTTTCTATCAATCTCGGTACTACGCTCATAATGTGAGGTTTCACTTCTTTGATGTTTTCTCCCATTTTATCAATGCTTTCGGCAAAATAAATAGAAAATCCGTTAAATTGATAAAGGTAAAACAACATTCGCTCAAAAATATGGCAAATTGGCAAGAAACTGAGTACACGAGTTTCTTTGTAATCCAATCCTTTTTTTCTAGGAATCCTAGGATTAGAAGCCAAAACATTAGACACAATATTACGGTGAGTCAACATCACACCTTTTGGTTTTCCTGTAGTACCAGAAGTATAGATGATGGTTGCTAAATCTTCTTCATTTATGGTTTTAGAAATATCTTCGACTTGTGATTGTAGTGATTGATCGTTACCCAAATCTAGAATTTCTTTCCAATTTGGAGCACCATCTATATCATCAAACGTGAAAATTCCTTTAAGAGTAGTAACATTGGATTTTATGGCTTTTACTTTATCTAGCAAATCTCGGTCAGAAACAAAACAATATTGTACTTCTGCATTGTTGAAAATAAACTCATAATCATCTGAAGTAATCGTAGGATACACCGGAACTGAAACTGCACCAATTTGTGAAATACCTAAATCCATAACTGCCCATTCTGTTCTGGTAGCAGTAGTTATAAGTGCAATTTTGTCGCCAGATTGTATTCCTAATTTTAGCAAACCACGAGAAACCTTATTCCCTAAATTAATGAATTCTTTGGTAGAAGTTTTTTTCCATTCACCGTGATATTTGGTTACAAATAAGTCTTCTTTAGGGAATTTTTCTAAAGCATTATGTGCAAAATCAAATAAACGTTTTATTGTCATGATCGTAATTTTATATTAGTCTATACTTATTCGTAAAAATATGAAATTATTTTGACATTATTTTAAAAAAGATTTTTTTCGGTATTTTTTCTAAAAATTGTAAATTTACGCTCAAACAATAACATATATTTATGGACTTTAATTTATCTGAAGAACAATTGATGATTCAGCAAGCAGCAAGAGATTTTGCCAATGCAGAACTTTTACCAGGAGTAATAGAAAGAGACAATGAACAAAAATTTCCACACGAACAAGTGAAAAAAATGGGAGAACTTGGATTTTTGGGAATGTTTGTGGATCCAAAATATGGCGGTTCTGGTATGGATTATGTTTCTTACGTAGTTGCTATGGAAGAAATTGCCAAAGTTGATGCTTCTGCAGCAGTGGTAATGTCAGTTAATAATTCTTTAGTTTGTGCTGGTTTAGAAAAATTTGCAAACGAAGAACAAAAACAAAAATACCTAGTTCCACTTGCAAAAGGTGAAGTAATTGGAGCTTTTGCACTTTCTGAACCAGAAGCTGGATCAGATGCTACTTCACAAAAAACCACTGCTATTGATATGGGAGATCATTATCTTTTGAATGGTATCAAAAACTGGATTACCAATGGTGGAAACGCAACTTACTATTTAGTAATTGCTCAAACAGATGTAGAGAAAAAACACAAAGGAATCAATGCATTTATCGTAGAAAAAGGTTGGGAAGGATTTGAAGTCGGAAAAAAAGAAGATAAATTAGGAATTAGAGGATCAGATACTCATTCTCTGATGTTCACTAATGTAAAAGTCCCTAAAGAAAACAGAATTGGCGAAGATGGTTTCGGATTTCAGTTTGCGATGCAAGTTTTGAATGGTGGAAGAATTGGGATTGCTTCCCAAGCTTTAGGAATTGCAAGTGGAGCTTATGAATTGGCACTGAAATATGCCAAAGAACGTAAATCTTTCGGTACAGAAATCATCAATCATCAAGCAATTGCGTTCAAATTAGCAGATATGGCAACACAAATAACTGCTGCTAGAATGCTTTGCTACAAAGCGGCATCAGAAAAAGATGAAGGTAAAGATATTTCAGAATCTGGAGCAATGGCGAAATTATTTTCTTCGCAAGTTGCGATGGATACTACGATAGAAGCAGTTCAAATTCACGGTGGTTATGGATATGTGAAAGAATATCATGTAGAACGAATGATGCGTGATGCCAAAATCACCCAAATTTACGAGGGAACTTCAGAAATTCAGAAAATTGTAATTTCTAGAAGTATTGCCAAAAAATAACTTCTTTTTTGGAGTTTTTATTAATCAATAAATTATGAAATAATTTTTCATCTCACTTTTCGTAATTTTATTGGGTTTTAGCGGTTAAATAATTAGAATTGAATAGCGGACATTTTTATCTGCATAACAAAGAAATTCACGGTGCATTACCTTTGAGTGGAAACACCTTCAGTTTGGTAGACAAAATCATTATTACGAAATAAACTTTCGACATCCTTCAGAATTTTCTGAAGGATTTTTTCTTACATTCTAAAAACAAAAATTAATTCTTTTGAGGAAAAAAAATAGTAATTACTCTTGGTCTTGTTTCGACTTTTCGTTGGGATTTTGTTGTTTTTTTCGGTTTCTTTTTACAAAAAACAAAATCAATCCTACAATCAGAAATAGTGGCCAAAATGGCAATAGAAATAGGAAAACATCGCCTAAAACATAAAATCCTTTCATAAATCCAGTGGTAATTTTATCACCAAAAGTTTGCGGTTTTTCATCTTCTTGGTTTACAATGTTTAAATCGCCATTTTTAGGTTCCGATTTTTTCATCAGTTCTATCTGTACATCGCACATTTGGTTTGGATTATTGCTAAATTCACCATCATTAGAAATATAAACAACTTCACCCAATTGTTTTACTTGTGCCAGAAAATCTTCTACATGTTTTTGCGGAATTTTTATAGTAATTAATGCAGTTTCTAAGCCTTCGTTTTCTGAAGAATTTTCGTGCAGAAGTACACCAGAATGATTATCGATAGATTCTTTTACCAAATATTTTGCGGTATCCAAATCTTCAACTTTTATGTTGAGTTGCACACTTTTGGATTCTTGATTTTCACTGTAAACTGGTGGAATTACCACCGGATTTTGAGGTTGATGTTCTTTTTTTTCTATCGATTGATTTTTCAAAATTTTGTTTACGGTTTCGGTGATATCTTTGGTAGAAACTTCTCCTTTTTGTAGTTTTTCACTTACAGAATCTACGGTTTTTGCAAGTTCGGAGCCAGTTTTTACCTGCTCTTTTATTTTATCAATGCTTTTATTCAGAGAGTCTAATTTGACTTCTTTTACCGATTTTTCAAGGATTTCTCGTCCTTTTTCTATGGTTGGCAAAATCACTTCGCTTGGTTTTTTGGTAGAATCGCTAACAATTGCGGTAATAGAATCCAATGTTTTGTAACCATCTTTCGCTTGTTGTACCAAACTATCTGCTGATTTTAGGGCATCATTAGTTTTTTGGATGTCCGATTTAGAGCACGATTGTAGCAAAAATCCAAAAAAAAGAATCGGTAGTATTTTTTTCATTTTTTAATGATAATTATTATTGATGATACAAAGTAAACAAATACTATTCTTATTAAAATTGTAAATTTTTAGAAAATTGGTAAAGTTCAATAAATCAATTAATTGTAAAACAATTTTGCAAAATTTTTACAAAAAAAATCCTACGAATTTCTCCGTAGGATTTCATTTGATCACATTATATTAATTAGAGGTAACTGCACCGGAATATTTCCCGGTAATTTCGCCACCTGCACTTCCTTTTAGGTTATACGTAAACGTATAATTGCCATCGTTTTCTTTTTTTACCACAATTACACCTTTTGTTAGATTGGTGTAAGGTCCTAATGTAGTTCCGTCGATAATTTGGGTAAAACTGGAAGCAGCAGGATCTACTTTTCTGGTATCGCTTATCAAGTTATAAGTCCCGGAAATAAGTTGACCATAAGGAAAAGTCACTACAAACTTCACAGTGCTCTCATTACCAGCATCATCTTTGTTGGTGAAAGTGAATGTGTATTTATTCAATTGTGTATTATTAGAAGCATTCGTTCCAGTTACGGTAGTTTTTGTATTGTAGTATTTAATACCACCATCAATCTGAAAATAATTGTTGTTAGTTTCGCCAATCGTAATATTTTCTTGCATAGGAACATTGCTTGGATTACAAGAAGTAATCAGTAACAAGTTGCCAAAAATCATAATTGCAGCGTAGAGTAGATTTTTCATAAGATATTGGTATTTTATACGTAACAAATATAAAAAAAAATGGTTAATAATTCTTTTTTTTGAATTTATTATATAAAATGTAAAATTTAGTTTTTATTCAAAAATGGTAATTACCCCCTTTCAAACTCACTTATGAAATGCAGTTTGATGTTCGGGAATTTTTCTTGTGTCATCACAATCGTGAAAGAAGAATCTGCTAAGAAAACTGGTTTCCCGTGTTTGTCTTTGCACATAAAACGCTGTTTTAGTCGTGCAAATTCTTGATATTCTGCAGATTTTTCGTCGGCTTCTATCCAACAAGCTTTGTGTATTGCGATAGGTTCGTAAGTACATTTTGCTCCATATTCGTGCTCTAATCTGTATTGAATAACTTCATATTGCAGTGCACCAACTGTTCCGATGATTTTTCTGCCATTCATATCCAATGTAAACAATTGCGCAACACCTTCATCCATCAATTGATCGATTCCTTTTGCTAATTGTTTGGCTTTCAACGGATCATCATTATTGATATATCTGAAATGTTCCGGCGAAAAATTCGGAATTCCTTGGAATTGCATTTTTTCTCCCGAAGTCAGCGTGTCGCCAATTCTGAAACTTCCGGTGTCGTGCAAACCAACGATATCTCCCGGAAAACTTTCGTCTACTACTTCTTTTTTGTCGGCAAAAAATGCGTTTGGTGAAGAAAATTTCATTTTTTTGCCTTCTCTTACCAACAGATAATTTTCGTTCCGTTTGAAAGTTCCCGAAACTATTTTCACAAAAGCCAATCTGTCACGGTGTTTCGGATCCATATTCGCGTGAATTTTGAACACAAATCCCGAAAATTTTTCTTCTTCTGGTTGTACCAAACGTGTATCCGAATGTTTTGCTTGTGGTTTTGGAGCAATTTCTATAAACGCATCTAGTAATTCTCGAACTCCAAAATTATTAAGTGCAGAACCGAAAAATACCGGTTGCAAATCACCGTTCATATATTCATCTCTGTCGAATTTCGGATAAACTTCTTGCACCAATTCTAATTCTTCGCGCAATCTTTCGGCTGGTTTTTTTCCGATGAGTTCATCAACCGATTCATCGTTTACATCATCTATTTTGATGGCTTCGCCAACTTTTTGTTTTTTTTCTTCTAAAAATAACTGAATATTTTGTTCCCAAATATTGTAAATCCCCTGAAAATCTGCACCCATTCCAATTGGCAAAGAAAGTGGTGTTACACGAAGTCCCAGTTTTTGTTCTACTTCATCTAACAAATCAAAGGCGTCTTTACCTTCTCTGTCTAATTTATTAATGAAAACCAACATCGGAATATTTCGCATTCTGCAGACTTGCACCAATTTTTCGGTCTGTTCTTCCACACCTTTTGCAACGTCAATCACCACAATTACCGAATCTACTGCGGTTAAAGTTCTGTACGTATCTTCCGCAAAATCTTTGTGACCAGGAGTATCTAGAATATTGATTTTAAAGCCTTTGTATTCAAAAGCCAATACCGAAGTTGCCACCGAAATTCCTCTTTGTCTTTCGATTTCCATAAAATCGGAGGTCGCTCCTTTTTTAATTTTGTTTGATTTTACTGCACCTGCTTCCTGAATAGCACCTCCGAAAAGGAGCAATTTTTCTGTCAAGGTGGTTTTTCCAGCATCTGGATGCGATATAATTCCGAAAGTTTTTCGTTTGGCAATTTCTTTTTCTAAAGACATTTTAAATAAAATTTGGGTGTGCAAAAATCGTGAAATTTATTGAGATGTGAAAATAGCATGGAAGTTGGAAGATTGAAGTTGGAAGTTTTTTAATTTAAACACATATTTTAAAATGAAAATTAGGAATTGAAAAAAGTAAAATAAAACCAAAATTGTTTTTAGCATTAATTCTATCCAACTTCCATCTTCCAACCAAATTTTTTATCTTTGATAAAATTAAAAAAATGCTAAAACGACTTATCCTCGTTACTTCGCCACCTGCATCAGGAAAAACCTATATTTCTAAAAAATTGGCCGAAAACCTGAAACATATTGTCTATTTAGACAAAGACACGTTGATTCCATTGAGTAAGCAAATTTTTGTGGTAGCCAATCAAGAATACAACAGGAGTTCTGAGTTTTTTGAAAAATATATTCGTGATTTTGAGTATGTTACGATAGTAGATTTGGCTTTGGAAGCTTTAAGATACGATGATAAAACCTTAATTAATGCACCTTTTACCAGAGAAATAAGAGATGTAGAATACATGAAAAATCTGAAAGCAAAACTCAGAGAATTTGGCGCGAAACTCACCGTAATTTGGGTAATTACTTCGCCAGAAATTATTCACCAAAGAATGATTGAACGAAATTCTGACCGTGATACTTGGAAACTACAAAATTGGGACGAATATTTAAAAACCGTGGATTTCACCATTCCTAAAACCATAGATGATCCCGATGATGATTTGGATTTCCTTAAATTTTACAATAATTCTGACGAAGAATATCAAGAATCAATGAATAGAATAGTGGATTTGCTCGATAATTAAATTCAAGGTTCGTAATTCTCATTTCGTAATTCGTAATTTCGATTATCTTTGTCAAAAAAAATAATTTTAAATGAAAGAAAATTCTTCTCTTCCAAATTACAAATTTGAATTGTTAGGTGCATTGGTTCTTTTTTTAGGTGCTTTTGTGCCACTTTTTATCGTGTCGTTATTCAATGTTGTGCTAATGTTTGTTTTAAAAGTAAATTACCAATATAACGACTTATTTCTTCTTATTTCTGATGTGATTATTTGGGTTGGAGCTATTTTTGCTTTTGATAAGTTGATTTGTAGACCACAAACTCATAAAAAATTGAATTTCAATTTTTCAACTCAACATTTCAGTACGTATTTGTTGATGTTCCCAATGATGTTTGGTATGATGCTGATTGCTGAATTTATTACTTCCCAAATTCCAATTACAGGGCCGTTTTTCGGAGAGATGTACCGTTTTTTCTCTAAAATGATGACTGATTTAACCAAAGATACCTCGGTTATGATTTTGATGGCTGTAATTTTTGCCCCAATTTTTGAAGAAATTGTTTTCAGAGGAATTATCCAAAAAGGACTTATTAACAATGGTGTGAAACCAATGAATGCAATTTGGATTTCGGCATTCTTTTTTGGTTTAATACACGGAAATCCATGGCAATTTGTAGGTGCGGTTTTGTTAGGTTTTGTTTTGGGATTGGTTTATTATAAAACAAAATCATTACTGATGCCGATTTTGTTGCATGCATTCAATAATGGTTTATCCGCAATTTTGCTTTATTATGGTAATACAGAAAGTTTTAATGAAACCTTTCAAGTTTCTGAATATCTAATCTTAGGTATTGGCATCGCTATTTTTGGTGTTTTCTATTTTTTATTTATGAAAAAATTTGGAAAAGAAAATTCTGAAATTTCCCTTTAACAAATGACTCATTATTTATATAAAGTATGTCAAAACAAATCCTCATTGCAACGCACAATCAACATAAAAAAGAAGAAATTCAACAAATTTTGGGTGATGATTTTTTAGTTAAATCTTTAACCGATTATGATATTCACGATGAAATTGTAGAAGACGGAAAAACTTTCGAAGAAAATGCCAAAATAAAGGCAAAATATTGCTTTGAAAAAACTGGAATTGCTAGTATAGGTGATGATTCCGGATTGGTGGTAGAAGCACTCAACGGAAATCCCGGAATTTTCTCTGCAAGATATGCAGGAAACCACGATTTTGCCAAAAATATTGAAAAAGTGTTGCAGGAAATGCAGGGCGAAACCAACAGAAAAGCCTATTTCATAACGGTTTTGTGTTATTATGATGAAAATGGTTCACACTATTTTGAAGGCAGAGTTTACGGAAATTTGCTCACCGAAAACAAAGGTTTTAAAGGATTTGGGTACGACCCGATTTTTGTTCCAGAAAACTACGAAAAAACCTTTGCAGAAATGCTTCCCGAAGAAAAAAACAAAATCAGTCACCGCAAAAATGCTATGGATAAATTGTTGGAGTTTTTGGATGATAGATGTTAAATTTCAGATATTAGATTTCAGATTTTATAAAACTCATAACTCCTACTGATACTCAAAACTCAAAACTCAAAATTCATAACTCATAACTCATAACTCATAACTCGTTTTGTACTTCGCAGAAATTTAACGAGATTTGCACCACTTTTAACAATCGAGCACTTATTTTGAGCACATTTCTCACTATTTTAGGTTACAATTCGGCGATTCCCACTGTGAAATCGTCACCAACTGCACAATTTCTAGAAATGGAAGAGCGCAGTTTCCTCATAGATTGCGGAGAAGGTACTCAAGTGCAATTGCGAAAAGCAAAGGTTAAATTTTCCAGGATTAATCATATTTTTATCTCCCATTTACACGGTGATCACTGTTTTGGTTTGCCAGGTTTGATTTCGAGTTTTCGATTGCTTGGTCGCGAAACAGTACTCCACATTTACGGACCGAAAGGAATTAGGGAAATGATGGAAACTATTTTTAGAATCACCGAAACACATCAAGGTTTTGAAGTGGTTTTTCATGAATTAGAATCCAAAAAATCAGAAAAAATTTTTGAAGATAATAGAGTAGAAGTCTTCACAATTCCGCTCAATCACAGGATTTATTGCAATGGTTACCTTTTCAGAGAAAAACCAAAAGATCGCCACCTAAATATGACCGAAATTTTGAAATATCCGGAAATTGAAGTGTGTGACTATCATCTCTTAAAAAAAGGTAGCGATTTTACTTTGAAAGACGGATATGTTCTGAAAAATGAAGTGCTCACAACCGAAGCGAAACCACCAATTTCTTACGCATTTTGTAGTGATACCAGATTTTCAGAGAAAATAATTCCTATCATAAAAAATGTAGAGGTACTCTATCACGAATCTACTTTTTTGCACGATCTGAAAGAAATGGCTGATTACACAGGTCACACCACTGCAAAAGAAGCTGCAGAAATTGCTAAAAAAGCGGAAGTTAAAAAATTAATTTTGGGACATTTCTCTAACAGATACCACGATTTGGGAGTTTTTCTAGATGAAGCAAAACTGGTATTCACAGAAAGTTACCTTCCACAAGCATTGGAAACCATAGAGTTGTAGATTTTTTTAATTAAAAAAACACAACCGTAATGTTTGAAATTGCTTTTCAAACCGATTACTTACTTTTTTAGTCTTTAAACAGCACTTTCTCATCCATTTTTTACATTTTTGAAAATATAGTGTAACTTTGCATTGCAAAACTATATGAATAAAAAGTCAAATTTTTGCGAATCAACCATAATAAAACCGGCAATTTTTTAAACTGACATTATGAAAATAAGAAGAGAAGAAATCCGTGAAAAAAATATCGCATTTTTAGACAAAGTTGCCAATTCCATCATTTCTTGGGTTGGTTCGGTTTCCTCTTTAATTGTGCATACCATTCTATTTGCAGGATCATTTTTGTTATCTATTTTTCATATTGTAGAGTTTGATCAGATGATGTTGGTACTCACAACTATTGTTTCTTTAGAAGCGATTTATTTGGCGATTTTTATTCAAATGTCGGTGAATAAAAGTTCTCAGCACATAGAAAACATCAAAGATGATGTAATTGAAATCCAAGAAGATATAGACGAAATTCAGGAAGATATAGAGGAAATTAATGAAGATATAGATGAAATTCAGGAAGATATAGAAGAAATTGCCGATGAAGATGACGATGATGAACACAAAGAAAAAGCACAAAAAGTAATTTTGAAAAGCAATGTTTCTAGCAATAAAAATCAAATTAAAGTACTTAGAGATAAAATTCAGGAACTGCAAGACAAAATTGAAAATTTGAAAACAGAAGAATAATACAATTTTAATTTTAATTAGAGTAACTAATTCCTTATTAATAGAAGGTTTTTAATTTAATTTAATATGAAAAAAAAAATAGTTAAAAATTTTGAGTAAAATCAAGAATAATTATTATTTTTGTGCAAACTACTCAATATGTTACAAAAGCTACTAAAAAATTATGTTCTTGCTATCTTATTACTATTTGGTTTGCAAATAAATTTTGCACAAAATACTAAAGCAAGACAACCAAAAAAAGAAACAATTACTGCAGAAAGCATGAAAGCTGGCGCATTAATAAATGTAAATGTCGCTCCTTATCCTGAAAGTAATTATACCATAGCTCAATTAATAAAAGATGTGCTAATTACTGGTGGCTCTACGTGTTCTACATCAAGTGTTACCAATGTTACGGTTTCTCCTAACTTGCCTGCAAGTGATCCTGAGAGATCTTGGGGATATTTCAATAAAGGAACTACTAATTTTCCATTTACAGAAGGAATTATTTTAACGACTGGTCATGTTTCACAAGCTGGAAATACCCCACAGTTAACTTCATTGAGTGAAACTTTGGGTACGTCAAGTGATGCAGATTTGGTTACAGCCATTAATCCAGTTACTTTTTTGAGTGATGCAGTTTCTGTAGAATTTGATTTTGTGCCAAATTCTACATTGGTTAAATTTAATTATATCTTTGCTTCAGAAGAATACGACGGAAGTTTCCCATGTGATTTTACCGATGGATTTGCTCTTTTATTGAAAAAAGTAGGAGATCCTACTTATACCAATTTAGCTATTTTGCCAGCAGGAGGTGGAGCAGTAAGTGTAACCAATATTCACCCTGCAATTCCGGGTGATTGTGGAGCTGTAAACGAGCAATATTTTGCAGGTTACAATAATTCTTCTGTGGAAACCAATTTTAATGGAAGGACTATACCTCTTACTTCAGAAGCAACTGTTATTCCTGGTCAAATCTACCATTTTAAAATGGTTTTAGCAGATGCAACTGATACTGCTTATGATTCTGGTGTATTTTTAGAAGCAGGCTCGTTTAATATTGGAGTGCAAATTTTAGGACCAACTGGTGTTGTATTGCCACCTACAGTATATATTTGTGACAATCAAACACAATCACTTACTGCTTCTGTACAAACAGCTAGCGCAACTTTCCAATGGTTCAATGGTACTACTGCCATTCCAGGAGCAACTTCTGCTACATATCTAGCCAATCAACCTGGTGTGTACAGTGTGGAAGTTACCGTACCCGGAAATGCATGTCCTGGTGTTGCATCAATTACTATTGTTGGTGGAACTTCACCAGTTGTTCAGAATTCTTCTCTTACCGAATGTTATGTTGCGGGTAATGCCACATTTAATCTTACTTCTGCACAGCCAAATATTAGTACAACGACTGGAGCTACTTTTACTTATTATGTAAATCAAGCTGACGCAATAGCAGAAAATACCAATATCATTGCCAATCCTACGGCTTATTCAAGTGCAGGAAATCAAACTGTTTACGTTTTGGTGAAAAATGGAGGATTTTGTTCTAAAGTTGCAGAATTACAACTCATAAAAGCTGCTGAAATTACCGCAAGTATTGCTGCACCTGCAACAATTACTTGCACAGTACCGCAAGTTACACTCAATGCAAGTGCATCTGTATATCCAACTGGTTCTACTTTTTCTTGGATAGCATCAGGTGGAGGAAATATAGTTTCAGGTGCAAATACTTTATCACCTGTAGTAAATGCAGGTGGAACTTATACACTTACAATTTCTAATACTTTTCAACCGAACAATAAGGTTTGTTCTAATACCAAAAGTGTTACCGTTTCACAAGATACTACACCACCAGTTGTAGCAGTTACTGCAACTGAAACTACGATTTGTGTTGGCGAAAGTGTAACACTTACTGCAACTGGAGCTGCAACCTATAATTGGAATGGATTACCAGGAAATACAGATACCCAAACTGTTTCACCTAATACAACTACGACTTATACCGTTTATGGAGTTGGAGCAAATGGTTGTGTTTCACCAACTCCTTCAACTGTAACAATCACTGTAGTAGATGCAATAACTTCTACTTTACAAGGAGGTCAAATTTGTCCGGGTGATGTTATTACATTAGATGCAGGAACAGGAACCAATTATACCTATTCTTGGAATACAGGTGCTACTACACAAACAATTACTACTGACCAAGTTGGTACTTATACTGTCACGATTTCCAACGGAATTTGTTCCAAACAATTCTCTGCAGTCGTTTTTGATTCTTCAGTTCCTGTTATTAAAGCAGTTTTATATGACAATCACACCTTAACAATCAGTGCAGTTAGTTCTACTAATGGAGTGATTGAATATTCAATCGATGGTGGAATTTCTTGGCAAGCTTCTAATGTATTTACCAACTTGCAAAACAACTTGAATTATAGCATAAAAGTGAGAGTCAAAAATACCACTTGTGTTGGTGGTTTAGATTATTTCACGTTCTTTATGCCAAATATTATTTCGCCAAATGGTGATGGTATAAACGATGTTGTAGATTTTACAGGAATCAGCGTGTATGAAAACTTTGCAGCAGCAATTTATGATCGCTATGGTAAAGAAATATTTAAAGCAGATAAAGGTAGAACTGTTTGGAATGGCTATTTTGATAATAGATTGTTACCAACTTCGACTTATTGGTACAAAATGAATTGGAATGATCCTGTAAATCAAAACCCAGTCGAAAAAACAGGTTGGATTTTACTTAAAAATAGAAATTAATTTATATCTTTAATAAATAAAAAACTGCTTCAGGAAATGAAGCAGTTTTTTTTATGAGGTGATTTCTGATTGCCATAATTTTGCAAATGCTATGAAATCTTCTACCGAAAGTTCCTCTGCACGCTGATCCATAAATTGGTGAGTTTTCAAGGATTCAGGAATTTGCAAAATTTTCAAAGCGTTGGATAATTTTTTTCGTCTTTGGTTGAATCCTGCTTTTACAATTTGCTTGAAGAGTATTTCATTTCCTTGCAAGTTTGGTTTTGGATTTCTAGAAAGTTTAATAACTCCAGATTTTACTTTTGGAGGTGGATTAAACACATTTTCGTGTACAGTGAAAAGATAATCTACTTGGTAATACGCTTGAACCAAAACCGATAAAATGCCATAACTTTTATTTCTTGGTACTGCAGCAACTCTTTCTGCAACTTCTTTTTGGAACATTCCCACCATTTCGGGAATTGTGGAGTAATGATCTATTATTTTAAATAAAATTTGCGATGAAATATTATAAGGAAAGTTGCCAATTACCAATACTTCATCATTAGAAAAATCCATGAAATCCATTTTCAGGAAATCCCCTGTAAAATATTTTTCTTCTAATTTTGGATAGTTTTTTTGAAGATATATTACCGATTCTTGATCTATTTCTGCAACAAAAATTTCATTATTTTTTTCTAATAAATATTTGGTAAGGACGCCCATTCCAGGACCAACTTCCAGAATTTTTGCCATTTCATTGGGACTCAGTGCATCTACGATTTTTTTGGCGATATTCTCATCGGTTAAGAAATGTTGACCAAGGTGTTTCTTCGCTTTAACTGTCATAATTATACGTTTTTCTAAGATTTTCTCAGGGAATTCGTTTGGCTATAGTTAACATTCACAAAGAAACATTTAAGTTTTTTTTAACACGATTTTCCCGTAATTCTCGGCAAATTACGGAAGTTTTTTTCTATTTTTACCAAAAATTATGATTTAATGGCAAAGACTTTAGATGATTTCAACAAAAATAGACTCAGATCAAGCAACATTACGGTAGTTATCAGTATTGCGTTGGTTTTGTTTTTGGCTGGATTATTTGGTATGATCTTGATCAATGCACAGAAATATTCAGACTACATCAAAGAACAATTGGTTGTAAATGCATTCTATGATGAAAATTACGATGCTAAAGATTCGGCTCGAATTGCAAATCAAGAAAAAGAAACTTTTCAAAAAATTGAAAAAATGCCTTTTGTGAAAAAAGCCACTTTCATTTCTCGAAAAATGGCAACTGATGAAGCCAAAAAAAGTATGGGTTTAGATTCTGATGCTTTGTTTGAAGAAGATATTTTCCCAGCTTCTGTTGAAGTTGCTCTGAAACCAGAATATGTAGATCCTGCAAAAATTGATGGAGTTGTGAAACAACTTGCGTCAGTTCCTAATATTAAAGAAGTAAAAAACAATAGTACATTGATGGTTGAAGTCTATAACAATCTCAATCGTATTTTGAAATGGATTTTTGTATTTTCACTATTATTTTTGGTTTTGGCGATGGTTCTCATTAATAATTCTATTCGTTTGAAAATCTACTCTAAACGATTTATCATAAAAACTATGCAATTAGTTGGAGCAAAACGTCGATTTATATTAAAACCATTCGTAAAAGAAGCAGCAATTCTTGGACTTATAGGTTCAATTATTGGTTTATTCGTGCTTTTTGCACTTTGGTACTATTTTACTAGTGAAATTGGCAGTTCATTTTGGCAAAGTAACGATCAGTATTTATTGCTAATCATATTAATTGTTTTGTTGGGGATTTTCATCACCGTTGCAAGCACTGTTTTCGCAACTTGGCGATTCCTAAAATCCAGTGTAGATGACCTTTATTACTCCTAATTATGGCAAAAAAAACAGATAAATTTTCAGCAGAGCAGATTGGTTCTACACCAACAAAAGCAGAAGTTAACAATACATTTTATTTTGGATCTAAAAATTTTAAACTGATGTTGATTGGTTTAGCACTCATTTTGGTAGGATTTCTTCTAATGTTAGGAGCAGATGCAAATACCATAGATGGTAAATTTGATCCCAATTCTTGGAACGAAGATATTTTTTCTATTCGTAGAATTAGAATAGCACCTTTACTTATTATTGCGGGATTTGCGGTAGAAGTGTATGCTATTTTGAAAAGAAACAAATAATTTTTAAATATTTAATAGTCAAAAATAGTTGGTAAAATTGTTTGCGATTCCGATGATTACTGATATAAATAAAAGTTTATTGAACTTTGTTTCAATAAACTTTTATTATGACTGAAAATTCAAAAAAAATCGTTGTTGGTGTTGCGGAAGTTTGGAGACAATTTCCTGGGGAAAACAAAACAACAAACGTCGGTTGAAATGCAAAAATTGCGGAATTTATTTCACCTCCGAAAACAAGTCTGTTTCCTTAAAAAACAAGGAGATTTGGTTTAAGAAGTGGATTGTCGGTAGACAAACCTATGAACAAATTTCATTTGAATCTGGATATTCTGTAAGTACTTTACAGCGCTATTTCAATGTAATGTTGGCGAAGGCTCCAAAACTTACCTACAGTCAAAATAATAAGGTTTATCTACTCATTGATGCTACAATTTCTGAGTCTGTCACAGTTTTTGTTGTGGTAGTATCACCTTTTTTGCAATAGAATAAATACTGCAACACAGCTCCTAATAAGCAGGTTGCGATAATCAGTGTAATCAACTGTTTTGTTCATAGTATATTAAT
>CALFIE010000056.1 GCA_937876095.1 uncultured Flavobacteriales bacterium | reverse complement strand
ATAATATATATGTGTATTTCTTTTATTTTAGCTATTTAATTATTCTGTTTTTTAGTTATTATTAAATTAATTCAATTATTTAGTGTTGTAAATTTAATATTTTTAGTGATTTGTAATTAAAATGTATTCTTCAGTTATTTTAAGAAATGGTTGTTAATAAGGTAATTGTTTTCTTGTTTTATTGAATAAAGTAAATGTTTTAATTTTTAATTTAAGTATTGAAATCTATTCAAAACCTTTTCATAAAATGATTACACTTAATTATTAAAATGGAGTGAGTTTCCAGAAGTACTTAAATCAGCTTTTAACAATTTAATTTTTATGTTTATATTTTTTGATATACAGTCATTTGTGCCTAAATCAATAATATTAATGTATTTTAAAATAGTTTTTTAATGGTATTTTTGAAATTACTATTTTTGTTCATCTTCAAATAATATTGTATTTAAATTGATGAATTTGATACACTGTGTAAAATCTTTAAATAATTAAAAAATATGAAAACAGTTGTCCTATATGAAACCGCACCAGAAACTACTATGGAAAAAATGATGGAAGTTTTTTCGGAGCATCAAGCTAACGAAGATATTTTTGTAAAAGCAGGAAAAATTTTGGGAATTGGTCCGTTTGCAATTCCAGGAGAAGGAGCAATGGCAATTTTTACCGACAAAGAATCTGCCGAAGAATTTGTAAAAGGCGATCCTTTTGTAACCACCGGTTTGGTTTCCAAAGTTACCATCAGAGAATGGCACGATGAAATGATGTAAGAGGATTGGAACGACAAAGCAATTTGTCTTAAAAAAAATACTTCATTAATTCTAAAAAAAATAGCAAAAAGCTACTTATTTTTAATCAAAATAAGTAGTTCTTTTTTTGTGCAAAATCCCTAATTTTGACCTCCTATTTTCAACTCATTGAAATAGAAATTAACAACTGAAATCCAATCATATGCTTACAGAAATTTCTGCAAACCAATTCGAAACCCTACATAAAACTGACAAAAACGGTTATTCTTACGAAATCGTTTCTCACGACCAAGATCAAGTACGAATGTACACCCTGAAAAACGGTTTGAAGGTCTATTTGGCGCAAAATTTTGATGCTCCCAGAATTCAAACCTACATTCCTGTGAAAACGGGGAGCAACAATGATCCCAGTGATAATACAGGTTTGGCGCACTATTTAGAGCATATGATGTTCAAAGGAACCTCTAAAATTGGGACTACAGATTGGGAAAAAGAACAAAAACTTCTTGCAGAAATTTCAGATTTGTACGAACAACACAAAACCGAAAAAAATCCTGAAAAAAAGAAAGAACTGTACCAAAAAATAGACGCTGTATCGCAAGAAGCGAGCAAATTAGCCATTGCAAATGAGTACGACAAAGCCATTTCTTCACTTGGTGCAGCTGGAACCAATGCACACACTTGGCTCGATGAAACGGTTTACAAAAATAATATTCCAAATAATGAATTAGAAAATTGGCTGAAAGTAGAAAAAGAGCGTTTTTCAGGAGTGGTTTTACGACTTTTCCACACAGAATTAGAAGCTGTTTACGAAGAATTCAATCGTGCACAAGACAACGATGCTCGATTGGTAAATTATGCACTGATGTCGGCTTTGTTCCCAACACATCCAAATGGACAACAAACCACACTTGGTTCTGCAGAACACTTGAAAAATCCATCAATGGTTGCTATTCATCAATATTTTGATGATTATTATGTTCCCAACAATTATGCGTTGGTTTTGGTTGGAGATTTAGAATTTGAAAAAACCATTCAGTTAATCGATCAATATTTCGGGAGTTTTGCCTACAAAGAACTTCCCGCGAAAAAGGTAATCACCGAATTACCAATGACCAAAGTAGTAGAAGTTACCGTGAAAAGTCCAACTACACCACGTTTGCAAATGGCTTGGAGAACCGATTCCTACGGAACCAAAGAAGCAATTTTGGCAGAAATTGTTGCTAATATTCTCAGCAATAGTGCAGAAGCAGGTTTGATAGATTTGAACATCAATCAACAACAGAAAGCACTTCGTGCAGGTGCTTTTGCGATGGGTTTCAAAAATTATGGTTACTTTTCTATGAGCATAGTCCCAAAAGAAAAACAATCTTTGCAAGAAGCCAAAAATTTGTTGTTGGAACAAATGTCTTTAATTAAAAAAGGTGAATTCGCAGATTGGATGATTCCTGCCATCATCAATGATTTGAAAATTCAGCGATTAAAATTTATAGAAACTGCAGTTGGTTTGGCTACCACGATTTATGATGCCTATATCAAAAACAGAACTTGGGCGCAAGAATTGCAACTGATGACCGATTTTGCTAAAATTTCTAAACAAGAAGTAGTCCAATTTGCCAATGATTTTTTTAATGATAATTACGCCATTGTTTACAAAGAAAAAGGAACCAATGATCAATTGGTGCGAGTAGAAAATCCCGGAATTACCCCGGTTAAAATCAATAGAGAAGAGCAATCTGATTTTTTGAAAGAAATTTTGGCAAGTAAATCTCCTGAAATCAAACCTCAATTTATTGATTACCAAAAAGAAATTACCGTAGATAAAATCAAGGATAAAAAAGTGAGTTTTGTGGAAAATAAGTACAATGATATTGCCCAAGTTCATTATATTTTTCCTTTTGGTAGTGATCACGATAAAAAATTAGGTTTAGCCAATCAAGTGTTGCAATATTTAGGAACCGACCAATTTTCAGCAGAAGATCTAAAAAAAGAATTTTTTAAAATAGGAGTGACCAATGATTTTAGAACTGCACCAGATCAATTGACCATTACATTGACCGGACTAGAAGAGAATATTCCAAAAGGTATAGAACTCCTAAATCATTGGTTGCAAAATGCAAAACCCGACCAAGAAATCTACCTAGAAACCGTGAAAACGATTATTGAAGGACGTGAAGTTGCCAAAAAAGACAAAAACAGAATTATGACTGCATTAACCAATTATGCGAGATTTGGCAAAGTTTCCAGGTTTACAGATGTTCTTTCAGCAGAGGAGTTAGAAGCAATTCAGGTGATAAATCTGACTGATAAAGTCAAAAATTTTGCAAAATTAGACTACGAAATTTTCTTTTATGGTAAAGATTTTGGTCGGTTTTTGGCGGTGCAGAAAGATTTCGTAGAAAATACCAGTTTACCTTTCCCCGAAAAGAAAATCTATCCAGAACCTTCAACAGATGGCAAAGTCTATTTCACCAGTTATGATATGGTACAAGTGGAAATGAGTAAAATTGGTAAAGGAAACAATGTCAATATTCAAAATTTTGGGAAAATAAATGTTTTTAATGAATATTTTGGTCGAGGTTTGTCCTCCATTGTTTTTCAGGAAATACGTGAGAGCAAGAGTTTGGCGTATTCTGCTTATGTTTCTTACGCTGCAAATGGCGAGTTGAACCATCCTGATTATGTGAGTACTTATATTGGTACACAAGCCAATAAATTAGATTTGGCGGTGAATGCAATGAATGATTTGATGGCCAATTTACCACAAATTCCAGCGCAGTTTGATAATGCTAAAAATTCGGCACTCAAGCAAATTGCTTCTAACAGAATCAATAGAACCAATATATTTTTCAATACCCTTAATCTTAAAAAATTAGGAATCGATTATGATTTTAGAAAAGATATTTATGCAGAAATTCAGAAATTGACACTCGACGAACTCACCGATTTTTATGATAAAACCGTAAAACCAATCACTTACAATACTGCAATTATTGGGAAAAAAGAGAATTTGGATTTGCAATCTATCCGAAAAATGGGAGAATTTGTGGAGGTGACTTTAGAAGAAATTTTTGGGTATTAAATCAAAAGGCAATGTGGTAAAAAAAGGTGCTTTTTTATTTGAAAAAATAGTTATAAATTTTGCGCTATCAAACCGAAGAGGAAATTGGCTCTGCTGAGGAGCAACCAATCAGCAATAGGTT
>CALFIE010000055.1 GCA_937876095.1 uncultured Flavobacteriales bacterium | reverse complement strand
AATAGGTATTTAGGCTGTTTCTATTTTTAATAATTTTTATTTAGGACAGTATTGAGTTTTTTTTAAAAAAACTTGTTTGATGTTAAAAAAATAATGTATATTTGCCGCCTTTCATTTTTACTTTTTATTAGATTTATTTCAAACCGCACTGTCTTTCAAGACTTTGCGGTTTTTTTATTTTAAAACTTTAAGAAATTCCCACATTACAATTCCACCACAAACTGAGACATTTAAGGAATGTTTTGTTCCTAATTGCGGGATTTCCAGACAAATATCTAATTCAGAAAGAATCTCATCTGAAATTCCTTCTACTTCGTTTCCCAAAACCAAGGCGTATTTTTTCGATTTTTCGATTTTAAAATCGGTAATCATTACAGAATTAGAGGTTTGCTCAATTCCGACAACTTCAAAATTTTCTTTTTTTAAGGTTGAAATGGCTTCAGAAATATCATTAAAATATTGCCAATCTACACTTTCAGTAGCTCCTAAAGCCGATTTGTGAATTTCGCGATGCGGAGGTTGTGGAGTAATTCCGCACAAGATAATTTTTTCTACTAAAAAAGCATCTCCGGTTCTGAAAATTGCACCAACATTGTGCATACTTCTTACGTTATCCAACACCACCACCAAAGGAATTTTCTCCGTTTTTTTGAAGGTTTCAACATCTATTCTTCCCAGTTCTTCTAATTTCAGCTTTTTAATCATTTTTTGGCTTTAAATAAATTATTTGTTGAATGTTCTTCTCAATATTTTGTGCTATTTGTTCCGTAGGCAAATCGTTTTCATCACTACTAAAAGGATCTTCTATTTCTTCTGCAATCAGCTCTAAACTCATCAAAACATAAAACACAAAAACAGTAAGTGGAATCATTGCGTATCCTACTGTTGTAACTTGAGAAACCGGTAAAACAAGCACATAAGTCAGAATAAATTTCTTAACAAATGATGAATACGAAAAAGGAATTGGCGTATTTTTAATTCTTTCGCAGCCACCACAAACATCTAAAAAACCACTTAATTGTTTGTCCAAAAAAATCAAATGTTCTATGGAAATCTTTCCTTCTTTCTGAAGATGGATTAATCTATTCATCATCATATTAATTAAAGAAATTGGCGGATGATTTCCTTTTTCTGCGATGTGCAAGTCATTATAGTTTTCATCTAGTGCAAATTCTGTGGATTCTTTAGACAAATGCCTGCTCAATAAATGAGGGAAATAAGAAATACTCTTTTTGAAAAAATTACGGTTATAAGAATCTTCGTTGGGTAAAATAGCATTTAGTTTCACTGCCAAATTTCTAGAATCATTCACTAATTGGCCCCAAAGTTTTCTACCTTCCCACCATCTATCGTAAGCTGTATTAGTTCTGAAAACCAACAAGAAAGAAAGTACAAATCCTAACAAAGAATAGATTAATGATAAATCTTTTAGAAATGAATTTTCGTGAATATCTAAAACAGCCAACTCTACATAAGCAACCAAAGACGAATAAATTGTCATAAAAATGATTGGATAAATTAGTTTTTCAATGGTCTCACTTTTACTGATTTTAAATAAAATTCCAAACCAATTTTTCGTATTATAATATTTCATATTTGAGCAAAAACAAATTTTAAGTACTTTTGAGCAAAATTAAGATTTTCCAAAGCAAAGATGCAATGAAAAGCTTAATTTTCATTTTGTTTTTAAGGCGCAATGATTTTGTCTTTGACAAAATTTTTATTTTTTAGAACAATAATCATTCATTTTTGATGAATCTTTGCGACTTAAAAACAGTAATTTTGTAAAAATAATTTTAAAAAAATCTTGCGCCTTTGCGTAAAGACTAGAAAAATGGCAAAAACCAAGAAAGAAACTCCGTTAATGACTCAATACAACGCAATTAAGGCGAAATATCCTGATGCGCTTTTGTTGTTTCGGGTGGGAGATTTCTACGAAACTTTTGGTGCAGATGCCATCAAAACTTCCCAAATTTTAGGAATTGTGCTCACCAAACGAGCAAACGGAGATGGTCATATAGAATTGGCTGGATTTCCGCATCATTCCGTGGATTCTTATTTGCCAAAATTGGTTCGTGCAGGTTTGCGTGTTGCGATTTGCGACCAATTGGAAGATCCAAAAATGGTAAAAGGAATTGTGAAACGTGGTGTTACTGAATTAGTTACACCCGGAGTTACCTTCAACGAACAGGTCCTGAATTCCAAAAAAAATAATTTTCTGCTTTCGCTTCACAAAGAAAAAGAAAAATACGGTTTTGCTTTGGTTGACATTTCTACCGGCGAATTTTTGCTCGGCGAAGGAAATTTAGAGAAATTGCTTCATATTGTTCACACTTTTGATCCGAGCGAAATTATTTACCAAAGAAGTACAGAATTGCCAACCGCTTTGAAAAACAAAATCGTTTTCAAACTTGAAGATTGGGCGTATCAATACGATTATGCTTACGAAAAACTCACGAATCACTTCAAAACCAATTCGTTAAAAGGTTTCGGGATAGAGGAACAAAAATTGGGAGTTACTGCTTCAGGTGCGATATTTGCATATTTGGTAGAAGATACGCATCATTCGCTACTTCAGCATATTACCAAAATTTCGCTCATTCCGCAAGAAGATTATTTGATGATGGATAACTTCACTCTTCGGAATTTAGAAATTGTACATTCTACGCATCATCAAGGGAAATCTTTGCTCGACATCATTGATAAAACTTCCACAGCAATGGGAGGAAGATTGCTCAGAAGAAGATTAATTTTGCCTTTGAAATCCGTCAACGAAATCAACAGACGACTATCATTAATTGAATTTTTTAATAAAGAAGATGCGCTGAAATTTGAAATTTTAGATTTATTAAAAGGCATTTCCGACTTGGACAGATTGGTTGGGAAATTGGCTTCGGAAAAAATTTCACCGAAAGAACTCGGCTATTTGCAAAACAGTTTCATCAATATTCAAAAAATTAAAATTTTACTGAAAAATCACCACGAAGTTTTGGCTTTTTGCGAACCTTTGAATGATTTAGAAGAACTAATTTCATTTCTTTTAAACCAATTGAACGACGAACTTCCGGTAAACATCAACAAGGGAAATGTCGTAAGAGAAGGCGTTTCTGAAGAATTAGACTATTTACGTGGTTTGCAAAGCAAAGGCAAAAATTTCTTAGACGAAATGTGCGCCCGAGAAATTGAACGCACCGGAATTTCTTCTTTAAAAATAGACTTCAACAATGTTTTTGGTTATTTCATAGAAGTGCGAAACACGCACAAAGACAAGGTTCCGAGCGATTGGATTCGTAAACAGACCTTGGTAAATGCCGAAAGATACATTACCGAAGAACTGAAGGAATACGAAACCCAAATTTTGGGAGCCGAAGAAAAAATTGCCAAAATAGAGCACGAAATTTATAGAAAAATCGCTGAAAATGTGATGTTGTACATCGATCCGATTCAGGAAAACTCTGCGATTATTTCTGCAATAGACGTTGCAGTTTCGATGTCAGAATTGGCGGTATCAGAAAACTACACCAAACCTATTCTCAACGATGGTTTTGCAATACAATTGCAAGAAGCGCGACATCCAATCATTGAAAAATCACTTCCTTTGGGCGAAAAATACATTCCGAATGATTTGTTTTTGGACAAAGATACCCAACAAATTATTATGGTTACAGGTCCGAATATGGCAGGTAAATCTGCGATTCTTCGGCAAACTGCGATTGTCTGTTTGTTGGCACAAATTGGGAGTTTTGTTCCTGCAAAACACGCAGAAATAGGGGTTTTAGATAAAATTTTCACAAGAGTTGGTGCTACTGACAATATTTCGTCGGGCGAATCTACTTTTATGGTAGAAATGAATGAATCTGCGAATATTTTGAATAATATTTCGGATAGAAGTTTGATTTTGCTCGATGAAATCGGACGTGGAACTTCCACTTATGACGGTGTTTCCATTGCATGGGCAATTGCGGAATACCTGCATCAACACCCAACACAAGCGAAAACGCTTTTCGCAACGCACTACCACGAACTGAACGAAATGACCGTGAATTTTGAGCGCATTAAAAATTTCCACGTGTCGATTCAAGAAAATAAGGGGAATATCATTTTCCTACGGAAATTGGTTTCGGGCGGAAGCGAACACAGTTTTGGGATTCACGTGGCGAAATTGGCAGGAATGCCTTCAAAAGTGGTGAACCGAGCCAACGAAATCTTGAAAACTTTGGAAGATTCGCGCTCGCAAAGTGGTTCCACCGAAAAAATAAAACGCGTAACCGAAGAAAACCTGCAACTTTCTTTCTTCCAATTAGATGATCCTGTTTTGGAAAACATCCGTGAAGAACTCACGAAAATTGACATCAATACACTTACTCCAATTGAAGCACTGATGAAGTTGAATTCTATTAAAAAGATGATTGGGAGGTGATTTTGAGTGGAGGAGTTTTGGGGTTTTTGAGTTTTTTCTTAATAAAAAATCCTTGAAGGATTTGAAAATCTTGAAATGTTGCAAAAGAAAACCCTTTAAAAATTAGACTTTCAATATTTCCATTTCAGAAGAAGCATCACAATGGCCGAAATACACACCACTACATTGGTCAAAATTACCGAAGGTAATTCTTTGATGATTCCGTAAACCAACCAAATCAGCGTACTCACAACTACAATCAAAAAAGACATCACCGAAATATCTTTAACCGATTTGGTTTGCCAAGTTTTGAAAATTTGTGGAACGAAGGTGATGCAAGAAAGTGTACCTGCAACAAGACCGAGAATTTCAGGATTGAATGCCATATTAATAATAAATGATGAGTGATAATTGATAACCAATTAGAACAAAAGTAATAATCATTTATCATAAATCAATCATAATTAATCCCAATCTGCTGCTACAAATTTCATTTGACGTCCTTTTTTATCAGAAAGTGTTAGGAAATGCCCTTTTATTTGGTACTTGCAGACTTCCATCAAACTGGTAGAAAAATCTTTTTCCAAAGTCATATAGTCTTCGCAATACATCATTGTAGAAATACCTTCCCCGAAAATTATTTTTTTATTTTTAATGGTATTTACTGTGAAATTCAAAGTGTTACAACCCATTTTTGCGTGTGCAGACTTCAACGTTTCAAATTTTAAAGAAGCTTTTGCCTGCACTAGAAAATCTTTTTTATACTCTTTGAAGGAAATTAACATCCATTCTCTTTGTAAAGGACTAGTGTGACTTTGTGCTTTTAAATTAAAACCTAATAAAAACAAAAAAATAGTAAAAAATTGGAACTTTGTTGACATCCTATTTTAAATTTATATAATAAAGTTACTGTAAAATTCGCATAATTTTTTAAATTAGCAACATTAAAATTTTTAAAAATGAAAAAATTATTTTTACTCATCTCATTTATGTTGAGTTTTGTACAAATGCGTGCAGACGAAGGTATGTGGTTGATGATGCTCGTGAAAAGATTGAATGGAGTAGATATGCAGAAAGAAGGATTGCATTTGACTCCAGAAGAAATCTATTCGGTAAACAATTCTAGTTTGAAGGATGCTATCGTAAGTTTTGGTGGTTTCTGTACTGGTGAAATTGTGTCAGACAAAGGTTTGATTTTTACCAACCATCATTGTGGTTATGATGCAGTTGCTGCTGCTTCTACTCCACAAAAAGATTATCTTACTAATGGATTTTGGGCAATGAAACTAAATCAAGAATTCAATGCAAAAGGTTTGTATGTGAGATTTTTGGTAAGAATGGATGATGCTACACAACGCATCAATGCTAAACTCAACAGCAAAATGACTGCCGAACAAAGAAAAGCAGTTATTGATGAAGAAACAAAAGCAATTCAAGCCGAAAATTCTGAAAACGGAAAATATGTGGTGGATTTGAAATCGTTTTTTAACGGAAATGAATTCTACTATTTTGTATATCAAGATTACAAAGACGTTCGTTTGGTAGGAGCACCTCCTGCTTCATTAGGAAAATTTGGTGGTGATACCGACAATTGGGAGTGGCCAAGACATACTGCAGATTTTACCGTTTTCAGAGTTTATGCTGATAAAGACGGAAATCCTGCAGAATATGCTGCAAACAATATTCCGCTAAAACCAAAGCATTTCTTGCCGGTTTCTTTACGTGGTTACAAACCTGGAGATTTTGCTATGATTCTTGGTTATCCAGGTAGAACCAATAGATATCTTACTTCATACGGAATTAGCCAAATGGTAAACAAAGATTATCCAGCTTGGGTAGAAGCTTCTAAATTGACCATGGATGTTTTGAAAAAATATATGGATAAAGATCAAGCTACCAAATTAGATTACGCATCGCAATATGCATCGGTTGCTAATTATTGGAAAAACCGACAAGGAACGATAGATGCTGTTGCTAAAAATAGTACTATTTCTGGAAAACGAGAGCTGGAAGACAAATTTATCGCTTGGTCTTTGCTGCAAGAAAATAAAGAATATTTAGGAGTTTTAGATAATATAGAAGCTTATTACAAACAGGTTTCTGACCGAAACGTTGAAAGAAATTATTTTTCTATTTTAAGTAGAAATGCTCACTACATACAAGTTTCAGCTAGTTTAGGAAGCTTATTATTGTCTTACTCAAATCAAGATATGGCAGGAAGATTGGCAATGAAGGATAATGTAAACAGTGCTGTAGAAAAAATATATGAAAATTTCCATTCAGATGTAGAAGGAGATTTATTGGTTTCCTTGGTGAATTTATATCAAACCAAAGCAAGTAAAAGTATTGCGCTACCTTCAATTATGACGTTAGATACCAAATCACTTTCAAATACTGCCTATTCATCAATTTTTGCTAATAAATCTTCTGTGTTACAATATATTTTGAAGCCAGACAAACTGAAATTAGATGCAGATCCGCTTTACAAATTATCTAAAGCAATTGCAAACGATAATAAATTATTGGGAGACAGATTTTCTGTTGTGGACGAATATTTTGCAAAAAATACAAGAATTTTTGTTGCAGGATTAATGAAATCTCAACCTGATAAGAAATTCTATCCAGACGCAAATTCTACCATGCGTCTTACTTATGGAACGATCGATCGATTGCCAGTTCGTGACGATAGAAATTACTATGGTGTAACCGATAATTTCTATACAGATATGGCTGGTTTGGTTGCCAAATACAAAAAAGGTGACGAAGAGTTTGATTTACCAGAAAAGGTAATTGAGTTGTATAACGATAAAGATTTTGGGATGTACGCAGACAAAGCAGGTTATATGCCAATCAATTTCTTGTCTAATAATGACATTACAGGTGGAAATTCTGGTTCACCAATTTTGGATGGTGATGGAAATCTAATAGGACTCGCTTTTGATGGAAATAGTGAAGCATTAAGTGGAGATATTATCTTTGATCCAAAATTGCAGAAAACAATCAATGTAGATGTGCGTTATGTACTTTGGATAATCGACAAATATGCGGGTGCAAGACACCTAATCAGCGAACTATATTTGATTAAAGACAAAGATACTCCAGCTGATACAAAATCAAAACCAGTGCGTAAACCCACGAAGAAAGAATCTTCCAAGAAATAAAAACAAATTTACTAAAAAGAAAGCCGCTTTATAAATAAAGCGGCTTTTTGTTTTAAGATTTAAAAATCAATATCTACTTCTAATTTTTGGGCTAAAAGTTTGGATATTTTTAGCTTTAATGGCTCAATATCAATATTTTGCATGGCATCATTAGCAAAAGCGTACAAAAGCAAAGCTCTAGCTGAACCTTTGGAAATTCCTCTTGCTCTAAGATAAAAAAGCGCATCATCATTTAATTGACCAACTGTACAACCGTGCGAACATTTCACATCATCGGCAAAAATTTCGAGTTGAGGTTTGGTGTCGATTGTTGCACCTTCGTTCAGCAAAACATTGTTGTTTTGTTGATAGGCATTGGTTTTTTGGGCAATTTTATCTACAAAAACTTTTCCGTTGAAAACGCCGTGAGATTGGTCTTTGAAAATGCCTTTGTAATTTTGGTAACTCTCGCAATTCGGGGTTTTGTGGTGAACCGCAGTGTGATGATCCACCAATTGCTCATCGCCAATTACCGTAATTCCGTTCATGAAAGAGTTAATATTTTCGCCGTTGTGAATAAAATCCAAATTATTACGAACCAATTTTCCGCCAAAACTAAACGTATTTACAGTTGCCAAACTATCACGTTCTTGTTTTGCAAAAGTATGGTCAACCAAATACGAAGTATTGCTGTCGTTTTGTAATTTGTGCCAATCTGCCTTGGAATTTTTGCTCGCAAAAATTTCCGTTACTGAATTGGTGAAGACAAAATTATCATCAAAATTATGATGAGATTCTATGATTTCTACTTTGGCACCTTCTTCTACAATCAATAAATTTCTTGTGTTGTAAAAGGTGTTTCCTTCTTGATTTTGAGAAATATAGAATACGTGAATTGGTCTTTCGATCACTACATTTTTTGGAATATGAAGGTAAAATCCGCTTTCAGATAAAGCCAAATTTAGGTTGCAAAATGCATTTTCTTTTTCTGCAATTTGATTGAAATAATTGGAAATAAGCGACTGATGATTTTCATCTTCAAGAGCGTAATTCAAGGTCAGAAATTCGGCATTATCAATCGAAATTCTTGAAAATTCTTTGTGCAATTTACCATTAACGAAAACCAAAAAATCAAAATGTTCTTCGCCAAGATGCAATTCATCTAACTGATTTTTGATAATCGTATGATGTTCCGAAGGAGAAAAATTATAGTCTTTTTCGGTAATTTCCTTTAGGTTGGTGTATTTGTATTCTTCCTCTTTTTTGGTAGGGAAACCTGCACTTAAGAATTTTTCTAAAGCGAGTCGTTTTTCACCAGAAAGTGAAGGTTTTTTATCTAAAATTTGTTCAAATAACATATATGTTTTAATTTGAGATTTGATGTTTGATGTTTGAAATTTGAGATTGGTTTTTCAGTCACAATTTCAAATTTCAAAGAAATCAAAGTAGCCAATCATAACCTTTTTCTTCCAGTTCCAAAGCCAAAGATTTGTCACCGGTTTTGATGATTTTTCCATCGGCTAAAACGTGTACGAAATCAGGCTGAATGTAGTTCAGTAATCTTTGATAATGCGTAATCAACAATACGGCGTTTCCAGAATTTTTGAAATGATTTACGCCATCTGCAACAATTCGGAGTGCATCGATATCCAAACCAGAATCAGTTTCGTCCAAAATGGCTAATTTCGGATTGAGCATCAACATTTGGAAAATTTCGTTACGTTTTTTTTCACCACCTGAAAATCCTTCGTTAAGCGAACGACCCAAAAAATCTTTTTTAATGCTTAATTTTTCAGAATTTTCACGAACCAAAGCGAGCATTTCTTTTGCAGGAAGGTCTTCCAAACCATTCGCTTTTCTGTTTTCGTTGAGCGCGGTTTTTATGAAATTAGTTACCGTAACTCCCGGAATTTCAACAGGATACTGAAAAGATAAGAAAATTCCTTTGTGCGCTCGTTCTTCTGGAGCGTCTTCTGAAATATCTGTGCCTTCAAAAAGAATTTCTCCATCTGTAACTTCGTAGTCTTCTTTTCCTGCAATAACCGACGAAAGCGTAGATTTTCCGGCTCCATTTGGTCCCATAATCGCATGAACTTCACCTGGATTTATTACGAGATTAATTCCCTTTAAAATTTCTGTGCCATCTGTAATTTTGGCGTGTAAGTTTTTGATATTTAACATAAATTTGTTTCTTATAACATTAAGAATTTAAGATAATCTTAATACATTGTAATTATTAAGAAATCAATAAATTGATTTTAGATTAAGAGATTTTAGAATAATTACACATATTAGATCCATTTTAGTCTTTTAATTTTTTGAAATACTCATTTACCAAAGGAATCATAGATTTTGTAATGTTATCGGTAAAGAAATTAATCAAAATACCTTGTGGTTTTTCCAAAATTCTCATATAAGTCATTAATTGCGCTTGATGAACTGGCAATAATTTCTCTACCGTTTTAAGTTCTATAATCACGATTTCATTTACTAATAAATCTATCTTTAATGAAGTTTCAATGGTAATATTCCTATATTTTATTTTGGCATCAACTTGTTGATTTACTACAAATCCGTTTTCTCTTAATTCATAAGCCAAACATTGTTCGTAAACACTTTCTAACAATCCGGGTCCTAATTCTCTGTGAACCTTGATTGCACATCCAACGATATCATAAGAAAGTTGTGTTACTTCTGATTTGGTCATATTTTAATTTTCTTTAATTGAATTGATTTATCAATTCCTTAATTTTAAAACGTTAAAAATTTAAGGAATTTTAATCTTAACTCCTTAATGTTTATGAACTATTCTATCCAACAGAACCTTCCAAACTTATTTCCAATAATTTCTGTGCTTCTATCGCGAATTCCATTGGGAGTTTGTTTAAAACTTCTTTACTAAAACCATTTACAATCAATGCAATTGCTCTTTCGGTGTCGATTCCACGTTGGTTGCAATAGAAAATTTGGTCTTCACCGATTTTCGAAGTCGTGGCTTCGTGTTCTAATTGTGCTGTTGGATCTTTGATTTCGATGTATGGGAAAGTGTGCGCTCCACATTCATTTCCCATCAAAAGAGAGTCGCATTGTGAGAAGTTTCTCGCACCTTTTGCGGAAGGCATTACTTTTACCAAGCCTCGATACGAATTGTTCGATTTCCCAGCCGAAATTCCTTTAGAAATAATCGTAGATCTGGTGTTTTTACCGATATGAATCATCTTGGTTCCGGTGTCTGCATATTGATGATGATTGGTTACCGCAATGGAATAAAATTCTCCGATTGAATTATCGCCCTTCAAAATACATGAAGGATATTTCCAAGTTACAGCTGAACCAGTTTCTACTTGCGTCCAAGAAATTTTGGCGTTTTTTTCGCACATTCCACGTTTGGTAACGAAGTTGTAAACGCCGCCTTTTCCGTTTTCATCACCAGGAAACCAGTTTTGTACGGTGGAATATTTTATTTCGGCATCGTCCATCGCAATCAGTTCTACAACAGCGGCGTGTAATTGGTTTTCGTCTCTTGAAGGAGCAGTGCAACCTTCCAAATAAGAAACATAACTTCCTTCGTCTGCAATCAACAAAGTCCTTTCAAACTGACCAGTTCCGGCTTGATTGATTCTGAAGTAAGTGGAAAGTTCCATCGGGCATTTCACACCTTTCGGAATGTAGCAGAAACTTCCGTCTGAAAATACGGCTGAATTCAGTGCTGCATAGAAATTATCGCCTCTCGGAACTACTTTTCCCAAATATTTTTGAACCAAATCGGGATGTTCTTTAATCGCTTCGGAAATCGAACAAAAAATGACTCCTTTTTCTTTTAAAGTTTTTTGGAAAGTGGTTTTCACTGAAACTGAGTCCATTACGATATCTACAGCAACGCCAGAAAGTCGTTTTTGTTCCTCAATATTGATTCCCAGTTTTGCAAAAGTTTTCAATAATTCGGGATCTACTTCGTCTAAACTTGCCAATTCTGGCTTTTGTTTCGGAGCAGAATAATATTTAATCGCTTGAAAATCAGGCTTTTCGTATTTGATATTTGCCCAATTTGGTTCGGTCATTTTCAGCCAAATTCGGTAAGATTCCAAACGCCAATCTGTCATCCAAGAAGGTTCTTCTTTTTTTGCAGAAATCATACGAATAATCTCTTCTGACAAACCTGTCGGAAAATCTTCATATTCTATATCGGTATAAAAACCCGCCTCGTATTCCTTGGTTTTCAGGTCTTCTCGTAAATCGTCTTCGGTATATTTGCTCATTGTTAAAATTCAAAATTCAAAATTCAAAATTCAATATTTTGTAATTCTGAAATTAATTTACCTATTTTTATATTTAGAGCCTTTAAAATCACTATTTTCTAAATAAGTAATAAAGCCTCCTATCTTTTTACTTAATACAATTGTTTTCTCTTTCAAAATTTCAAATGAAATAAAATTTCTATCTAAAACTCTATATAATTGCGAGCGTGTTTCACCACAAGATGCTTTTGAAATATATAAATATTGTATAAATTCTTTGTTTCCATTTCTTTCAAAACCTTCTGCTATATTATCCATTATAGAACCAGAAGAACCATCAATTTGATTACATAAACGATAATTGTTTTTCAAATTTGAATTTTCAATTATTTCATAAATATCATTACATAGTTCTCTTGAAAGTAGCCAAATTTCTAAATCCTCAAAATTTTTATACGTTGCCATAATCTTGAATTTTGAATCTTGAATTCGGAATTACAGTGAAAACGATTCTCCACAACCACAAGTTCTGCTTGCGTTTGGATTATTAAAAACAAAACCTTTTCCGTTCAACCCTCCTGAAAACTCCAATGTAGTTCCTATTAAATAGAGGAAAGATTTTTTGTCAACTACCACTTTAATGCCGTTGTCTTCAAAAATTTGGTCGTTTTCTTCTTTATCATAATCGAATTTCAAAACATATTCTAGTCCGCTACAACCACCACTTTTCACACCAACTCGTATGAAATCCGTTTCTGGATTAAAACCTTCTTCTTTCATGAGTTGCGCAGCTTTTTCTTTTGCTAAATCTGAAACCTTGATCATTATTTTTATTTAGAATGATTTAAAAGAGCAAATTTAATACAATTTAACTCAATA
>CALFIE010000054.1 GCA_937876095.1 uncultured Flavobacteriales bacterium | reverse complement strand
GCTAATCCGATCGTGATTTTGTTAAATCTACTCGTTTTATTTTTATTTGACATTTTTTTAATTTTAGATTTTAGATTTTAGATTTTAGATTTTTTCTTTCAAATGTTGCCATTCAAAAATTTAATTTAAAATATAAAATTACTCTTCCAATCTCACATCAAGACCTAAACCTTGTAACTCGTGTAGCAATACATTGAAGGATTCTGGAATACCAGGTTCTGGCATTGCTTCACCTTTTGCGATTGCTTCGTACGTTTTGGCTCTACCAATCACGTCATCTGATTTCACGGTCAGGATTTCTCTAAGGATATTAGACGCACCGAATGCTTCTAATGCCCAAACCTCCATCTCACCAAATCTTTGTCCACCAAATTGCGCTTTTCCACCAAGTGGTTGTTGCGTAATGAGTGAATATGGACCAATAGAACGTGCGTGCATTTTATCATCTACCATGTGACCAAGTTTCAGCATATAGATTACACCTACTGTTGCAGGTTGTGCAAATCTTTCGCCGGTTCCGCCATCATACAAATAAGTGTTACCAAATTTTGGTAATTCTGCTTGTTCGGTATATTCAGTAATTTGGTCTAGGTTTGCACCATCAAAAATCGGGGTTGCAAATTTCAATCCTAATTTTTTACCAGCCCAACCAAGAACGGTTTCGTAAATCTGTCCAATATTCATACGAGAAGGTACTCCAAGTGGATTTAGAACGATATCTACAGGTGTCCCATCTTCTAGGAATGGCATATCTTCTTCGCGAACGATTCTAGAAACAATCCCTTTGTTACCGTGACGTCCTGCCATTTTATCACCTACATTCAATTTACGTTTTTTAGCAATGTATACTTTTGCTAATTTCATAATTCCTGCAGGTAATTCATCACCAATAGAGATGGCAAATTTCTCGCGGTTTTTCACTCCTTGCAAATCATTGTATTTGATTTTGTAGTTGTGAATCAATTGTTTGATGAGTTCGTTTTTGTCTGCATCTACCGTCCAATCAGAACCACTTACATTGGCATAATCTTCTACACTTTGCAATAATTTAGAAGTAAATTTTACACCTTTTGCTATGATTTCTTCGTCTAGGTCGTTTTTCACGCCTTGTGAAGTTTTACCATTAACTAAAGTGTTCAATTTTTCTAGAAGCGTGTTTCTAAGCTCATCGAATTTTGCTTTGTAATTTGCTTCAATTTCTTCGAGTTTAATTTTCTCTTCGCTTCTTTTTTTCTTGTCTTTAATATTTCTTGCAAACAATTTTTTATTAATAACAACACCGCGTAATGATGAATCTGCTTTCAGAGAAGCATCTTTTACATCACCTGCTTTGTCACCAAAAATTGCTCTAAGTAGTTTTTCTTCTGGAGTTGGGTCTGATTCACCTTTAGGTGTAATTTTACCAATCATAATATCACCAGGTTTCACTTCTGCACCAATTCTGATCATACCGTTTTCGTCTAGATCTTTGGTTGCTTCTTCTGAAACGTTTGGTATATCTGCAGTAAGTTCTTCCATACCGAGTTTGGTATCACGAACTTCTAGGGAATATTCGTCTACGTGAATAGAGGTAAACCAATCTTCGCGCACAACTTTTTCATTAATTACAATTGCATCCTCGAAATTATATCCTTTCCAAGGCATAAATGCTACTACCAAGTTTCTACCCAATGCTAATTCGCCATTTTCGGTAGCGTAACCATCACAAAGAACCTGACCTTTTACTACCTGATCACCAACTCTTACGTTTGGTCTTAGTGTAATGGTGGTACTTTGGTTGGTTTTTCTGAATTTGGTAAGGTTGTATACTTTGGTAGCAGAATCGAAAGAGATGAGATCTTCATCATCAGTTCTTTCATATTTAATAATGATTTTGTCTGCATCTACGTATTCTACCAATCCATTTCCTTCTGCATTGATCAAAATTCTAGAATCAGATGCCACTTGTTTTTCTAAACCTGTACCTACAATTGGTGCTTCTGGTTTTAACAAAGGAACTGCTTGACGCATCATGTTAGATCCCATCAAAGCACGGTTTGCATCATCATGCTCCAAAAACGGAATAAGCGATGCAGAAATTCCAGAAATCTGATTAGGTGCAACGTCTATCAAGTCTACTTGACCTGGTTCTACTACAGGATAATCACCATCTAATCTTGCAATTACACGTTCGGTACTTATGGTACCATCATCTGTCATTTCTACGTTTGCTTGTGCAATAATTTTAGATTCTTCGTCTTCAGCATTCAAGAAAATAGCAGTAGAATTCAGGTCTACTTTTCCGCTATCTACTTTTCTGTATGGAGTTTCTATGAAACCTAAACTATTGATTTTTGCATAAATACCTAAAGAAGAAATCAAACCAATGTTTGGTCCTTCTGGAGTTTCTATTGGGCAAATTCTTCCGTAGTGTGTGTGGTGAACGTCACGAACCTCAAAACCTGCTCTTTCTCTAGACAAACCACCTGGTCCTAGTGCAGAAAGACGACGCTTGTGCGTGATTTCTGATAGTGGATTGGTTTGATCCATAAATTGAGACAACTGATTGGTCCCGAAGAATGAATTGATTACCGATGTTAATGTTTTGGCATTTACCAAATCGAGCGGTGTGAAAATTTCGTTGTCACGAACATTCATTCTCTCTTTGATGGTTCTTGCAATTCTAGAAAGTCCAACTCCGAATTGTCCGGCTAATTGTTCACCAACTGTTTTAATTCTTCTGTTAGAAAGGTGATCGATATCATCTACCTCCGCTTTAGAATTTACCAATTCTATCAAATGACGTACGATAGAAATGATGTCTTCTTTGGTTAAAACTTCGGTTTTTTCTGGAATATTAAGTCCTAATTTTTTATTCAATCTATATCTACCAACTTCACCAAGAGAGTATCTCTGTTCTGAGAAGAATAGTTTATCTATAATTCCTCTTGCAGTTTCCTCATCTGGTGGATCTGCATTTCTTAATTGTCTGTAGATGTACTCTACTGCTTCTTTTTCGGAATTGGTAGGGTCTTTCTGAAGGGTATTTTGAATGATAGAAAACTCATTGCTATTCTCATTATGAATCAAAATAGATTTCACTCCGGAATCCAAAATGAGGTCTAAGTGTTCTTTTTCTAGCACGGTTTCACGATCTAGGATAATCTCGTTTCTTTCGATAGAAACAACTTCACCAGTATCTTCGTCTACGAAATCTTCAAACCAAGTGTTCAACACTCTAGCTGCTAAAGTTCTGCCTTCTACTTTTTTGAGGGCAGCTTTAGACACTTTCACTTCTTCTGCAAGGTCGAAAATTTGTAAAATATCTTTATCTGATTCGAACCCGATTGCACGGAGCAATGTGGTAAGAGGTAATTTCTTTTTACGATCGATGTAGGCGTACATCACGTTGTTGATATCGGTGGTAAACTCCATCCAAGATCCTTTGAAAGGGATGATTCTGGAGTAGTACAATTTGGTACCATTCGCGTGATACGTTTGTCCGAAAAATACACCAGGAGATCTATGTAATTGGGTTACAATTACACGTTCTGCACCATTGATAATGAATGAACCACTTGGAGTCATATAAGGAACTGGCCCTAAATAGACATCTTGGATTACGGTTTGGAAATCCTCGTGTTCTGGATCGGTACAATATAATTTTAGACGTGCTTTTAGTGGCACAGAATAGGTTAAACCGCGCTCTACACATTCCTGAATGGAATATCTAGGTGAATCTACCAGATAATCTAAAAATTCTAAAACGAACTGATTTCTGGAATCTGTGATGGGGAAATTCTCTTGGAAGGTTTTGTACAAACCTTCGTTTACACGCTGCTCTGGAAGCGTATCAAGCTGAAAGAACTCCTGAAACGATTTTAATTGGATATCCAAAAAATCGGGAGTCACAATTTTCCCTTTTGCGGCAGAAAAATTGATTCTTTCGTTTCCCTGAATCTTTTCAATTTGCTTTGATTTACTCATAAAATAGTAAGAAGTAATGGGGTTAAAAAATATTTTGTTTTTTACAAAAAAAATATCAGAGAGAAAAGAGTTTCGAGTTTCGAGTTCCGAATTTCGAGATTAAAAAAAGGAGTGATAATTGGCGCTATCAGAAAGTTCCTTAATTTAAAATCTTACTTCTTGATCTCTTAATTCTTAATTCTTAATTCTTTCTAACTGCAACGCCGGTATATCTTTTCACGGAGTAGTGCAAAATATTTTTGAAAATTGGGACTACATCTTGTTGAAATATAAAATAATAAACACTCCCTCTGAAAGACAGAACGAGTTGAAATTCAATATTTTACCTGTTTACAAACAATTATTAGCGCCAAATGGAGTGCAAAATTACGGTTTTTTTTTGGATCACGCAAGAAATACAACAATTTCAAATACATAATTCAGAAACTCACCTTAGTTCAGAGAAAACTAAGTAAAGTAAGAAAGTGCCTACTTATAAGCTACACTAAAAAACCACCTTATAAAGGTGGTTTTGCATTAATAATTACTTCTTATACTACGGTTTCCAGAAGCTCCAAACCTTACCGTTGTAAATACACAACTGTTTGGTGAGCGTATCATAAGCCATCATGCCTGCAGCTGGATTCTGGATATTCAAATGTGGAGAATCCATCTTTGGTAAAATCATCGCTTTATCACTATCTTCTAATACCAAAATTCCACTCACTGAACTTAGCGTTCCTATGGATACTTTGGCTCCTGTTAACTCCGGATACAAACTATTGTCCTGGATCAACTGTCCATCTACTGATGTCAAGGGATCTACCATGGTGCCGGTCGTATCAAAATTACTCGTAGTTCCTACTGTAGTCGTCTCATTCTTTGACAAGTCAAACCAACTCCCGCCTTTAAGGTATTTTACTTTCTTATCGGTCGTATCATACAAAATACTCCCGTTTTCTGTAACCCCAGTTTTTACTTCTACCCATGGTAAAATAATCCCTCTAAAACCTGTGCCAAATTCTAACGATACCGAACTATTGCTTATCGTAGATTTTCCTATTGCTACTTGACTAGAATATATGCTAGAGAGCAATATCCCTATGATTAAATATATATTTTTCACTTTGTTTTATTTTTTTTGTTAGTTTGGACATGCTTGGGTTTCATAACAGCGCCAATTGGTGCCATCATAAATCTTCAAACAATGATTCGTCTTATCATAAACCATCATCCCTTCCACATAATTGGTTTCTGCTATTCCTACTGGTTTTGGGTAAGGAGTACTTGAATCAAAGTCTACTCTATTTACCACAAAGGCTTTCGTTTTTGATTCTAATGCGGTCCATGCGCCTTTTCTTACCATAGGCCAATTGTCTGATTGTACTCCTGTGTCACTCTTTACTATATTAGAGCCTGCTCTATTGATTGCGGTGATACCATGATTCGTATCCAATACTGTACCAGAAGTTACGGCGGGTTTGTAGCAGTAAGGTGGTGCACATTGAGAACTTACTAAGGCATTTGCTGAATCTCCCGCTCCTTGTCCTGAAGCATTGCTATAATCTGTAGGACTTGTTAATTGTGGTAATCCTATATTGGTTCCACTGGTACTTACACAGGTAGCATCTCCACACAAGTTTTGGTTAGCTGCTGTAGAACCTGTGCCAACTACTGCGATTCCTCCTGCACTTACTAATTGGGTAGTCGTAATGCTTGCACCTCCTTCCATCGCATCTAAACAGCCATCATTATCACTATCTAAATCTAAATAATTGGGTATACCATCTGTATCAGTATCTATATAACCTAAACACAATCCATAAATATTGAATCCTACATTATCGTGTTTTCCTGCTGGTGCCTGTTTAACAACAATCTTTGTTATCGGCACATTGATATTAAATAGGTAATTGGCTTCTAATGCATTAGGTCCTGGGTAAACAGTACTTCCTGTATTGGTGGTAACATTGGATGGATAGGCAATACCCGTAACCTTATCATAATAAGGGCCTGTTGCATTATATGTAGCATCTATACCACTGTAATATGGATGCTTATAAAGGGTGCCTGCTCCTACGCCAAACAATGTCCCATCAAAATAAACTCGTGTATTGCCATTGTAAAATTCTATTATCTGAATCTCATCATAGTTCGGGGCACTTGTTGCGGTTCCATTGGCGGCTCCTATACTTCTAACATTAAAGCTACTTATCGTTACTGGTACAGGAAACGTAACCGTTGTCGAATTACCTGTTATCGCTCCTGCTCCTCCTTTTGCAAGAACATAAATATTATTCCCACCTGTTCCATAAACTGGTCCTTGTACGGAGGAAGAGGTTGCTGTGGTGACTGAGGTCCCTACTAGTGAGCTAGCTCCACTTCCTGAAGTAAAGGTATTACTCAAGGTTCCCGTGGTTGTGCTATTCCAAACTATTGGGCTAATTCCTGGACAGGTATTCTCTACCGTATCCAAAATACCATCATTGTCATCATCTACATCTATATTATCTGGAATACCATCGGTATCGGTACATTGGGTTTTTACAGTAGAATCTTGGGAATCTCCTATACCTTGTCCTGTGGTATTGCTATAATCTGTAGGACTTGTTAATTGTGGTAAACCAATATTACTACCACTTGTGCTTACACAAGTAGGCCCACCACACAAGTTTTGATTGCTTGCAGAGGAACCAGTTCCTACAACGGCGATTCCACCAGCGTTTACCAATTGTGCAGTCGTGATGTTTGCTCCACCTTCTATTGCGTCTAAACAGCCATCGTTATCAGAATCTAAATCTAAACGATCTGGGATGCCATCTCCATCTGTATCTTTGTCTGTACAAGTTGCAGCAGCCGAACTAAAAGGAACGGCAACAGTCTGCACATCATAAGTACCCCAATTTGCGTTTTGAGTTAAAGCCACAGTGAGCTTGAATGTGCTAGATGCATTCGTTCCCGTGTTAATGTCAATATACCAATGGGTGTCAAAAGGTGCAGCGCCATAAGGCCTTTGAAGCCCAGACGTTAAAGCCGGATTCAAGAATTTTACTGTTGTACCAGATGTAATGACGTCGCCTGTTTGCAGGCCTACCAATTGATCATCGGGATCATTAACGATCGCAGTTCCACCACCTGTCCAAGTAAGAACAGAAGTAAAGTTTTGTGACACTGCTCCATTCTCTGTAGGCAACGCTGTTTGACCAAAAGTCATATCACCCGCTCCAATTCCCCATCTAAGCGTTGGTATGGAACCAGCCGTTGTATTAACGGTGTAAACATTCGTAACTAAAGAACCAACGCCAACCTCACCATAATAATAGTTATAAGCTCCTAAAGCTGAATAAGTGGTTGCTACTAAACCTGCTGTTGAGGTAGCCGTTACAGACGATGTATAATTTGACCCATTTGAAATCGAATAGGTCATACCCGACGATGAAATCGTTGGCGATGTTAATACAGGAGGGCAATTCAGTTCATTTATATCTAAAATACCATCATTGTCATCGTCTACATCAATATCATCAGGAACACCATCTCCATCAGTATCTATACATGCACTTTTTATACTTGCATTTTGAGAAGCTCCAATTGTTTGCCCACTAGAATTACTATAATCATATGGTGCTGTTAATTGTGGCAAACCTATATTGCTTCCACTGGTGCTTACACAAGTTGTACCTCCGCACAAGTTTTGGTTGCTTGCTGTAGAACCGGTTCCTACAACAGCTATACCTCCTGCATTTACTAACTGAGATATTAATACCGAAGCTCCTCCTTCAATTGCATCTACACAACCATCGTTATCACTATCTAGATCTAAATAATTTGGTATACCATCTCCATCGGTGTCATTACAAAAATCATATTCGAAAACTAACGTAAATCCATCACCTGATACAAAATTGTTAGCCGCAGCTCCAGAATAATTTAATTGTGTCACATTAAATTGATAGCTAGATTGTACCCCATCTAACATTACAGTTCCAGATACTTCTCCAGTAGCGCAATTACTCATTGCTGGAGCAATGCCTCCTCCTAAATTACCATGAACTAACGAATTAAAAGTGGTTGCAAAGTCACTACTACCACTTAACTTGCTCATAGTTTTTCCGCCTTGTAGAGCCCAAGAAGAACTTGTTACTCTATAAGTGGTACCATCATAAGAAGAACCACCAACACCAGAAATATGTATTCTTGGATTGGTAACGTTTTTAGCTGTCGTTCCTGCTGCATTATAATAATCTACAGTAAGCGTTCCCGAGGTTGAGGTACCAGAAGCAAATCCAGTAAGTAAGAACAATGCATTAGAATTAGGAATTGTTGTGCCAGAACTTGTGGTATAGCTTCCACATGTTGCATCTACTGTTCCATTGTATGAATTTTGATAATCCCAAAATTCGGTATAGTTACCTAATGTAACTCTAATCTTAAGATCTTTAGCTGCATCGGTATATTCGTAGATACCTGCAGATGGATTGGTCCAAGTAAGTGATCTAGAAGTAGTACAAGATTCTACGGTATCCAAAATCCCATCATTATCATCATCTACATCTAAATAATCTGGGATCCCATCTCCATCGGTATCCAAACATGAATTAATATTTACAGCAACTGCCGAGCTCGCTGGTGAATAACAATTACCAACTGAATCATAATAATATGCATAATAAGTACCTGCTGTTGCTGTAGTAGGCGTACTATAAGCTGTTCCGGTATGCGTGCTGTTGGTAAACCAAACTAAAGACGATCCAGAAGGAGTTGAAGAAGTAACTAAGCTATTTAAATTAACTGTTGTGGTAGGACAAGTAATACTTATTGATGGACCACTAAGAGCGGGCGCAGTGATGCCCGCATTACAAGCATTTAGTGACCAACTCCAAATTGCACCGTCCATTGCATTAGTATTTGACCATGGTTCTGTACTTGTTTGACTATTCAATGAAAGACCAAAAGTAACCGTTGTAATATTGGTTCCATTGACCCTTATTGAGGCACCGTTAGTACCTGGGCAATCTGTGTAGATTGTTTGATCTGTTTTAGTTAAACCAGTAGAAGTAACTGTAAGTCCTGAACCAGATAATTGAGTAAGAGTAAGTCCTGAAGTTTTTAAATTAATTGCCTGAGAATAATATTTTGAAGAAGGTGCTCCACTTACATAAAAAGAAGCTCCAAGATCCGCTATATGAAATACAGGATTGGTTACAGGACTTGAAAAAGTAAATGTAATATCTCCATAATAAAACGTTCCAGCATTAGGTTGTCCTACTAGCCATTTTTGATACAATCCGTATTCAAAACCATAATTAGTTCCAGTATTCAAACCTGTAGACGCAGGGGCTAAACTTGCAGAAGTAAACCATGAGTCAATTATATTTGTAGAACAAAAATCATTCACTGGCAAAAACAAATAATATCCAGGTGGTGTACCTGATGAGCCAACATAACTACCTCCACCGAATTCTATGCCCGAATTAGTTCCAGAACCAAACTGTTGGTTAGACAAACTTGCTGTTACCGAAATAGCTGAAGCTGGAGCCGTAAAAGTAGTTCCGGTTGGATTATTGGTATTTAATTGAAAATTAGCGGTTTGAGGTGAAATTGTAGGACCTTGTTGCCCAGTTGAACCACTTGTTGAAATTAACTCTAATGACGCCTGCAAATTTCCCTGATAATTGGAAATGCCAATCGTATTATTGGGTTTTCCTATTTCTAATTTCCAGTCGCCGCCTTTACCTGTAATATTGGTAGAAGCAGCTACAGTAACTCCCAAAGTTTTTTCTAAATAAGCTACTGCTTGTTTGCCTTTGGTTCCTTTCCCGAATTCGCATCCGTAGATGTTTACGTTTTCAATTCTATACTGTGAATTTCTAATTTCTAATTTTAAAAATTCTGCAATAAATTGTGGGTTCCTCCACGTTCCATCAATCAGTAATTCCCCTGGTTTACCATGGGAGAATAATTGAAAGGTACTATTCTTCCCCAATTGCATAATCGATTTTTGCAATGTACTCGCTTTTGGAAGTGCAGAATCAATGTAATAATTTGTACTTGGCTTTTCACCAAAAACAAATAACGACATCAATAAAAACAAAAGCATACAAAGATTTTTACTAAATTCTTTTTTTCTCATTGTTGTTGTTTAAATTATTTTATTTTTTATTTAACATACTATTTTTTTTAAGATTTCAAATATTTGACATACCTATAAAGAGATTTGTTTTGATCAAAGTATAAATTTCTATAGAATAATTATTCAAAAGTTTCATTTATGCTGCAATAATATCATGCTTCATAAATTTATATCTATAAATAATTATTACACAGATTTTTAACATTTTATGAAATTGAATTGTTAGATTTATATTAAATACTTTCAGCATATCTCACTACTCTATTACATAACATTACTACTTCAAAATCCACTAAGTGAATTATTTAATGTAATTAGATACTTTAAATATTTTTTAATAAAAAAAACTAACATTTACTGTTTGTTTTACCATAAAAATTATTAGTTTTTCATTCCAATTTCTAATTATTTTAACGTAATTCGATTATATTAATTAAATTT
>CALFIE010000053.1 GCA_937876095.1 uncultured Flavobacteriales bacterium | reverse complement strand
ATTTTGATAATTATTGCTTGCCAATTCTAATCCAGTTTTTGACTTATTTAGTCCTTGTAAAATTGTTGGTCGTAAATAATTAATTTGTTTTGTAACATCTACAACCAAAGGGTTTTGTGTAGTTGCAGTTTCTAAAAGTCTATTTCTTTCTAGAATTAATTGATTATATTGTGAAATTCCTGATGCAACTGCAGGATCATTGAGTCCAACATTTACAGGTAACACTTGAAATGACCCTTGTTTAGAAACAAAGTTAATCATTGCATTGGTAAGTTCAAGTTGAGATTCAATTTCTAATTGCTTACTTCTAGTTTCTGCAGAAGTTTTAAGGCCAATTTCTGCTTCTGTAGCAATATCAGTAATTTGGTTGGTTTGTTTAAATTTTTCTTTTTGATTTTCAACATCACCTAAGTCTTTAGCAACTTGTTCAATCCTACTTTCAATAAAATTTTTAATTTTTTCAGATTCTGTATTTTTATCTTCTACAGCTTCTTCATTATAAACATTTACAAGAGTATTGATTATTTTTTTTGCTTTTTCAATCTCAGGATAATTCATAGAAAGTTTAATTACCGTTGCTTCTTTGTTCACCAAAGAAGCATCCAAGATAGATTGAAATTTATCAGTTTTTAATTCTAATGGGGTTAAATTTAATAGCACTTCGTTTATAACACCATCTGTTTTTTTCGGATTATACTCGTTATTTTTTTGAATAATGATATTGGCAAAAGGAAGTCCAATTGTCTTATTAAAAGTTGATTTTATCGGTGCTATATCACCACTACTTAACTCTAAATTATCTCCACTAATTTTTAAATTGATAGGTTTTTTAGGGTATTTCCTCTCTTTTTTTTCTGAAATTATATGAACAATAACTGGTGATGTTTCACCGAAAAGCTCTGTGTTTTTATAATTTTCCTTTTTAAGTATATCTGTTTCTAATGCAAGCTCTTTTACAACTTTTTGCATGAGTTTTTTCGACTTGAATACTTCAATTTCATTTTCTACACCATTACTACTAGTACTTCCCAATCCAGTAATATCTTTAAGTACAGCAAAATCGCCATTTCCAGATGGCTTAGAATCTTTTATAAGAACTGTAGAAGCAACCTCAAAAACAGATTGTTGAGTTTTGAAATAGAAATATGCCAATAATAAAGAAAGAAAAGTCCCAATAAAAAACCAATACCATCTCTTAACATAAGGCTTAATTATTTCACCGATATGAAGTTCGGAAACACTTTTTTCAGGAATACTGTTCATTAAATTAAATTATTTTTTAAACAAAGTCACAATAATTCCAGCTGCTGCAAGTGCGATAGAAGCTATACCAATATAGAGACCCGTATTTGGATCTAATTTGGCTGTTTTTTCACGAGTAGCATTAGGAGTTACATATATTACATCACCTTGTTTCAGGTAATTGAATTGGGAATTCATAAAATTGGCGTCTGCAATATTGATTCTTTCTTTGGTAATTTCACCGTCGATAGTACGTATGATCAAAATATCGTCTCTTTTCCCGTAAATTGTTGTATCTCCTGCCATTCCCAGTGCATTAAGAATAGTTGCTTTACCGTTTGGAACTATAAATTCACCTGGTCTATTCACCTCGCCAAGAACCGTGATTTTGAAATTAGCCATCCTAATATTTACAGTAGGATCTTTTATATATTTTCGTAATTCATCAGTAAGTTCATCTCTGAATACTTCAAGTGTTTTACCAGTGGTATTAAGCTGACCGATATAAGGAAAATTAATGTTTCCTAAGGAATCTACCGTATAAGTTGGACCAGAAACTATAACACCCTGATTTAAAACATTTCCGTTATTTTGTGCTTGCTGTACCATTTCACCTGAAGAATAATTTTGATTAAAAGGATTAGCAACATCTTTATCTTTAGCTGAAACCAATATAACAATTTGATCTCCAGTTTGTAATGTAGAACTATAATTTCTTTCAGCCGTTTCTACAGCAATCTTTTCAATATTCTGCATGTAATTTAAATCACTAACTTTCTCTTTTGTTTTACATGACAACAAAAAGAAAACCATCAAGAAAATTGATAAATTTTTGTATTTCATAACTATTTATAAGTTTGCAAATATATGAATTGTTTAATTGTCTAGAACTTCATAAACTGAATTATTACTCTTGAATTCAGGAACAATCTGTTTCAAAATCCGTACCACTTCTACTTTATCTCTCCTGAGAGAAGCCTTTATAATCAAATTTATTAATCCTTCTAAGCTTTCAAAATCTACACTTAAATCTTTAGAGATCATAATTTTTTCGTGATGAGTTGGCAATGTTTTGGTATGATCGCTCATTAATTCTTCGTATAACTTTTCACCTGGTCTAAGTCCCGTATAGATAATTTTGATATCTGTATCAGGTTCAAATCCAGATAATTTAATCATTCTTTTGGCTAAATCTAAAATTTTTACGGGTTCTCCCATATCAAATACAAAAATTTCCCCGCCATTCCCCATTGTTCCAGCCTCTAAAACCAATTCACAAGCTTCTGGAATAGTCATAAAAAACCTAACAATATCGGGGTGTGTAATGGTAACTGGACCACCTTTTTCAATTTGTTTTTTGAAATGTGGTATCACAGATCCATTTGAACCAAGAACATTCCCAAAACGAGTGGTTATAAATTTAGTGCTATTAGCTTCAACATTTTGTAACGATTGTACAAATAATTCTGCAGCTCTTTTAGAAGCACCCATTACATTGGTGGGATTCACAGCTTTATCTGTAGAAACCATTACAAAACGATTTACTTTATACAAATTAGCCAAGGTTGATAAATTTTTGGATCCCAGAACATTTACTAAGATTGCTTCTTGTGGATTTGCTTCAACTAAAGGTACATGTTTATATGCTGCAGCATGATAAACCATGGAGAATTGATATTTCTGAAAAAGTGGCTCAATTCTATGCCTGTTCGATATGTCTGCAAGTACAAATTTGAAATTTGTGCTCGGATATTTTGCTCGCATTTCCAACTCGATATCATACAAAGGTGTTTCCGCTTGATCTAACACCACAATAAGTGATGGTTCAAATTGTGCAACTTGTCGTACAATTTCACTACCAATAGAACCAGCTCCACCTGTAACCAAAATAGATTTTTTATGATGTCTTTTATAAACATCTTCATTTTCTATTTTTATAGGTTTCCTGTTAAGTAAATCTTCAATTTGTAAATTTTTGATAGAAGCCCCAAAATCATTATCCCTAAGTTTCTGTACAGAAGGTGCTTTGAATACTTGCAGATCTTTTTCAAGAAAAAGATTTACCCAAGAATTCATTTCTTCTTTGGACATCATTTCTTTAATAATCAAAACACCATCTAAAGCAAGATAATCTTTGGTTGATTTTTCTAATTTTTCTCTAGAATAAATTGGCTTCCCTAATAGATTTGCTCTTTTATAATCATGTCTTTGAGTTACAAAACCTGAAATATGGTATGGCAAATTTGGATTATCTAGTACAGCTCTTGCTAGCGCAATAGATTGTTCATCTATACCAACAACCAAAATCCTTTTTTTTAGGGTACTTCTTCTAAATTCTCTGACTATATGAAAAAATTCTTTCACAAAGAGTCTAAACATAAACAACAGCATAAAAGATGATGCAAAATACACCACCAATAATGGGAATAAAAATAATTTTAGGGAAGTAGACCAATAAATTACCAAATTGATAAAAGCTAATGTAAGTAATGTACATAAACTGGCTAAAAGTAACTTAAATAAATCAATAAAAGTAGAATGACGAATGATTCCAGAATAGGTTTTGAATATATACATAAAAACCACATTCACAGATATGATTATAAAATATTTTAAATATGGCTCAACCATTTGTAGTGGTGCCACATTTAATTTTTCGAGCGTATAATAAGAAATAAAAATAGATATGGAAAGCAATAAAATATCTATCATAAGAATCACCCAACGTGGTAGGTATCTTACATCTGAGAGATTTACAAAATTATCTCCCCCATAAATTTTATTTTTAAGGCCATTTATTAAACTCATATCTGAGTAACCTGTTTTTATTTATTTTACTTATAAAAATTAAAAAAATTAAAGATTGCTCTGAACCCAAAATTCCAATTTTCAATCAACGAAAATAACGTGTTAACATTTACTGAATTTCACTATTTACAAAGCACTCAAAGTACTATAAATATGAAAAAAAATTAAAATCAATATTTTTACAAATTTACTAAATTAATAGTAAGAAATTTAATAATACTATTAATTATTTTTGAATACTAATCCTATCGGATTATAAAAATTTTAGTCTACAAATTTCATAAATATTTTTACTATTAAATCCTTATCCTCATCTGTTAAACTAGAACCTGAAGGCAAACATAAACCTTTATTAAACAATTCACTAGCAATTATCCCTCCAAAATAAATATCATTTTTGAAATATGGTTGCAAGTGCATTGGTTTCCAAAGCGGTCTAGATTCTATATTTTGTTCTTCCAATTTGACACGCAAATCTTCACTCGTAAAGCCAGTAATTTCAGAGTCAATACATATTGCAGTAAGCCAATGATTTGAAAAAAAATCAGAATTTGGTTCTTGCAAAACACTTATTCCTGGTATATCTTCGAAAATTTTACGATAAAAAAAATGGTTGTTCCTACGTTGTTCAATTCTCTTTTGCAGCACCTCCATTTGTCCTCGACCAATTCCAGCACAAATATTGCTCATTCTATAATTATAACCAAGAGTTGTATGTTCGTAATGCGGTGCATCATCCTTGGCTTGTGTAGATAAATACACTGCTTTTTTCTTAAAATTCTGGTCTTTCAAAATCAGAGCACCACCACCAGAAGTTGTGATAATCTTATTTCCATTGAAACTTAGTACCGATATATCACCCAAAGTTCCACATTTTTGAGATTTGTATTGGCTACCAAGCGATTCTGCTGCATCTTCTATTACCGGAATTTCGTATTTTTTAGCAATTTCTCTTATTTCGTCAACTTTATATGGCATTCCATATAAATTTACTGCAATAATTGCTTTGGGTTTTTTCCGTTTTTGTATTAGTGATTTTATAGCATCTTCTACTGCATTTGGACAAAGATTCCAAGTATCTTTTTCACTATCCACAAAAACAGGATTCGCACCTAAATATTTAATAGGGTTTGCTGATGCCGAAAATGTAAGTGATTGGCAAATTACATAATCATCTCTTTCTATCCCCAGCAAAACCATTGCGAGATGAAGTGCACCTGTACCAGAACTAAGCGCTGCAACATGGACATTATTCCCTAGAAATTTCTCTAAATCGCTTTCAAAACCGTTTACATTTGGACCAAGTGGAGCAATCCAATTTTCATCAAACGCTTGTTGAATAAATTTCATTTCAGAGCCTCCCATGTGTGGAGATGAGAGCCATATCTTTTTCATTTTCTACATTTTTAAAATTTTGGCAGGATTGCCAACTACAATTGTATTGTCTGGGACGTCTTTCAACACTACACTACCTGCACCAACTACAGTATTTTCACCTATGGTAACTCCCTGTATAATATTGGCACCCATACCAATATGTGCACCTCTTTTAACCAAAATATTTCCAGCAAGGGAAGCTCTAGGTGAAATATGTACAAAATCTTCGATTACGCAATCGTGCTCTATTACAGATGAAGTATTAATAATACAATGATTTCCAATTCTGGAATCGGCATTCATACAAACATGAGGCATAATTACGGTTCCTTCACCAACTTCTGAAAATCTGGAAATATAGGCGCTCGAATGAATCAGTGTTTCGAATTCACAAATTCCACTTATTTTTTTTACGATTCGTTCCCTGGTTTTATTATCACCAATAGCTACAATTATTTTTTGATTGGCAATAAGTTCTTTTTTAGGTTTAAATACTTCGAGATGATGCGGAAAACTACTTGGTGGATTGTCATCTACCAAATATTGTAGTAATTTATTATTAGAAAGTATAAGGTCATATATTACTTTTGCGTGACCTCTTGCTCCGTATAAAATCATAATCAAGTTCCTTTAAACATTTCCATGGTAATTAGACTATCTGCATTTATTCCTTTTCTATCAATTACTTTTTTAATGGTTTTAAAAATAATTTTCAGGTCTACTAAAAAAGACATTTCTTGTACATATTGTACATCATAATTAAATTTTTCTTCCCAAGACAAGGCATTTCTACCATTTACTTGGGCAAGACCAGTAATTCCAGGCTTTACAAGATGTCTTTTTTTTTGAAAATCGTTATACAAAGGTAAATATTCTATCAGTAATGGTCGTGGTCCAACTATGCTCATTTCTCCTTTTAGGACATTTACCAATTGTGGAATTTCATCTAAAGACGTTTTTCTGACAAAAGCACCAACTCTCGTAAATCGGTCAAAATCTGGCAATAAATTGCCATGCGAATCTCGTTTGTCATTCATGGTTTTGAATTTGATGATTCTGAAAATTTTCCCGTTTAATCCTGGCCTGTCCTGAAAAAAGAATGCATTACCACCATTGGTAATCGCCAATATAATGGTCACAAAAAATAGAATTGGGCTTAAAAATAAAAGTACCAACATCGCAACTACAACATCAAAAAAAGGTTTCACTGTACTTTTATACATGCTAAACATTTACATAAATTCTAAAAAAATAAGTTATTAGACTACAAATTCGGAGAAGTAACCAAATGGCACCACCCCGAATTTTGATTATTCTCTATATGTATTAAACCGTTTGTTTATTTTTGTTTGCAAAATAAATTACCATTCCTAATCCTCCTAAAAAAAATAAAGGAATGTAATCATCTACAGATACAGGATCACCTGGTGCACCAGGATCAGAAGCTGCAGCTTTAGAAGTATCATTATTCTGACTTTCAGATTTACTGAACACATTGTCATCGGATTTTGCTTGTGCCGAAGTCAAAGTAACCAACAAAAAGGAAAATACTAAAATTAATTTCTTCATAATAATATTATTGTATCAGTTTTTTTGTAATTATTTGGTTCCCTGTGGTGATATTTAGCAAATATACACCTTTATTATTAATAATTACATCTGCTTTTTTAGTGTTTGGTCTTAATTTTTTTATAATTCTTCCACTTGCATCATAGATGTCTATATTTTCTATTTTTTGTGGACTTTTTACTATCCAATTTGCTTGGTCTTTGTATAGTTGAAGTTCGTTTTTTGCGGCATCATTGGTTGCCAAAACATTGCTTGTTTTGTAAACAATTTCAAATCTATTTTCGGTAGTTCCTGCTGTTGCCACAAATGTATAGTTTCCGGTTTGCAAATTGGTATAAGTTCCTAAAAGAGTATCTTTCAGATAAATTGCTTGTCCACTTGCAAAAACTCCAGATTTGTCTACCAATGAAATGGTATGTAAACCTGCTTCAAATCGTTTGTCTCCCAAAATCACCACATCGGAATCTACAAAATCTGCTCTACCTTGTATCGCTAATTTTTCTGTTCCTAAAACACTGTAAAACGCATCAGATGCAATTCCTTTCACATTAGAATCAAAAGCATCAAAAGTATTTTGTGCGCCTTCTCCGTAAGTTACTGCTAAAGTATTGTACGCATTGTATGGAGTAGTAAGTTTCAACCAATATTTTCCGTCTGTTGTAGCAGTATTTTTATTGAAAAAAGTTCCTGTATCTGTAGTTCTATTAGAATTATTGAAAGTAACTGATGATCCTATTGCTTTTACAATAAATCCTTGACCAATTCTAGCTACTTTTCCTACTGGTGTTACGCCATTTCCTGCAGCAGTCCACGTTCCGCTTCCACTTGCATTGAATATAGCAAAACCAACTGGCGAAGCTTGTGCACCTGTTTGTGTAATAATACTATTACTGGTATTATCCCAAAAATATAAAGTAGATGCAATATTTGCAGAATTATCTGCATAAAAATCGGTAAGTAAAATATTAGAAGGATATGGATTCCCTATCAAATTATAGGTATTACCATTTGAATTTGCAGAATTATCTAGAGCAACGGTAACATTTCCATTGTTTGGTTCGCCACTAAGATTAATAGTTGTTGATGCTAATGGAACCTTTACAGAATATCCAATTCCTGGAGCCATATTTGTATCATTAGAAATCTCATCATAATAATCTGTATTAGAATTATAAGTCATCACATAAGGAGGGAAACCATTTATGAGAGGATATAAATTCAAAAAATTAACATCTGCTCCTGTAACCGGTGAACTCCAAAAAACATATTTATCTGCAACTGAAGCTGTATCCTTATGAATAATTAAATTTCCTCCTAAACCTAAGGTATAAGTACTACCAAATTTTTGTACAAAATTCCCACCTTCATTTACTGTAATATTTGTATAATTTTCTACAATTCCATTTACATTAACAACTCCGTTAATATCAAGATCACTATTTACAGTTAAATTTTTACATTCAAAGCTTGCGCCAGAATAGACATCATTAATTACTGCATTCACATTAACATTTGGTACGCCATTGTCCCAAGAAGAACCATCCCAAGTTGTAGTTACTTCAGGAATCGTAAAAGTAAAAACTGTTGCATTTGCAGAAGAAATATTACTACTATTCCCATTTGCAAAAACCTCATCTCCTCCTCCTGAATGCCATGCTCCAATAATATATTTTACTATTGTACCTGTTGGAAAAGTCGGAAAAGTACCATAAGCTACATCAACATTTGAATTGAACAAACATGACCAATTTCCTGTAATCATTTGTGTTGTTCCCGATGTTACACCTTTTGAAGCAGATGGATTAGATCCATCTGTTGTATAATAAATTCTAGTTTGGTTCCACCAATTTTGATATTCAATCTTCCAAGCTATTGTAAGCGCAGTAGAATAACTTGGACTTGTAGTACTCATATAATTATATGATCCACAACCTGGGTTATTCGTAGTTTGTTCATGATATACATAGTTAGGTGTAGCAAAGATTATTATTGAAAACAATAATAATAGAATTTGATAAATCTTTTTCATTACTTGTAATTTTAATTTGCAAATTTAATATAATTCTTTTTGAAAGAATATTACAATAGTTATCACAATCAATAATCATGCTATTTGTAATTTTTAATTTAATTATTTTTTCTATGTTTTCAGACAAAGTAGCTCATTCTATAAAATCAATCTTAACAATAAAAGCCATCAACTAGTTTTCCTATAACTCCAAATTGCCCAACCATTAAAGAAAATCGCCATTCCCAAAATTGCGATAAATTGTGGAAGCAAATTCATAAAACCAGCATTTTTCAGGACAATTAATCGAATTACTTCGATGAGTTGTCGCAATGGATTGAGGTTCGTCATTTTCTGAGCCCAAATTGGCATACTTTCAATGGGCGTGAAAAGTCCACTCATTAGATTAAAAATCATCAAAAAGAAAAATACGGTAAACATTGCTTGTTGTTGTGTTTCGCTATAGTTTGAAATAAGCAAACCAAAACCTAAAATCGCAAAAAGATAAAGTGCAACAAAAAAATAGAGCAGTAGCAAACTTCCTTGAATTTCGATGTTGTAAACAAATCGTGAAACCAATAAACCCAATGTAAAAGCAACCATCGCCAAAATCCAAAACGGGATTAGTTTTCCGAGAATGAAATTGTATTTTTTTATCGGTGAAACGTTGATTTGTTCTATGGTTCCTACTTCTTTTTCTGAAACGATGTTCAAAGCAGTAAGCATTCCTCCAACTAACGTGACCAAAAAACCCAAAATTCCGGGAACGAGAGCCAATCTATAATTGTAATGATTATTAAACCAAAGTGTGGACCTCACTTCTATTCCTGCATTTTTCTGCGCTTCCACAATTTCTGGTGAAAGTTCGGCTTGAATTTTCTTATTGAAATCCATTAAAATTTGGGAGAGATACAAACCTGAAAGTCCTGCTTTAGTTCCATTGATGGCATTAATGGCGATTAAGACTTTTTCTTGGGATTCTCGAACGATATTTTTTTCAAATTTTGGTGGAATTTCGAGAATTAAATCGGCTTTTTCTTCTTCTAAAATTTCGTAGGCTTCGTTATAGTTTTCGCCGTAATATTGAAGTCTAAAATATTTTCCACTTGTAATATCTTGAATCAATTTTCTGGAAAATGTAGAGTGGTCGTGATCTACTACAGCTAAATTAATGTTTTTGATTTCGTAACTCGCAGCTAATGGTAACACAATAAGTTGTATAACTGGCATTATGAAAATCACAGCCAATATTGATTTGTTCCGAAAAATTTGTCGAAATTCTTTTTTTAGTAAAAATAGTAACTGCCTCATATTTTTAATTGAAAAATGAAAATGGAGAATTGAAAATTTTATTGAATGGAAAGTAGAAGACATTTTCAATTTTCAACTTTCAATTTTCCATTTATTCAAGCCTGATTTTAAACTTCTTCACTGCAATAGCGAAAAGCACCATCATCATTCCAGAAAGTATCAATATTTGCTTCCAAATAATTGAAATTCCTGTTCCTTTTATCATAATATTTTTTATCATAATATAATACCATTTTGCTGGAATGATATTTGAAACTACTTGCAACGGAATTGGCATATTTTCGATTGGGAACATAAAACCGCTCAACATTAATGTTGGTAACATCGTAGCAATCAATGAAATAAGCATGGCTTGTTGTTGGGTTTTTACAAAAATGGAAATCAAAATTCCAATCAATAAATTGGTTAAAATAAAAATTGTACTAACGAAAAATAATAAAATCAAACTTCCATTTATTGGTAAATCCAACAAAAAATAACTTAAAACCAAAATTACCACCACAATTACCATCGACAAAATAAAGTAGGGAACTGCTTTTGCGATAATCACAAACGAAGGTTTCATAGGAGAAACAAGGAGAATTTCCATGGTTCCGGTTTCTTTTTCTTTTACGATGGCAATTGCAGTCATCATCACGCAAACAATTAGTAAAATTAGCGACATAACTCCAGGAACGAAATTGGGTGCACCTTTCAATTGAGGGTTGTAAAGCATTCTAATTTCTGGAGTTATGGTGTAATTTTGTACTGAATATTTTGCGTGACTTTTATAAAAATCTAAAATTATATTTTGCAGATAACTCGCGATTTGGTTTCCCATATTTATATCGGTTCCATCAATTAAAACCTGTAAATTGGCTTTTTTCTGTAAAGTCAAATTCTCAGAAAAATCTCTAGGAATTACCAATAAAATTTTCACTTTTCCATTTTTGAAAACTTCTTGAAATTGGCTAGAACTCATAATATTTCTAACAACATCAAAATATTTATTTTCGTCAATTTTCGTAATCAAAGCAGATGAAACCTCACTTTTATCTTGGTCAAAAATTGCAATTCCCGTATTTTTAATTTCGTTTGAAAGCGCAAAACCAAATAAAATTACCTGAATAATTGGCAATCCGAAAAGCATCAACAAAACACGTCTATCACGCAAAACGTGATAAAATTCTTTTCTGATAAAAGGTAAAAGTTGTTTCATTTCTTGAATTGAAAATTGAAAGTTGAGAATTGAAAATTATCTTCCTAAACTTTCTTTAGTTGTTTTTACAATTTTTACCAATAGTTTTATTAATTCTTCACAATCTTTTTGGATAGATTTATATTCTTTATCTGTAATAAAATCACCTTTTAATAAGAGTAAAATCCAATAATCTGTTTCGTTTGCTTCTTTTAAAGCAATATTCATTTTATTTAAAAAATCAGGTTTAGACTGAGCGTGTTCTGCTTCTCGAATTAATGCTCCTATTGCTGTTCCACTTCTTAAAAGTTGCTTTGAAAGGATATATTCTTTATTTTCATCAATCAAAATTTTATAAAGTTTAATCAGTCTTATTGAAAATTCAATAGTTTTTTTAGCTATAATATTATTTTTCATAATTACTCATTTTCAATTTTCAATTCTCCATTTTCAATTAATCTGCGCTTCGTTTTGCGCTTCTTGCCAATTTGTAGAAAACTTCATCCATACTTTCTGCATCAAATTGTTTTTTCAGATTTGAAGGTGAATCCAAAGCTTCTATTTTTCCATCTACCATTATTGAAACACGATTGCAATATTCAGCTTCGTCCATGTAATGTGTGGTGACAAAAATTGTAATTCCGTTTTCCGAAGCTTCATAAATCAAATCCCAAAATTGCCTTCTTGTGACGGGATCTACACCACCAGTTGGTTCGTCTAGAAACACAATTTCAGGCTCATGGAAAATCGCCACCGAAAATGCCAATTTCTGTTTCCAACCAAGAGGAAGTTCAGAAACCAACTTGTTTTTCTCATTTTCTAAACCTAATTTTGCGACTAATTCTATACTTTTTTTCTTGATTTCTTGATTCGACAAACCATAAATTCCACCAAAAAATTCCAGATTTTCTAGAATGGTCAAGTTCTCGTAAAGCGAGAATTTTTGGCTCATATAACCAATATTTTTCTTGATTTTTTCGGTTTCTTTGTACACATCAAAACCTGCAATCGTCGCATTTCCTGAAGTTGGAATAGACAGTCCGCAAAACATTCTCATCGCAGTAGTTTTACCAGCACCATTTGCACCGAGAAATCCGAAAATTTCTCCTTTTGAAACCTCAAAAGAAATTTGATCAACCGCAAAAAAATCCCCAAATTTTTTGGTGATATTTTCAGATTTTATGGATATTTCTTTGTTCATTTTTTTAATTGAAAATTGAAGATTAAAAGTTGAAAATGTTTTGAAAATGGTTGCAATTTAATTTTCAATTTTCCACTTTCAATTTTCCATTGTTAGAAAGTAGCAAAATAAAACTATCTTCAATAGTTGCTTCTATTTTATTGATTTCTATATTTTTAAAATTCTTTTCCCTTAAAAATTTTTCTAAATTTTCTGTACTAAATTCTTTCTCTTTGTCAATTACAACATGAGCAAATTCGCCAAAAGCATAAGAATTTTCTATGGTTTTATAGTCTTTCAAAATCTTCAACAAAGTCGGAATATTTTCTGTTTTTACTTCAAATAAATCTTTCGGAAAGTCTTTGCAAATTTGTTTTGGCGTATCAATTTTCAATATTTTTCCGTTTTGCATGAGTGCAATTCTATCGCATAAACTGGCTTCGTCCATATATGGAGTTGCGACTACAATCGTGATGCCTTGTTCTTTTAAACGTTTCAGCATTTCCCAAAATTCTTTTCTGGAAACGGGATCAACTCCAGTTGTTGGTTCGTCTAAAAATAAAATTTCAGGTTTGTGAATTAGTGCGCAAGAAAGAGCCAATTTCTGTTTCATTCCGCCAGAAAGCTTTCCTGCACTTCTCGTTTTAAAAGGCTCAATTTGCTGATAAATATTTTTAATTAACTCATAATTTTCTTGAATCGTGGTATTGAAAACACTTGCAAAAAATTCCAAATTTTCTTCTACCGACAAATCTTGATACAAAGAAAATTTTCCAGGCATATAACCAATGATTTTTCTAATTTCCTTGTAATCTTTCACCATTTTGAAACCTCCAATTTCTGCATTTCCAGAATCAGGAAGAAGAACCGTGGTCAACATTCTGAAAATAGAGGTTTTCCCACTTCCATCTGGACCAATTAACCCGAAAATCTCCCCGTTTTCTACTGAAAAAGAAACGTTGTCAACTGCCAAAAAATTTTGATTTTTCTCGCCGTAAGATTTCGATATGTTTTCTACTTTTATCATAAAATTGAAAGTGGAAAATTAAAAATGATTTTAGATTATCTTCCCAAACTTTCCTTGGTGGTTTTTACAATTTTTTGCGAGTAATTTTATTAATTCTTTAATATCCAATTCTAATGAATTGTATTCTTGCTGATTCAAATATTCACCTTTGTAACAATAATCAGTTTCATTTGCTTCTTTTAAAGCAATATTCATTTTAATTTGAAAATCTGGTTTTGATTGGGCGTGTTCTGCTTCACGAATTAAAGCACCAATTGTTGTTCCGCTTCTTAACATTTATTTTGAAAGGATATATTCTTTTCTAATTTCAATTAATGCCTTATAAACTTTAATAATTCTTATCGAAAACTCAATTGATTTTTCAGCAACTAAATTGTTTTTCATTGTTTTGATTAATTGTATTATTTCTTCGAAAAATTTTCAACTTTCCATTTTCAATTAGAAGACAACTTCTCCGTACATTCCGATTTTCAAAAATCCGTCGTTTTTTATTCGAATTTTTGACGTGTAAACCAAATTGGCTCTTTCATCTTTGGTTTGAATAGTTTTTGGGGTAAATTCAGATTTTTGGGAAATCCAATCAATAGTTCCGTTCAAGGTTTTTGTTTCGCCATTTCCTGCATCAACCAAAACTTTCACATTTTGTCCCAGTTTAATTTTCGCCAATTGATCTCCTGTAAAATAAGCTCGGAGAATCATTTCATCAAGATTTGCGATTTTGAAAATGGGTTTTCCTATAGTTGCAAACTCGCCTTTATAAAGATATTTCGTTAAAACAGTTCCGTTAATTGGACTTGCGATGATGTTGTGTTTCAACTGATCGTCAATTTGTAAAACCTTCTTCTGATTTGGATTTTTTTCGCTCAAAATAGCTCTGTTTTGTATAGCAATTTGCTCTTTTGTGGAAGCAATTTGCTGGTTCAAAATGGCTGTTTGTGATTTTGCTGCTGCAATTTGTTTTTGAATTATCGCCACATTTCCATTCATATCATCTAATTGTTTTTTTGTAGCAGCATCAGATTTCACGAGATTTTCGGTTCGGTTTCTTTCACGAATGGCGTTGTTCAATTGCTCGTTCAAAACCGAAATTTGAGAATTTTGAGTGGCTAATTGTGATTGCAAAACCTGAATTTGTGGACCTGCCGAATTGGTTTTTTCATCAATTGCATTCATAGAAGCAATGATTTGTTCGCGCTGCAATTCCACACCTTTTCCGTCTATCAAACCAACTTGTTGGTTGAGTTGCAATTGGTCGCCTTCATTCAAGTTTAGTTCCAAAATTTTTCCGGTTGCTTCTGCAGTGACCATCAATTCATCGGTTTCAAAAGTTCCTGAAGCGTCGTAATCTACAGATTTTTTGCAGGAAATAATAAGTATAAGTAAAAAGGGAAAGATGTATTTTTTCATAATTTATATGGTAAAATCGTTAAGTCGTAAATTTGTTAAGTCTTAAATTTGTTTTTATTTCATTTTCAATTTTCAACTTTCCATTTTCAATTATTAAGATTTGCTTTCAAATTATATAGTGTCAGTAAATATTGAATTTCATGTGAAATTTTTGCTAAAACAGCCTGTTCTTCAGCATTTACATCACGTAAATAATCGTTGGTATTGATTACACCATTGTCTAATTGCGCCAAACTTGCTTTTTTGATACTTTTTCTTAGATTAATGAGTTCATCATCTTTTTCAATTAATTGTTGAATCTTCTCTAAATCGTTTCTTTGTTGAATTTCTGTGAAATTTTGATTGAAAAGAAAATTTTCTCTCTGAATTTCAATATCTTGAGATTGATTTTCGAGTAAATCTAAATCGTTTTTCTTGGTATAAAATCCCGAAATCGGAATATTCAAACGCAAACCGCCAATGTAAAACCAGTCAAACTCATTTTTCAACATATTGAAGCCTGGTTTTCCGTAACCACCTTGGAAAAATGCTCCTAATTTTGGAGTGTTTTTGGTGATGATGATTTTCTTTTGGGTTTCAATTAAGGTTTTTTGAGTATCGAAAAGTTGGAGTTCAGAACGATGATTGGTTTCTGTAACCATCAATTTTTCAGGAGTTTGCAACAATGAATTCTCGTCTAAATTCTTGTTAACAAAATACGAAAGCATTTGTACAAAACTTTGATTCATGGATTTTAGCACAATTTCTCTTTGTTCTAGTTTTACCAATTCAGCTTTAAGAACATCTAGATTGCTTCGGAAAACTACCCCGTTTTTAAGTTGAGCTTCTGATTTTTTGATTCCAGCAATAATGTCAGTCTTCGTAAATTGAAGTTGCTCTAATTGCTTACCAGTCTGTAATATTCCGAAATAAAGGTGGTTGATTCGCTCTTTCAATTTGCTTAGTTCTACTTCAGTTTGCACGGTTTGAACTTCCGACTGAATTTTCGCTAATTTTCTTTGGTTTTTGATATTTCCACCATCATAAATCGTCTGAGAAATATCTGTAAAAATCTTGTACTGATCTTTACTTAAAGGTTCTACCGAAATGTTGGGTAATTTTACGGGAAATTGCGTCACATCATTTTGGTAAGTAGCTTGTGCAACTACATTGATCTGTGGAAACCAACCTTTATTGGTATTTTCTATGGTGTATTCTGCAGATTTTTTAATGAGTTCCTGCTTTTTAATTAAAGGAAAATTTTCACGAGCCAATTGATAACACTGTTCTAAAGTCAATGTTTCTTGAGCTTTCATTAATCCTACTAAAAACAGAAAAATAAAGGGGATTTTTTTCATTTTAATGCTCTATTTTCAGTGCTAAAATTGTTTTCATCCAAATTGGCACAAGTATTCTTCTTTCAACTATAAATTCTTGAAAATCAGCATCATTAACAATATCAAATCCGGTAAGAACTGGTTTTGCAACAAAAGGAAAAATAGTCATCCCAAGAAATGTTACCAAAAATTGAAGTGGATTCAGATTTGGTTGTTTTTCCAGTATTTGCTTAATGAATGCAGAATTATTGAAAACTTTTTTAACTGGAATTAAAGATGTAAATGCAGAATTCTTTTTTTGAATTTCACTGATGACAAAAATTGGAAGGTTGGGATTTTTAGATAAAATATCGATGTATTTATCGGTAACTAAATCAATTTTTTGTTCTAAGTTAGTCTTTTCATTAATGATTATCGGAAGAATTTGTCCGAAAAGCAAAACAATTTTTGCCTTCATCACGTGTTCGAATAATTTTTCTTTGCTTCTGAAATAGTAATTGAGCAATGCGAGATTAATTCCGGCTTCTTCTGCAATATCGCGTGTTCTGGTTCCTGAAAATCCTTTTTCGGTAAAGACTTTGGAAGCAGAAAGAAGAATTTTTTCTTCGGTGGTAAGTTCTTTTTCGGTCATGATTTTAACTTTTCACGAAGCAAAATTAAATTAATATTTTGATTTAAACAAATTATTTAATCAAATGATTAAATAATTTTATTTCAAAAAAATTTACAACTAGAGTTGTATTTTAAATTAATTTAATGACTTTTTTTTGAAAGAAAATCCTTAAGAAAAGTACTACGATAACTCGCAACAAACTTTAAGATTAATAAGTGACTTATTTTCCAATGAAAATCCTCCGATTAGAAAACGGCACAAAAGCACCAAAATTACAAGGAAACATACCGAATCTCAAGATTTAAGAGGTCAAAAGGTGGTGTATTTTGAGAGAGAAACTGAATAATGCGAATCTTTTTCAACTATCTCAATACTTCAATTAGATTGAGCTTTAGTCCGCTTTTAAATATTAAATACGGCATTCGTTTTAGCCGAAACATAAATCAAATTTTGGCTGAAGCCAATCCGAAATTCAACTAAAAAAACGAGCTAAAGCCCGTTTATATTGATATTAAATATTTTAAATAATTTTTAATTTCTTACAACCCAAACATTTTTGCAAACAAATCAGGAGCAATTCCCAATGCAAAAATTGCCAACAAAACGACTACTGCAACAGCTTGATACGTAATACTAACTTTCTCTGAAGTTTGGAAACTGCTTTCTTTAAAGAAAAACATAGAAATAATCAGTCGCAAATAATACGCAATCGAAATTGCCGAACCAAGCAATGCAATTACGACCAAAAATGCTGCACCATTCATTGCTTGAGAAAACACATTGAACTTCGCCACAAAACCTGTTGTTAAAGGAATTCCTGCCATAGAAAGCAAAGAAACAGTCGCTGTAATTGCCAAAATTGGCGAGGTTTTCGCTAAACCACGAAATGCGTTGTAGGAAGTTTCTCTTTTCAATTTTTCAACCCAAATTAGCGAAATCATTACACCAATCGTTGCTAAAGAATAGGCAAAAAGGTAAAATGCAAGATAATACGTAGACATACTATTGGTCCCAAAAAACAGCAAAGACAAATATCCTGCATGTGAAACAGATGAATACGCCAACATTCTTTTGGCATTGCTTTGAGCCAATCCCATCGTATTTGCAAGAAACATGGTGATGATGATAAATACACCTATAATCATACTCCACTCTTGTGTAATTCCTGCAAAAGAAATGGTCATTAATCTAAAAAATGCAGCAAATCCTGCGATTTTCACCACCGTCATCATAAAAGTCGTAATAATCGAAGGGGAACCTTGGTACACATCTGGACTCCACATATGAAACGGAGCCAATGCTACTTTGAAAGAGAGTGCAACCAACATCAGGATGGTTCCCATCAGTAACATCGTATTTTTAGGATTTTGAATGGTGAAATTATGAATTCGGTACACATCAAAACTACCAGTACTACCATAAATCAGCGTAATTCCCATCAATAAAAATCCGGTTGCAAATGCACCCATCAAGAAATATTTGATAGAAGCCTCATTTGAACGAACATCTGTTTTGTTGCTTCCTGCCAAAACATACAACGGAATAGATAAAATCTCAATCCCTAAAAATAAAATCACCAAATTCTGGAAACCAAAGAGTAAAATTCCACCACACAATGCAAACAACATCAGTGCATACAATTCGGACTGATGACTACGGTGATTGCTAAAAGCGTAACCTCCTAACAAGAAAATCAGTAAGGTAATTACAATTGAAATTTTTGTAAAAAGTGCTGCATTGTTGCTAAATTCGTACATTGATCTATACTGATTGAAAAACGGACACTCTGGTAGAAAACTCACATACAAAGCCACCAACAATCCAAAAACACCAATGTATCTTGCGAGTTTCCCCTGCTCGAAAACGCCGGAAAACAATGCTACAACTGCGGTAAGGAATATAATTACTAAAACACTCATTGTCTATTTATTTGGGATTTGGGATTTCAAAAAATTTGAAATTTCCTTCTATTTTTTAATTAAAAATTATGACTTTTACTTTTCTTCATCAACTGATCATTGCGGTATAGATGAACCTAAGTGATGAGTTGACCATATCTAAAATACCTTGCGGAAAAATTCCTAACAGTACTACAAATACCGCCAAACTTGCCAACACCGAAAATTCTACACTAGAAATATCTCCTAAATTAGCAATGGTTTCAGGTTTTCCTGGTCCGAACATTGCTTTACCATATAATCTGAACAAATAGGCAGCTGCAAGTATAATGGTAAATCCTGCAATGATGGCTGCAAGCCAATTGTAATCATATACCGATTTTAGTAAAATAAATTCTCCTACAAAACCATTGGTCAAAGGAACTGCCATAGAACCGATGAGTAAAATGAAAAATAACACCGCAAATTTCGGAGCAACTTTCGCTAAACCACCCATTTCATTGATATTTCTGGTTTTAAATTTTTTAATTAAAATATCTGCGCAGTAGAAAAGTCCAACTACATTGATTCCGTGTGCAAATGCTTGTACCATTGCTCCTTGTGCACCTTCGAAGGTGAAATTCCCTCGCAAAGTAACAATTGCTGATGCAAAAATTCCTGCTGCAATTAATCCAACGTGCGAAAAAGACGAATACGCGATAATTCTTTTGACATCGTTGTTCACCAAAGCAATCAATGCGCCATAAATAATTCCCATAATTGCCATAATCATCACAATTTCACCCGAAATTCCTAAAAGTGGAGATGGTGTAATTGGTAATAAGAAGCGTAGAATTCCGTAAATCGCCATTTTCAGCATAATTCCTGAAAGCAGCATAGAACCTTGTGTTGGTGAATATGTGTAGGTATCTGGTTGCCAAGTATGAAAAGGGAAAATTGGCAATTTAACCGCAAATGCAAAAAATATGAACCAAAAAACCACGGTCTGCTGCACCGAATCTAAGTCGGCTTGGTACATATCTGCTAAAGCAAATGATGCAGAATGATTGTATACATAGATAAAACCAACCAACATAAATAGGGAACCTACGAAAGTGTACACAAAAAATTTGGTGGTAAATTGAATTCTCTTGTCTTCTTGTCCCCACATTCCTGCAATCAACCAAATTGGTATCAGTGTGATTTCCCAAAAAGCGTAGAACAGCAAACCATCTAATGCAGTGAAAACACCAACTAAACCAAATTGCATCATCAAAATAAGTGCAAAATACGTGTTCGGATAACTTGGTTTTTCATTAAAGGCAGAAAGTATAATGAGCGCAGACAAAATATTGGTCAATAGCAACATCAGCATACTCATTCCGTCGATTGCAAAATGCACTCTACTATTGATGAAATGTGACCACGCAAAATTGATTTCGTATTGCAGTTTACCATCTACATTAATTGCAGGATTGAAATCTGACAACATATAAAAGGTAAGAAACATTTCTGCCAATGCAATTGCCAGTGCGACATATTTCGCAGAAGCGTGCTTATAAGCAAAAACTACTACCGAACCAATAAGTGGTAAAAGTAATAATGTAAGTAAAAGGTATGACATTATTAATGTAATAAAAAGTTAACAATTAAAATTAATCCTATTGCCAAAGACATAATCAGCACATAGTTTTCTACATTGCCATTTTGCAATTTTTTGGCAGCGTGACCAGAATCTTCGGCTCCTAAACCTATGAAAGTCACTATTTTGCTCAGGACATTTTTATCAAACATTTGAGCAGCAAAACCTAAACCTTCGGTCATACGTACAAATGCAGCATTGTAGAGTTCGTCTATGTACAATTTTTTGTTAGATAAGCGTTCCCAACCTGTATAATCTTCTTCTGCCAAAGGCAATTTTTTCTTGGTTACATAGATATTTCTTACCACAAACCACACCACAAAAAACATCAGAATTGCCAATCCCAACAAAATCATTTCGGTGGCAAAAGGAACTTCTGCTAATTGCACATCATACACATAAATTGGGTGCAACCATTTTTCTAAAATTTGGAAATGACCATGTGCTACAAAATGTGGCAAATTGATCAATCCTCCAAAAATAGAGAGCACAGCCAAAATCATTAGTGGCAAAGTCATATTGATTGGACTTTCGTGCAGGTGATGTTTTTGTTCATCGGTACCACGAAACTCACCGTGAAATGTAAGGTAATACAATCTGAACATATAAATTGCAGTAAGTGCTGCTACAAAAAATAAGATGGCCCACAAAATTGGACTTTTACCATAAACACTCGTCAAGATTTCATCTTTAGAAATCATTCCAGAGAAAAATGGCATACCTGCAATTGCTAACGTACCTATGAAGAAAGTGATATGTGTAATTTTAATTTTATCTTTCAAACCTCCCATCAATCGGATGTCCTGTTCTCCACTCATTGCGTGAATTACCGAACCAGAACCCAAGAAAAGTAAGGCTTTGAAAAAAGCGTGTGTCATTAAATGAAACATTGCTGCAGTATAAGCACCAGTTCCCAGTGCAACAAACATAAATCCTAATTGCGAAACGGTAGAATAAGCCAGTACTTTTTTGATGTCGTTTTGTCTAAGTCCTATAAATGCAGCTACTAATGCAGTAAGCAATCCTACGAACAAAATTCCGTTGAGTGTAGTTGGAGCCAAAGAATACAGAAAATTAGAACGAACTACCAAATAAATACCTGCAGTAACCATAGTTGCAGCGTGAATAAGCGCAGAAACAGGAGTTGGACCTGCCATTGCATCAGGAAGCCAAGTAAATAGTGGAATTTGCGCCGATTTACCAACTGCACCTATAAATAAACTTGCGGTGATAAAAATAATGATGAAACCATCTAATTCAAAAATAGAAGCATTTTGCGCCACAGAAATATAATCAATTGCATTGGTTTGTTGTGCAATCATAAAAATCCCGATTAATAAACCAAGATCACCAATTCGGTTCATGATGAATGCTTTTCTTGCAGCTTTTCCGTATTCTTTATTTTCATACCAGAAACCAATCAATAGATAAGAGCACAAACCTACTCCTTCCCAACCTATGAAAAGTATCAGATAATTGCTTCCCATTACTAAAAGTAACATCGAGAAAATAAATAAATTCAGGTAAGCAAAAAATCTTGCAAAACCTTTGTCGTGGCTCATATAACCTATGGAATATAGATGAATTAATGAGCCAATTCCTGTGATAATCATCATCATCATAAGAGACAATTGATCTATTTGGAATGCAAAATTTATTTGAATTCCATTCACAGTAAACCATTCAAAAGCCTTCACAATTATGGGTTGTGAGTGCGCATCAAATTGCAGAAAAATTATTAATGCAATTATAAATGAAACAAAAACCACCAAAGTAGAAATAATTCCTGTAAGCAATTTCGGCAATTTCGCACCGAAAAGTCCGCTGATTAAAAAACCAACCAAAGGAAGCAGTATAATTGAGTACACTAAATTTTCCATCATCCTAACCTCTTAATTTATTAAAGACACTCACATCTACACTTTTGGTGTTGCGATACATCATTGCAATAATTGCAAGACCTACTGCAACTTCTGCAGCAGCAACTACCATAATGAAAAACACCAAAATTTGACCATTTCCGTCACCTTTGTAAGTAGAAAATGCAGCCAGCAAAAGATTCACCGAGTTGAGCATCAGTTCTACACAGCCCAAAATTACGATGGCATTTTTGCGAATGAGCACTCCTAAAACTCCTAAACAAAACAAGAAGGAGCACAGAATCACAAAATACTCAATCGGTATGTTTTGTGTAAATGTATTTATTTCCATAATATTTATAAATCTTTTTTACCAATCAAAACTGCACCTACAATTCCTGCTAAAATCAGGATAGAAGCCAACTCAAAAGGCAAAACATATTCGTTAAACAATAATCTTCCCAAATTTTTGGTCAAACCAACTTGCGAATTCACATTGGTTGCAAAACCATTCATTTTCATACCACGATATGCTCCCAACATTCCTATCAGAACCAATCCCGCTGTGAAAACACCTAAAATTTTCATCGTATTTTGCTTCTTGCTTTCGTCGGTTTTTTTCAGATTCAACATCATTAGAATATACAGAAACAGCACCATAATAGCACCTGCATACACAATAATTTGTACAATTCCCAAGAATTGTGCATTCAGCAAAATATACATCGCAGCAATCGAGAACATAGTAACAATCAACGATAAGATTGCGTACAACGGATTTTTAGCAAACACAAAATAACCTGCACTTGCCACCGCAAAAAACGCTACCAAAAAAAATAAGAACTGTTCCATACTATTTCATCAATTTTCTTTGTAGTTCGGTCTGTCTATCAGAAACATCTATTCTATCATCTATTTTTTCTACCAAATGGTCTTTCCCAAAAATAAAAGAACCTCTGTTGCTTTCTGCATTTACCAATCGGTCAGTCAAGTAAATAGCCGATTTCGGACACGCATCTTCGCACATCCCACAGAAAATACATCGCAACATATTTATTTCATAAATTTCGGCATATTTCTCTTCTCGGTACAGATTTTTCTCATCTTTGGTACGTTCTGCAGCCACCATTGTAATCGCTTCTGCAGGACAAGCAACCGCGCACAAACCACAAGCTGTGCAGCGTTCTCTACCTTCCTCATCGCGTTTCAGCACGTGCATTCCGCGCCAGATTTTGGCTCTCGGTCGTTCCTGTTCCGGATATTGTACCGTAGATGAACCTTTTGCCAAAGTTTTCACTGCGTGTCTCATCGTAATCTGCATTCCCTTCAAAATTGCAGGAATATAGAGACTTTCAGACAAGGTCATTTTCTTGTTAGAAACTACTTTTGATCTATTTGTTAATTTCATTTTTCAGAAATAATTATTTATTTTTTATCTATTTTGGTAGCACTTGCAACGTGGTTCCTTTCACTTTCGGTCCCGCTTTTCGCACTCGCTTTTTTTTGGCAATTCCTCGTCGTTCCTCCTCACAAATTCCCAAAAAAAGAGCTCAAACAATGCTACAATCGGGGCTACTATTCACTTTTCGGCGAACCAATCTGGTTTTTTAACTTGCCTATCTTTTAACCGCAAATCGCAGATTCGACGAAGTCAAAAGAAACAAAAGAAAAACTACTATTTTAGAAATACAAAAGAAAATAAAAGTATGAAAATCAGAGATTTTCAAAATGAAATCTTTTAGATTTCAAACTTTTGTGACCTTTTAAAAGTTCTTCTATCTTACTTTTTTTTAATCTCTATAATTTCTTTTGTGCCTTTTGTGGTTATTTTTTAACAAAATTTTTGTTCCTTACTTTATTTCATAAAATGTTGATACGCTAAAATCACTGCACCTGTCAACATCAGGTTAACCAATCCTAGCGGAATGAGTTTTTTCCAACCCAAATGCATCAATTGATCATATCTGAAACGTGGCAAAGTCCATCTAATCCACATAAAAGTTAAGATTACACAAAATGTTTTGGTTAAGAATATTAAGATACTTGCAATTCCCATTGCATTTTCTCCCCAGTTTTCACCAATCCAAGCTAATCCAGGGAAATTGTAACTTCCCAAAAATAGAGTTGTGATTAAAGCGGAAGAAATAAACATATTTACATATTCACCAAACATATATTGTCCGAAATTCATAGAAGAATATTCAGTCATGTAACCATTTACCAATTCGGCTTCACATTCTGGAAGGTCAAAGGGAGTTCGGTTGGTTTCTGCAAAAGCACAGATCAGGAAGATCAAAAAACCAATGGGATATTTGAATACATTCCAAACCTCATGTTGAGATTCAACTATCGCACTCAATTGCAAAGATTCACTGCCCAGAATGATTGGGATGATGGACAAACCCATCGCCAGTTCATAACTGATCATTTGTGAAGAGGCGCGTACGGCACCCAACAGAGAATACTTGTTATTGGATGACCAGCCACCGATCAAAATACCGTAGACACCCAGGGAAACTACACCAAAAATGTAAAGGATTCCCACATTGATGTCCGCAATTTGTAAGGCGTATTTTTGCCCACCAATTTCGAAGTACTTTGGACTCCAGGGAATTACGGCACTGGTCATCAAGGCCAGCGTGCCGGCCAGCAGCGCCTCGGCGCAAGGC
>CALFIE010000052.1 GCA_937876095.1 uncultured Flavobacteriales bacterium | reverse complement strand
GATAGGCTTATTATTGCTAACATTACAGGGATGGGTAATTAAACGGATAATCAATATTATTTTTATTAATTTTCATAATTTATATATTAACCACAAACTAAAAACCATAAACTAAAAACCATAAACATTGAATTTTGAACCGAAGCAAACGCCTATGAATAATTTCCAAATTTTTAACCATATTTCCGGTTTAACCTCCAAATTGGTGACCGAAAAATACAGCACTTCGTTTTCGCGTGCCTCCACATTATTTAAGCCAGAAATTAGGCAACATATTTATAATATCTATGGTTTTGTGCGTTTTGCAGACGAAATTGTGGACACTTTTCACGATTTCGACAAAGCTAAATTGTTAGATGAATTCGAAAAAAATTACAGAGATGCCTTAGAAATGGGGATTTCTCTAAACCCGATTCTGCATTCGTTTTGCATCACACAGAAAGAGAAAAATATTTCACAAGATTTGGTAGATGCTTTTCTGCATTCTATGCGAATGGATTTGGGCGAAATACGAGATCTTAACGACGAAAAATACCAAGAATACATCTACGGAAGTGCAGAAGTGGTTGGTTTGATGTGTCTGAAAGTCTTTGTGAATGGCAATGCTGAAGAATATGAAAAACTGAAACCTTATGCGCAAAGTTTGGGAAGTGCGTTCCAAAAAATTAATTTTTTGAGGGACATCAATGCAGATTTTTGCGATTTAGGACGAACCTATTTCCCAAATGTGAACTTCAGAAATTTCTCTTTGCAAGACAAATTGGCGATTGAAAAAGACATTGCTTCTGATTTCCACCACGCTTTAGTTGGTATAAAAATGTTGCCGATGTCCTCTAAATTGGCAGTTTTTATGGCGTTTAAATATTATACCAATTTGTTCAAAAAAATTAGGAAATGCAAACCCGAAATTTTGTTGAAAAAGAGAATCAGCGTTTCTAATGCAAGAAAAGTGTATCTTTTTGGGGAAATGCTTTTAGCCAAAAATTTTAATTTAGTGCGATGAAATTAGTCTATTTTTTATTGATTTTTGCTTTTGGAATTTTAAAATCGCAAAGTTTGGAAGAATTTAGAGGTTACTTGAAAACCGGCGAAAGTTCTGCAGAAGTAAGCAAGACTTTTTTAGAAAAATCAAAATCGGCGTTTGAAACCACCAAAAAACCAATTTACGAGGCATTCTACGCGGTTTCTAATTTTTTTATGGCAAAACATTCCGTAAATCCCATCAATAAATTATCCTATTTCAATAAAGGTAAAAAATTGTTAGATGATGCGGTGAAAAGTGAGCCTAATAATTTGGAAATCAGATTAATGCGATTAATTTCACAAGAAAAAACACCCAAAATTTTGGGCTATAAAAGTAGTATTGCAAGCGATAAAGATTTTATTCTAAAAAATTATAAAAACTCGCCTGATAAAGATTTAATCAATTTTATTAAAAAATATTTAAAAATTTAAAAAATGGAAATTTTACAATATATTGCAATCACGCTTTCGGTTTTTGTCTGTATGGAAGGCGTTACTTGGCTCACTCACAAGTTTGTGATGCACGGTTTGGGTTGGTATTTCCACGAAGATCATCATCAACCTGGCTATCCGCACGTTTTTGAGAAAAATGATTTTTTCTTTGTGGTTTTTGCCGTACCAAGTATTTTACTTTTTTATTTCGGAACAAAAAATGGTATTAATTATATGTTTTTCATTGGTTTAGGAATTTTGATGTACGGAATTGCCTATTTTTTGGTACACGATGTTTTGATTCATCGTCGTTTCAAATGGTTTGATAAAACCAATAATTGGTATTTGCGCGGACTACGAAAAGCCCACAAAATGCACCACAAACACCTCGGCAAAGATGATGGCGAATGTTTCGGAATGCTTTTCGTACCGATGAAATATTTTAGAGAAGCGAGAATGTCTTTAAGTTAGGAACCTCGCAGATTTTACAGATTTAGCAGATTTTTTTACATAATTTAATTTCTAAATCGCTTAATTTTTCAATTTTTTAATTAGAAATTCTTGCAACATTACTATTACCTCATATTAGACTTGCTGAGTTTTGCAGTTCCGTTTTTTTTCAGTTTTGAAAAAAAATGGATGCATTTTATCCGCTTTTGGAAGCCCTATTTTTCTGCAATTATTTTGGTGGGATTGTTTTTTATAGTTTGGGATATCTATTTTGCGTACGAAAATGTTTGGGGATTTAATGATGACTATTTACTCGGAATTCGGTGGTTTCAATTGCCTTTAGAAGAGTGGTTGTTTTTCTTATTAATACCGTATTCAAGTAATTTTATACACTATTCTTTAGAATATTTTTTTCCGAAATTTAGGTTAAAAAAAGAAGCCACACAAAGCATAAGCATTGTACTTTTCATCATTAGTTTTGGGGTTTTTGTTTGGCATTTAGATAAAATTTATACTGCCACAAGTTTCGGACTTTTTGCTTTATTAATGCTTTTTCAAATTTTAAATCAATGGAAATCTGCACAGCGTTTTTACCTAAGTTTTTTGGTCATTTACATCCCATTTTTCATCGTAAATTCTGCACTTACAGGTATGTTTACCGAAAATCCTGTGGTGTTTTATGACGACCAAGAAAACCTCGGAATCAGAGTCGGAACAATGCCTTTAGAAGATACTTTCTATTGTTTTACTATGTTGTATAGCAGTGTTTTGCTTTTTGAATTTTTAAAAAAGAAATGGAATTACCACTGATTTTTTAAATTATAAATAACCAATTATCAAAAGATCAATCATCATTAATCATTAATCATTAATCATTAATCATTCATAAAACATCAATCATCACGCATCACTCATCACCAAAATGACCATCACCAAGCAATCCGGTATTTACACCTTAACTTCGGAACAAATTCTGCCTATTTCGTTAGAAAAAGCGTGGAAATTCTTTACCAATCCCAATAATTTGGATAGGATTACTCCGAAAGAAATGCAATTTAAGATTACCAACAATCCACCCGAAAAAACCTATCTCGGACAAATCATCACCTACAAAATTGGCATTTTACCTTTGGTAAAAACCAATTGGATTACCGAAATTACGCATTTTCAAAATCCTGAAGAAAATCCTGATAGGAGGGGATTCTTTGTAGATGAACAACGTTTTGGTCCGTACAAAATGTGGCATCACGAACATCATTTTTCGCCAACAGCAGACGGAAAAGTAATGATGACCGATATTGTAAATTTTAAACTGCCTTTTGGATTTTTAGGTGATTTTTTCGCGGGACCTTTTGTGAAAAACAAAGTAAAATCTATTTTTGAAAGTCGTTTTAAAATTTTAGACGAAATTTGTACTCAATTGTAACAATGGTATTTATTTGCCGACTATTTTATTAAATTTTTAAAGAAAATGAAAATGAAGAATTTATCGTTTATTGCTGTTTTAGCATTTTCAAGTTGTATGTTTTCGCAAGATAATCTGGTGAAAAGTTTGGCAAACAACAAATCAGAAAACCCGAATTATCAATTTATCATCATCAAAGAATTGGGAAATACTTCGGTGAAAAACCAAGGTTCATCAGGAACTTGTTGGAGTTATTCAGGAAATTCTTTTTTAGAGTCTGAAATGCAAAGAATGGGTAAAAATCCGGTGGATTTAGCAGAAATTTTCACCGCAAGAAATTCTTATCACGACAAAGCGAAACTTTTTGTTTTGAATAATGGTGCTATTTCTTGGGGAGATGGTGGTGAATTGCATGATGTGATCAATATGTATTCTAAATACGGTACTGTTCCGCAAGAAGTTTATACCGGTTTGAAACCAGGACAACTAAAAAACGATTTTTCTGAAATGCAAGGTAAGTTGAAACCAATTCTGGATAGTCTTGTAAGTGCTGCTTCTAAAGCTAAACTTTCAGATAATTGGATTTCTGCAGTTGATAACGTTTTGGACAGCTATTTAGGAAAATATCCAGATAATTTTATGTATAACGGACAATATTATACGCCACAAACTTTTGCAAAAGAAGTGGTAAAAATAAATCCGAAGGATTATGTGGAGATTTCCTCGTATAAAGACTATCCTTATTTTCAAAAATTTGTAGTGCCAATTCCTGATAATTGGAGCCACGATTCTGACTGGAATGTACCGATGGAAGATCTCACCAAAATTATAGATTTTGCTTTGAGCAAAGGTTTTACAGTTGGTTGGGCAACTGATGTTTCAGAACCATATTTTTCTTATAAAAATGGTGTTGCTTATGTTCCGGATGTTGATTTAGATAATCTTACTCCAGAAATTAAAAAAGACTTTTTTACAGGACCAAAACCTGATAAAAAAATTACTGAAGATATGCGACAAGCTGCGCTGAATAACCTCTCTACAACTGATGATCACGGAATGCAAATTATAGGTTTAGTGAAAGATCAAAGCGGAAAAGAATACTACATTGTGAAAAATTCTTGGGGTGTAACCAACGATTACAAAGGTTATTTGTATGTTTCTAAACCTTATGTTTTGTACAAAACCACTGCAATTATGTTGCACAAAGACGGAATTCCAAAAGATATTTCTTCAAAATTGAAGCCCAATCAAAGTATTGGTTTGTAAAATATTTTTTTTAAATAAAAAAACCTTTCAGAATTTAGTTATTTAGAAAGGTTTTTTCATTTTAATGAATTTTCAAAAAAAATTATTCTGAACTTACAGAATCATCACCACGTCCGTCTGCAACAGCTGTTGCATTTCCATTTTCGTCGATTACGATCATTTCTGTTCTGCCAATTCCGCCTCGTTTTTCGAATCTATAATTTTTTTGTTCTAAATTTTTAATGGTATTTTCAGGGAAATTCTTTTCTACATAAACTATTTCAGGTAACCATTGATGATGAAATTTTGCAGAATTTATCGCCAAATTAGGATTCAATTTAAAATCAATTACATTCACAATACTTTGATATACCGATGTTGGAATGGTAGTTCCACCTGGAGTTCCTACCACGATGTAAGGTTTACCGTTTTTCAGAACTATTGTTGGTGTCATAGACGACAACATTCTTTTTCCGGGTTCTATTTTATTGGCTTCACCACCAACTGCGCCGTACATATTGGGAACACCTGGTTTTACAGAAAAATCGTCCATTTCATTATTTAAGAAAAATCCAGCGCCAGAAACTACGACTTTACTACCATAAAGTCCGTTCAATGTAGTAGTTACCGCAACTGCATTTCCAAATTTATCTATGATGGAAATATGCGTGGTTTCTGTGGATTCTTTGCTTGGTTGTATTATTTTGCCGACTTCTGAACTTGGAGTTGCTTTATCAAAACTGAATTTTTTCCATCTATTTTTTAAATATTCTTCAGAAATCAGCATTTCCGTTTTATCTACAATAAAATCGGGATCTCCCATAAATTCTGCGCGATCTGCAAAAGCACGGCGTTCTGTTTCTACCATAATTTGCATTGCTTCAGGAGAATTTTGTTCGTATTTTTCTAGATTTTGAAAAGAAGACATTTTCAGCATTTGTGCCAACAAAACACCACCACTTGAAGGAAAAGGCATCGAAACAATTTCGTGATTTTTATAATCAAAAGTTAAGGGTTTTCGTTCTTTTGTTTTGTAATTTCTCAAATCTTCAATAGTGATGATTCCGTTTCCACGTTTCATTTCTGCAACTAATAATTTTGCAGTTTCACCTTCGTAGAAACCTTTTTCGCCTCGTTTTTTAATTCTTTTCAAGGTTTCTGCCAATTCTGGTTGTACCAAAATATCCCCTTGTTTCCAAAGAGTTTTTTTTACAAAAGCAATTTTAGAAGAATTGTGTCGCAAAAATTCTGCACGAGAATCATTCAATAAATTGGCTTCTCTTTCGGTGATGGCAAAACCTTTTTCGGCCAGTTCAATCGCAGGTTCTATTAAATTTTCTATCGGTAGTTTGGCATATTTCAAGGTGGCAAAAAATCCTGCAACAGAACCAGGAATTCCTGAAGCCAATCTTCCGTTTTGCGACAAATCGGTGTTTGCATTTCCATTTTTATCGAGATACATATCTTTCCCAGCTTTTTGCGGTGCAGTTTCGCGAAAATCAATTGCTATTTTTTCGCCATTATTTTTCACACCCACCAAAAATCCACCACCACCAATATTTCCAGCTTGAGGATACACCACTGCCAAAGCAAATTGCGTTGCAATTACGGCATCGAAAGCGTTTCCTCCCATTTTCAAAATTTTTGAACCGGCTTCACTTGCAAATGGATGTGCAGAAACCACCATTCCTTTATCTTTTGCACGAATTTCTTTTACGATTTTGATGTCGGTAAATTGTGCATTTAATATTTGTACGAAAAAGAGTAAGGGAAAAAGTATGTTTTTCATGAATGAAATTTTGAATTCAAAGATATTCTTTATTTATAAATACTAAAAAATTTACGACAAAAATTTGAAAAGTACAGTCAAACTTTTTATTTTCCCCACAAAAAAATTATCTTTGTTCAAAATTTTTAATTTATGAAAACAATTTCCCATTTTTTGTTAACAGCATTGCTTTTATTGGCTGTTAATTTCAGTTTCGCACAAAGTAAAACCGAATGGAAAGAGCAAAAAGAGTTTCACCAAGTCATGAGCAAAACGTTTCATCCGGCTGAAGAAGGTAATTATGCACCTATAAAAGCGCGAAGTGCAGAATTAGCACAAAAAGCAGAAGCTTGGAGAAATGCTGAAATTCCTGCAGATATTGCTGATAAAGACAAGGTAAAAAAAACGTTGAAAAAATTGGCAAAAGATTCCAAAAAATTAGACAAAAGCATTAAAAAAGGGATTTCTGACGAGGAATTGAAAACAAAGTTGACCGATTTACACGAAACTTTTCACACGATTGTTGGTCTTTGCAGAGCAAAAGACGAGCATCACGATGAACATTAATAATAATTTATAATCACGAGTAACCATCATCTATTGGTTACTCTTTTTTTTTGTCTTAATTTTGCCAAATGCGTTGGTTCAGGTTCGGAGTATTTATTGTACTATTTCTATTTGCAGTGTATGCAATTGTAATGCTTTTTGTAGACGAAAGCAAAAATTTTACGCTACGAAAACAAGTGGATTATCCTATAGAAAAGGTGTATCCACAATTCAATAATTTGCAAAATTTTTCTATATGGAATGATTATTTTGTGAGCAATCCCGATTTGAATTTAGAATTTTTTGTTCCATATGCAGGAAATGGAAGTTCTATGAGTTTTTTTGATAAAAAAAGAAAATCCAATTCAGGAGATTTGTTTATTAGGTATGAAAACCCGAACAAAACACTGAAATACCAACTTTTCGAAGGTAAAAAAGACAATCCTTACCTAATTGACTTGAGATTTCTGCCACAAGGAAACAAAACGACCATCATTTGGAACATTCATACTCCGAAATTATCCGTTTTGAAACGTGGTTTCAATTTGATTTCTGAAGATTTTATTGCAGATAATATAGATAAAAGTATGAAAAATCTGCACAATTTATTGAGCAACAAAGTTGATCAAGAAAATCTACTATCCAATATCAGATATGATAGTTTGATGGTAGAAGAACAGAAAGAACAAATTTTGTTGGGGGTAAATGTAAGTTCTAAAAATTCTAAAGATTTGCTGTACCGAAATATCGTGATGAATCATAATAAAGTGATTAATTTCGTGAAAATGGATTTAGGAAAACGAGATGATGAGTTTGGTTCTCCAGTTTTGATTACCGATGCAGATAATTTCAAAGAGAAAGAAGTTTCTTATTATTTAGGAGTTCCACTATCAAAGAGAGTTGCTGTAAGTGATAATAATTTTAGTTTTAGACCACTTAATGCATCCAAAGTGTTTTCTATTTTCTACAAAGGCAATTATGCAAATAGAGTGCGATCTATACAGCAATTGTTGCATAAAGCAAAAAAAGATTCACTCAGAAATGGCGATTTGCAGCAGATCTTTCTAGAACCACCAGTTGAAGGAAAAGAAGTACTTATGAAACTATCTTTGCCAGTACACTAATGAATTGCTAATAAAAATCATATTATTCTTTATAATTATCATTAAATAAAGACTTAGAACCGCAAATTTTTATTAAATTTGCGAGGACAATTTTACATAAATACTAATCACAGACCTACTGTAATAATGGACAGATTTTCTTTTCTGAATGCAGCGCATTCTCAACTTATAGAAGACTTATATCAACAATACAAAAAATTTCCAGATAGTGTAGAACCTTCTTGGAAAGCCTTTTTTCAAGGATTTGAATTTGCTCAAGAGCAGTATGATGTTGACTTTAACAATACTGCAACTCCAGTTCAATTTGCGCAAAATGCTGTAGCAAATAATGAAGTTTCAGAAGACCTGAAAAAAGAATTCAAAGTTCTAAATCTGATTGAAGCGTACAGACAAAGAGGTCATCTATTTACCAAAACCAATCCGGTAAGAGAAAGAAGACACTACGAACCAACTCTGGATATAGAAAATTTTGGATTAACCAAAGCCGATCTCAACAAAAAATTTAACTGTGCCATAGAAACAGGTATGGATTCTGCAGCAACTTTGCAGCAATTAATTGATCATTTAGAAAATATCTATTGTGATTCTATAGGTGTAGAATATATGCACATCAGCAATGTAGAAGAAGTAAAATTTGTAAGAGATTGGATTCAGAAAAATGAGAATCACCCAAAATTATCAGCAACCGAAAAAACTGAAATTTTACAAAAACTGAATCAAGCGGTTGCTTTTGAAAATTATTTGCATACCAAATTTGTAGGGCAAAAACGTTTCTCTTTAGAAGGTGGAGAATCGCTGATTCCTGCTCTCGATCAGTTAATTACTCGTTCTTCTCAACTTGGTGTAGACGAAGTGGTTTTGGGAATGGCTCACAGAGGAAGATTAAATGTACTTTCTAATATTTTTGGGAAATCATACAAGCAAATTTTCTCGGAGTTTGAAGGTAAAGAATTTGAAGCCGATGTTTTTTCTGGTGATGTAAAATACCACCTTGGTTCATCTAAAACCATCACTACAGAATCTGGCGAAAAGGTAAATATTAATCTTACGCCAAATCCTTCGCATCTAGAAACAGTTGCGGCATTGGTTCTGGGAATTTGCCGCGCAAAAGTAGATAATCAGTACCACGATTTCAAAAAAGTATTACCAATCGTAATTCACGGAGATGGTGCAATTGCAGGACAAGGAATTGTGTACGAATTGGCTCAAATGATGACTTTAGATGGTTACAAAACGGGCGGAACTGTGCATATTGTAGTTAACAACCAAGTTTCTTTTACCACTAATTATTTAGATGCACGATCATCAGTTTATTGTACAGATATTGCTAAAGTTACCGATTCTCCTGTGATGCACGTGAATGCAGATGATGTAGAAGCAGTGGTACACGCAATCAGATTTGCTGCAGAATATCGTGCAAAATTTGGTAAAGATGTGTACATAGATCTTTTAGGTTACAGAAAATATGGTCATAATGAAGGTGATGAACCACGTTTCACACAACCCAATTTGTATAAACTGATTTCTAAACACCCAAATCCAAGAGAAATCTACAAAGATATTTTAATTAAAGAAAATGTAGTTTCAGATGAGGTGTTGAAAAATATGGAAGTGGAGTTCAAAAAATTACTAGATGTAGATTACGACGCTTCTAAAGAAATCGAAAAAAATAAAATGACCATCTTTATGGAAGACGATTGGAAGGATTATCCAATCGCTCCGAAAGGTAGTGTCTTGAAATCGTATGATACTAAATTCGATTTGAAAAAATTGAAAGAATTAGCAATTCAAATTTCTACCTTACCTAAAGATAAAAAATTTATTTCCAAAATTTCAAGATTGTTTGAAGCCCGCCTGAAAATGATCGAAAATGATTCGCTAGATTGGGCTCTTGGTGAATTGTTAGCTTATGCAACTTTGTTGGTAGAAGGTCACAACATCAGAATTTCTGGTGAAGATGTAGAGAGAGGTACTTTCTCTCATAGACATGCTGTGGTGAAAACCGAAGAAAGCGAAGAAGAATACGTTCCTCTACAACACGTGAATACTACTCAACAATTTGATATTTATAATTCCCACCTTTCAGAATATGGTGTTCTAGGATTTGATTACGGTTATGCAATGGCATCACCAAATACACTCACGATTTGGGAGGCACAATTTGGAGATTTTGTAAACGGTGCTCAAATTATTGTAGACCAATATTTGGTAGCAGCAGAAGACAAATGGAAAATTCAAGATGGATTGGTCATGTTGCTTCCACATGGTTCCGAAGGACAAGGTGCAGAACACTCTTCTGCAAGATTAGAGCGTTTCCTCACGTTGTGTGCCAACGAAAATATGATTGTTGCTAATTGTACTTTGCCAGGAAATTATTTCCATTTGCTCAGAAGACAAATGAAATTCTCGTTCAGAAAACCTTTGGTAGTGATGACTCCAAAATCACTTTTGAGACATCCAAAAGTAGTTTCACCACTTGAAGATTTAGCTAACGGAAGTTTCCAACCGATTTTAGACGATCCAACTGCAGATCCTGCAAAAGTGAAAAAATTAGTACTTTGTTCTGGTAAAATCTATTACGAATTATTAGCTAAAAAAGAAGCACTGAATGATGAATCCATCGCTTTGGTACGTTTTGAGCAATTATATCCGTTGCAAATGGATCAAATCAACCAAATTTTAGAAAAATACAACAAGAGAAATGCATTGATTTGGGCGCAAGAAGAACCTGAAAATATGGGAGCTTGGTCGTTTATCCTTAGAAATTTCAGAGATACCGGAATTCAGGTAGTTTCTTCGGTTCCTAGTTCTACACCTGCACCAGGAAGTCACAAAATGTTTGAGAAAAATCAAACTGGCGTGATTAATCACGTTTTCGAAACAGAAGACGAACCAGAAAGCAGACCTGTAACTGCATAATTGAAAGATAAATATAATATTGGCGGGATTTTTCCCGCCTTTTTATGTATAATAAATTACAGAAATGCAAAAATATGGCTACTTTCTGATTCTTCTGTTTACAGTGGTTACCGGTTTTTACCTCGTTTCTGCGTGGCAACTTTTACCAGTTGGTAGTCCATTTGTATATCCTATAGATGATGCTTATATACATCTTGCCATCTCTAAAAATTTTGCCAACTACGGAGTTTGGAGCATCAATACTTCTGGATTTGATAGCGCATCTTCTTCTATATTATATACCTTACTATTAAGTTTATTCATCAAAATTTTTGGGAATAATTTATATATTCCATTGGTAATCAATTTATTATTTGGATATCTTACCATTTATTCTGTTTATAGATATTTCAAAGATTTCTACGGAGTAGCAGAACTGAAATGGTCGATTTTTCTATTGCTACCATTCACTTTGTTATATGCATCGGTCATTTCGGGAATGGAGCAAACATTGCACCTATTTTTGATGGTTTTACTAATGTATTTCATTAAAATGAATGAAAAGCACCAATTTTTTGGAAAAAACTTCTATGTATTATTAATGATGGTATTTCTACTTTCGATGGTACGTTTCGAGAGTATGTTTCTCACCGTCAGTTTGGCTTTTGCATTGGTTCTAAGGCGAAATTTTTGGCAATCCGCGATGGTGTTGTTGGTTGGTTTTCTCCCGATTGTACTATTCGGACTGATTTCCATTGAAAACGGAGGATTTTTCTTCCCAAATTCAGTACTTATGAAAGGTTCTTATCCAGAAAATCAACATTTTTTGGTAAGTTTTTTTCATTTAATTAAAGAGGGAATTTTCCTGAACCCAAGTTTCTACAAATGCTTGTTTTTTCCATTATTAATGATGTTTATTCTTTATACTAAAAAATATCAGAAAAGTAATTTTGGGTTTTTTATTAATAGTGAAACTTTGCTTATCACGATTGTTGCGACAGGTTTGCTTCACAGTATTTTCGCAATTCTGAAATTCAGGTATGAGAATTACCTGATGTTGGCTTTTTTATTAATGATAATTCCCATCATTACTGATTTTTTTAAAAATTTTAAAACAGAAAAATTCCTGAGAAAATGGGAGATGTTGATAGGAATTTTTGGGGTGATTGCAGTTTCTGTATATCGTTTTCAGTTTATGCATGTTCCGCTTTTAGTTTCAAGCAAAAATGTAGCAGAACAGCAAGTAGAAATGGCCAGGTTTTTACATAAAAACTACCAAAAACAAAAGGTTTTAGCCAATGATATTGGTGCAATTTCGTATTTCGGAGACGTACAATTACTAGATATGGTTGGTTTGGGTTCTACCAAAATTACCAAAATTCAACTGAAAAGCAAATCACTTTCAACTGAAGATTTTCAAAATGAATATAAAAATTTTCTAACTAATTATACTAAAGAAAATAATTATAAAGTGGCGGTAATTTATCCGCAATGGTTTCCCAATCAAATTCCAGATACTTGGATTCGGGTTGCATCTTGTACTATTTCAGAAAATCGAGGTACTGCTTTACCAACCGTCGTTTTTTATGCGTGCAACGCTTCAGAAAAACAAAAATTAGTAGAAGCTCTGCAAAATTTTGACTTAAATAAGAACGTGAAATTGAAATTTTTGACTCATTTTTAGCATTATTTTGAACTATTTTGAATAAAAATTAAGACTTTCGCCAAATTGCAGTAAAACTGATATTTATCTTTCCCTATTTCAGCAAAAATTCATAAATTAGCGCAAGAATTTTTTAAACTAACAAAATGCAGGTTTCCTGCAAAAAGAAAAGAATAAGATATGTCCATACTAGAAATGAAAGTCCCATCTCCGGGAGAATCCATCACCGAAGTAGAAATCGCATCTTGGTTGGTAAAAGATGGTGATTATGTAGAAAAAGATCAACCAATTGCAGAAGTTGATTCAGATAAAGCAACACTAGAATTACCAGCAGAAGAAAGTGGAATTATTACACTTAAAGCAGAGGAAGGAGAAGTGGTACAAGTTGGTCAAGTTGTTTGCTTGATCGATAGAGATGGCGCAAAACCTGCCAATTCTACTGCAACAGAAGCACCAAAAGTGGAGAAAAAAGTAGAAGAAGCACCAAAATCTGCACCAGCAAAAGAAGAAGCGAAACCTGTTGCTACTTATGCAACGGGAACTCCATCTCCTGCTGCGAAGAAAATTTTGGACGAAAAAGCATTAGACGCTTCACAAGTAAAGGGAAGTGGAAGAGATGGTAGAATTACCAAAGATGATGCAGAACAAGCATCTGTTCCAGCAATGGGAAGTTCTACTTCTACCAATGGTTCTAGAAGCAGTACTGTAACCAAACTTTCGGTGTTGCGTAGAAAATTGGCTGCAAGATTGGTTTCTGTGAAAAACGAAACGGCAATGCTTACTACCTTCAATGAAGTAGACATGTCTGAAATTTTCAGAATTAGAAAAGAATACAAAGACGAATTTGCTCAAAAACACGGGATTGGTTTAGGATTTATGTCATTCTTTACCAAAGCTGTAACCAGAGCTTTGCAATTATATCCTGATGTGAATGCTTCTATAGATGGAGATTTCAAAATAAATTATGATTTTTGCGATATTTCTGTAGCAGTTTCTGGTCCGAAAGGATTGATGGTACCAGTAATCAGAAATGCAGAAAATATGACTTTGAGAGGATTAGAAGCAAGCGTAAAAACTTTAGCAGAACGTGTAAGAGATGGTAAAATTACCGTAGATGAAATGACTGGTGGAACGTTTACTGTAACTAATGGTGGAGTTTTCGGATCAATGTTGTCTACGCCAATCATCAATCCACCACAATCTGCAATTTTAGGAATGCACAACATTATTCAAAGACCAGTTGCAATTAACGGACAAGTAGAAATACGACCTATGATGTACCTTGCAATGTCTTATGATCATAGAATTATTGATGGTAGAGAATCCGTAGGATTTTTGGTTGCCGTAAAAGAAGGTATTGATAATCCTGTAGATGTTTTGATGGGAGGAGATATCAGAAAAGCTTTAGAATTATAAAAATTTACAAAAAAAATAATATTTTTTTTTAATCTCGTCCAAAAAGGCGAGATTTTTGCATTCAATAAGAAAAATACAAAAATGTTTTCCAAAAATACTGCTGATATTAGAGTAACGGTTGTTCCTGAATACGACTACAAAAACAGTTTCCCAGCAGAAAACCGTTTCGTATTCAAATACCACATTTCTATAGAAAACGCCAGTCCATACAGAATAAAAATTCTGCAAAGAAGATGGCTGATTTTCGATACCGGTTTTGGTTTTTCCGAAGCAGCAGGTAATGGCATCATTGGTCTAACTCCAGAACTTGAACCCAATGCAAGATTTACTTATTTTTCTAATGTGATGCTACATTCCGGTGTTGGTAATATGCAAGGAATCTATTTGGTAAAAAATACAATTACCGACGAAAATTTTGAAATTGAAATTCCGAAATTTCAATTATTGGCAGAAGTTTTATGTAATTAATATTTTACTTTTCACAAAATACAGTCTCCATAATTTTATTTGGAGGCTATTTTTTTTGTTTATTAATGTCAAAAATCATATGCTGATATATTAAACATAGTTTCTAATTGTAGTAACTTTATACTAGATTTTAAGAAAGGATTTCTTAATTAAAAAATTCATTAACAAAAATTAAAATAACATACTACCTATGACCGAAATTAAAGAACTTTCTGCCATTAATAAAAGAGAAAAATTGATTGATTTTTTAGAAAAAAATCAGGATAAAAATCCGCAATACAAAGAAGCTTTAGAAAAATTTCAGTACGAAGAAGAACTGAAATTACTGCAGGGTGAACTGGTGAATTTGCAAAATTGGATTCAGAAAAGTGGAAAAAAAGTTGCCATCATTTTCGAAGGGAGAGATGCTTCTGGTAAAGGTGGAACTATCAAACGATTTGCAGAACACCTGAATCCTAGAGCTATGAGATTGGTTGCACTCAATAAACCAACCGATGTAGAACGCGGACAATGGTATTTTACCAGATACATCAAAGAATTGCCAAATCGTGGAGAAATCGTGTTTTTTGATAGAAGTTGGTACAATAGAGCAGTGGTAGAACCAGTCATGGGATTTTGTACACCAGAACAATATGAAAGTTTTATGGTGCAAGTTCCAGAATTTGAGCATATGTTGTATGAAGCTGGAACCATCATTATCAAATTTTGGTTTTCGGTGAGCAAAGATCAGCAATTGTACCGTTTTAACCGACGATTAAAAAATCCGCTCAAAATGTGGAAATACAGTCCAGTTGACGAAAAAGGACAAGAACTTTGGGATACTTTTACCTATTACAAAGACCAAATGTTTAGTAGAACGCACAATGCATTTTCACCTTGGGTAATTGTAAAATCAGATAACAAACAACGTGCTAGATTAGAAGCAATCAGATATGTATTGTCGATTTTTAATTATGAAGGGAAAGACAAAGCTAAAATCAATGTAAATCCTGATCCGAATGTTGTTCAGAGATATTTCAGAATGGTGAAACAGATTGATTTGTAGGAGTTGTAAGATGGAAGTTGGAAGTTTGATGTTGCCATCAATTTTGAAACGACCATTTTTTAATAAAATTTCATCATCATAAATCATCATTAATTAAAATTAAAAAACGTTCATTATTTATAGTTAAAATATGGAAATCAATACAGAACAATTCAGTAAACTCAATACCAAAAAAGGAATTTATGCCTTGTTGCAAAACGAAAATGTAGATGCAGACAAAGCTATCAAATTTCTAAAATACGAGTCCCGATTAGCAAAATTGCAAGAAGAACTCATCAAAATGCAAAATTGGGTGGTAGAAAATCAGAAGAAAGTCATTGTGATTTTTGAAGGGAGAGATGCGGCCGGAAAAGGTGGCGCAATTAGACGAATCACCGAAAATATGAATCCTAGACAATATAGAGTAGTTGCGTTGCCAAAACCAGACGAAGTAGAAATAGGACAGTGGTATTTTCAGCGGTACATCAATCAGTTGCCAAAATCAGGAGAAATTGTTTTTTTTGACCGAAGTTGGTACAATCGAGCCATTGTAGAACCAGTGAATAATTTCTGTACTCAAGAAGAATATCATACCTTTATGAACCAAGTAAATGAATTCGAGAGAATGCTAATTGGATCGGGAACGTATGTGCTAAAACTCTATTTTTCTATTTCTAAAGAAGAGCAGGAAAAGCGTTTTGCAGAAATCATAAATGATCCTTTGAAAAAATGGAAATTCAGCGATGTTGATAAAAATGCACTTGATTTATGGGATCAATACACCCAATACAAAGAGCAAATGTTCACCACAACAAGTACCGATTTTGCTCCTTGGAAAATATTGAAAGCCAATAAAAAATCCAAAGCCAGAGTAGAATCATTGGAATATATTCTAGAGAAAATTCCTTATACTGTAAAAGATCCAGATATTCTACAACACGAAGAAATAGAGGAGTAAAGCATTAGATTTATTTCTCAACAATATAAAAACGGCAGAAATTTCTCTAAGTAAATTTCTGCCGTTTTTGTTTACGAAAAAATATTATTTCAGAGGAATTTCCTGCAAAATTTGGAGTAAGTACTTCCAAAATTTTTGAACTGATGGAATATTTGCACGTTCATCTGGTGAATGTGCCCCTTTTATAGTTGGTCCGAAACTCACCATTTCCATTGCAGGATAGTTGGTTCCCAAAATTCCGCATTCTAAACCAGCGTGACACGCTACAACGTGCGGTTTTGCACCAAAATTTTGTTCATAGATTTTGGTCATCACTTGTATAATTTCTGCATCAGGTTTTGGTTTCCAGCCAGGATAAGAACCAGAAAACTCTACGGACATTCCGGCTAATTCAAAAGTAGATTTCAATTGTTCTGCTACTTGTGTTTTAGTAGATTCTACCGATGATCTGGTGAGATTTGCAATTTTCAGCTCGCCGTTTTTCAGTTCTACACGAGCAATATTGTTAGATGCTTCTACCAAATCAGAAACATCAGGAGACATTCTGTACACACCGTTATGTGCAGATTTTAGTGCTAAAATGATGTTTTTAGAATCTTTTTCGCTTATTGCTTTTTCGGTAGAAGTGGTTTTTTCTACCGTAATTTCTAATTCTTTTTCCAGTGTTGCAAATTCTTCCAGAATTTCAGTTTTCAATTTATTGATGTTTTTCAACGCTTCTTCTGCATTTTTCACTGCAAAAACTGCCGCTCCTTCTCTTGGTATGGCATTTCTCAAACCACCAGAATCTATAGAAATTAGTTGCAAATGATTACCAAGAGCAGTATAGAGCAATCTACCGAGCAAAACATTGGCATTACCAAGACCTTTGTGAATGTCCATACCAGAATGTCCGCCTTGCAAACCTTTTACAGAAATTTGTAAAATTTCGGAATCTAAATTTTCCAAAGAATAGGTTGCAGAAGCAGTTACATCTATTCCTCCTGCACAACCGATGTCTATTTCGTCGTCTTCTTCAGTGTCTAGATTTAGCAAAATTTCGCCAGAAAGCAAACCGCCTTTCAAACCTTTTGCTCCGGTCATTCCGGTTTCTTCATCTATCGTGAAAAGTGCTTCTATAGCAGGATGAACTATGGTAGAACTTTCTAAAATACTCATAATTGCAGCCACTCCAAGTCCGTTGTCTGCACCTAAAGTCGTACCTTTTGCACGCACCCAATCTCCATCTACGTACATTTCAATTCCTTGCCTATCAAAATCGAAAGTAACATCGTTATTTTTTTGGCAAACCATATCTAGATGCGACTGCAAAACCACGGTTTTTCGGTTTTCCATACCTGCAGTTGCTGGTTTTTTGATGATGACATTTCCCACTTCGTCTACCGAAGTTGGCAAACCAAGTTTTTCACCAAAATTTTTAATGAATTCAATGACTTTTTCTTCTTTTTTAGAAGGTCTTGGAACCGAGTTCAGCGCCGAGAAATTACGCCAAATATTTTGAGGTTCTAATTGAGTAAGTGACATATTTTTTAGATTTACACAAAGGTACAATTTCTCTCAATAATTTGTAGAAAGTATTTTATTTTCAATAAAAATCGGTGTTGATACTTTTGTGGTAATTTTTCTTCATCATTAATGAAAAAAAAAGTCCTACAATTTGGTAAGTTTTGCGAATTTCAAGATGAGGTTTTTTTCGCCTTCGTGTTGGAAAATGACTTTTGCTTTGATGTTTGCAGGATCCGAACCATCCAGAAAAACCACTTCACCAACTCCGAAACGATCGTGTCTTACTCTATCGCCAACTTCGATATCCTGAGAAGAATTTCCACTCGGATTGATGATTTTTGCTGATGAAACTGGTTTCAAATTTTTAGGTAAAATTTTCGCTGAAGCATCGCTATTTTCGTTATTTGGAAATGCTTTTTTGGCAGGTTTTTTTACAAAAGTGCTTGGTTCATCACCAAAAATATCAGCACTCAATCCACTTCTGTTGAAGGTTCTTTCTATGGCCGGATTTATGAGTTCTAAATATTTGGCATCTACTTCGCTCAAAAATCTGGAAGGTTCTGCATCAGTAATTTTTCCCCATTGAAATCTAGAAGTTGCGTACGAAAAAAAGATCTCTTTTTCGGCTCTTGTAATGGCTACATAAAACAAACGGCGCTCTTCTTCTAACTCTTCTCGCGTAGAACTGCTCATAAAACTCGGGAAGAGATTTTCTTCTAAACCCACCAAAAACACCACCGGAAACTCTAATCCTTTGGATAAATGTATGGTCATAAGTGACACTTTGTTGGTGTCGTCTTGGTTTTTGTCTTGTGTATCTGCAGAAAGTGCGATGTTTTCTAAAAAATTTGAAAGACTGGAATCGCCATCTTCTATTTGCTGTTGCTCTTCTATGAATCCCTGCATAGAATTCATGAGTTCTTGTATGTTTTCTATGCGCGAAACACCTTCTGGAGTTTGGTCGTCTTTCAAAAATTTCATCAGACCGCTTCTTTTGGCAACTTCCATCGCCAAATTATAGGCAGATTCTGTTTTTTGCATTACTTGAAATGCCTTCATCATATCCCAAAAATCGGCAAGTTTGGTGAGAACACCGTTGTTCAGTCCCAATTCTGGTGCGTAATTTCTGAGGTTATTCAGTACCTCTGAAATCGAAATATTTCTGGAATCTGCAAAAACAATCAATTTATTTTGGGTGGTTTCGCCAATTCCTCTTGCAGGATAATTGATGATGCGAGTCAAAGCTTCGCTGTCATTTTCATTCACCAACAATCGAAGATATGCTAACAAATCTTTCACCTCTTTACGTTGGTAAAAACTCAATCCGCCATAAACTCGGTACGGAATATTTTTCCGGCGAAGTGCGTCTTCAAAAGCTCTAGTTTGCGAATTGGTTCGGTATAAAATCGCAAAATCGCTGAAATTTTTCTGTTGAGAGTTGTGCTGTTCCCAAATCGTACTTGCCACAAAATTGGCTTCGTCTGCATCTGAAAGTGAGCGATACACTTTTATTTTTTCGCCAATTTCATTGTCGCTGAAGACATTTTTTTTGAATTGCTGTACATTTTTACCAATCACAACATTGGCTGCGTTCACAATATTTTGGGTAGAACGATAATTTTGTTCTAAAGAAACCGTAATTGCATCGGGATAATCTTTTTTGAAATTCAGAATATTGTAAATATTGGCACCACGGAAAGAGTAGATACTTTGCGCATCGTCTCCAACTACGCAAATATTCTCGAATTTAGAAGCCAAAGCTTTCACAATCAGGTATTGCGAATGATTGGTATCTTGGTACTCATCTACCAAAATATAGCGAAAACGGTCTTGGTATTTTGCCAAAACTTCAGGAAATCTGGTCAGTAATTCGTTGGTTCTCAAAAGTAAATCGTCAAAATCCATTGCGCCATTTCGGTAGCAAACTTCTACATATTTTCGGTAGATTTCACCTATCAATTTCATATTGGCACGTTCATCTGCTTCCATCAATTCAGGATTGTTGAAATACGCATTTACGGTGATGAGATTATTTTTGTATGCTGAAATTCTGGACTGTACTTTTTTGGGTTTGTACAATTCTGCATCTATGTTGAGTTCTTTCAGCACTTTTTTCATCACGTTTAATGAATCTTGTGCGTCGTAAATCGTAAAATTAGAAGGAAAACCTAAATAATGAGCCTCACTTCTCAAAATTCTTGCAAAAACGGAGTGGAAAGTTCCCATCCAAAGACTTTTTGCTTCGGATTCACCTACGACTTTTGCAATACGATCCTTCATTTCTCGTGCTGCTTTGTTGGTGAAAGTAAGCGCCAAAATATGGAACGGATCTACCAAATTGGTAATCAAATGTGCAATACGCATCGTGAGAACCCGAGTTTTGCCAGAACCTGCACCTGCAAGTACCATGAGTGGTCCTTGTAACGTAGTTACTGCTTCGTATTGTGCTTCATTGAGTCCTTTCAGATAATCCATTCTAGAGAAAAATTTGGTGATGCGAATTTATGAAAATTTGTTGGGAGTTGGAAGAGCGAAGTTGGGAGTTGGAAGTTGGAAGTTGGAAGTGGAAGATGGAAGTTGGAAGTGTGAAGATGGGAGTTGGGAGTTTGTTTTCAAAATTTTAAAAAAGAAATAGGTTTTAAAAATAGTGAAAATAGCACCAATCTACTATAATAGCCACGATGGAAACGGAAATCCTGTAATTGCGTGCTGTACTTGTGATACGAAGTAATCTGCTACTATTTTGGGATTGCTATAAGCGTAACTCTTACATAGTAGCAATTACAGATTGTAGTGTACAGCGTGTAGAAAAGTTATAAGAATTACAAAATGGGTGCTTCTAAAAATTATTTTTTTTAATTCGTTAAAAATCCCTATATTTGCACCTCGAATAAGTAAACAAAAAATGAGTACTACTTTTACCCTTTTCATGATTTTGATCATGATTGCATGTGTTCTACTAGTGATAATTATATTGGCGCAAAATCCAAAAGGAGGCGGTCTTTCTGGAACTTTCGGTGGTGCTTCTTCTGCGCAATTTGGTGTGCAAAGAACCAACGATTTTATGGAAAAAGCAACTTGGTATCTTGGTGCAGCAATTGTGGTAATGATCCTAATTTCTGTAGTAATTACTGGGAAACCAACTACGGTAACTCCATCTCCTGCTACTAAAAAAGAGACTCCTGCTAAAAAAACAACCACTGCTCCTGTTACTACTTCACCAGCAAATCAAACTGCTCCAGCGAAATTACCTGCAGGAAAATAATATTAAAAAAAAATTATAATATAAAATGGAAACGGTTCAATTTTTTGAACCGTTTTTTTGTAGTTGTAGTTTTGCCAAAAAATAGCGCAGTTTCAGACCGATGGTTAACAATAGATATTGCAAAAAATGGTCTTTTTTGTAGTATTTATTTACAAAAATTTGCATCGCACCATAGAAACGTTGTAGGTAGACTTCGTTTTTCATAGTGCTTTCACCTTTGTGGTGCAAGATAGACGATTTCCCGTAGTAGAAATTTTGGTAGTTATTTTGTAAAAGTGTGTAGCACAAATCAATATCTTCACCGTACATAAAATAAGCTTCATCTAATCCGCCAATTTGCAAATAGCGGTCTTTTTTAATTAAAAGAAATGCACCAGTAATTACATCAACTTCGGCAATGTCGTATTCACCAACATCATTTCTGTAATAGGATTTGGACTGGTTATTTTTTTTGGTAAATAGTTTTTCAAAAGAATTGAACATATCTGGAACCGAGCGTTTGCTTTCTGGTAAGAAATTTCCCTTTTTATCGTGCATTCTTACACCTAAACATCCCAAATTTTCTATAGCATCTGCAAATTTCAAAATTTCTGAAAAATCATTTTTTTCTATTTCGGTATCAGGATTTAGGAGCAAAAGGTAGTCACCTTTTGCCATTTTTGCAGCCCGATTATTGGCTTTGGCAAATCCTACATTTTCTGCAGAGGTGATGAATGTGACTTCGGGAAATTCTGCTTGTAGATTTTCCCAAGATTTGTCGGTAGAAGCATTGTCTATCACCAAAATTTCGTACGGAACATTTTGCACCAATTTTTGAATGGAAATCAAACAATTTCTGAGCAATTTTGCTACATTGTAATGTACTATGATGATGCTTAACTTCACTTGGTTTTGCTTTTTTTCTAAAAAATATTAATCCTTTTCATTATAAGGTAATCGGTGAATGATGGATCTGCCAAGAGAAATTTCATCAGCATATTCTAGTTCATCTCCCACTGAAATTCCACGTGCAATACTGGAAAATTGGACATCAAAATGTTTGAATTTTTTATAGATATAAAAAGCAGTGGTATCACCTTCCATAGTTGCGCTAAGTGCGAAAATAAGTTCTTTTACGTTGCCATTTTGTAGTTTTTGCTCAATAGAAGAGATGTTCAGTTGGTTAGGACCAATTCCTTCCATAGGAGAAATTTTACCGCCCAAAACCAAAAATTTGCCAAAAAAAGCCGATGTATTTTCTATTGCCATCACATCTCGCACATCTTCTACCACGCACAAAACTTCGTCGCTACGTTTCGGATTGGCACAAATATCGCACAAATCGTGGTCCGAAAAATTGTGACAATTTTTGCAGTATTTTATCTCTTCTACTAGTTTGATGAGCGAATTTCCCAAAGAAATTGCTTGTTGATTTGGCTGTTTCAGTAAATGAAGCGCAAGTCTAAGTGCAGATTTTCTGCCAATTCCGGGTAATCCTGAAATTTCTTCTACTGCTTTTGCTAAAATTTTACTTGGATAGTCCATTACACAAAAGTAGGAGTTCTAGTTTCAAATTACAAGTTTATGAATGTTTTTTAGTGATTTTTTTGATATCTTTGAAAAAATTCTATTAATGATGACTCTAAACCACTTGAATTATCCTTTGGATTTCAAATTCAAAATTTCTACGCTTTCTAGCGATTTCAATATTACTGACAGAAATGGAGCTTATGTTGCTTATGTGCGACAAAAAATGTTCAAACTAAAAGAAGATGTGGTGGTTTTTTCTGATGAGTCTAGAAATACAGAACTTTTCAGAATAAAAGCAGATAGATGGATTGATTTCAATGCGGCTTATTCTATGACCGATGTACAAAATAATCAAAATTTTGGTAAACTTGCTAGAAAAGGGATGCGATCACTTTGGAAATCTCACTACGACGTGTTGGATGCAGGAAATTCTACCAAATTTTATATTTCTGAAGACAATGCTTGGGTGAAAGTTTTCGATTCTTTTGTAGGTGAATTACCAATTATTGGGATGTTTACAGGATATTTCCTTAATCCATCATACTCAGTGAAAGATGCTTCTGGTAAAGTGTATTTCAAATTAAAGAAAATGCCTTCTTTCATAGGTAGAAGATTTCAGTTGGATCGTTTGATTGATATAGATGATCAAGATGAATCTTTGGTTGTTTTATCACTACTAATGATGGTTTTGCTAGAGCGAGCTCGAGGTTAATATTATTTAAACAAAAAAGTAATTTTTTTAGTAAAAAATGAAAAAAATAATTCTATTGATGTTTGCTTTGGTGGTTTTCTCTTGTAACAAAACAGAGAAAAAAACTGAAGTTACCAAGACCAATTTCAGTAAAGTAGATACTACCAAAATAAGTATTTCGCAGTTAGAAACCTTCGATTTTCCTGATGAAGTGCAAGGTTGCTCTTGTTATTTTGCAAAAAATAAAGAAGATTTTATGAATCAAAAATATATTTATATTGATGATTATGGCAACAATGCCTATGTGAAAATGGGTGGGAAATTACTGAAAATTGCAATGGAGGAAGGAGATTTTGATCCTGATCATTTTGATAAAGTGATAAAAAGCGACGATTATACCATCAAAATTAAAGGTGAAAAATTACCAGAAATGGGAGAAACACTGATGTATGTAGGAAAAATAATTGTTGAAAAAAAATCCGGAGAGAAAATAACTTCTACTATTTATGGTGAATGTGGTTGTTGATTTCTGTTGATTTTCAACTATTTAAATTACAAACTTCGATGATTCCATCGAAGTTTTTTTTGCTTTTTTATTTTTTATAATTGAAATTTTTTGAGTTTTTGTACTACTGAGCTTACCGAAGTGTATACCGTTTCTACGCCAATTTTTTCAAAATTTTCAGTTTATTTTCAGAGTAGGGTGGATATTTTAGGTCGGGTTCTAGATAAGTAGCTCGGTCTAAAATAGATTTTTGGTGAGAAAAACAATCGAAACCAGCTTTCCCATGGTAATTTCCCATTCCTGAATTTCCGACTCCACCAAAAGGCAAATAATCATTAGAAAGATGCATCACCACATCGTTTATACAACCGCCACCAAAAGACAATCTGGTTAAAAATTGTTTTTTTTCTTTAGAATTATTGGTGAACAAATACGCTGAAAGCGGTTTTTCGTGGTTTTCGACGGTTGCAAAAACGTCTTCCAAATTTTTGAAACTCAAAACAGGTAAAATTGGTCCGAAAATTTCTTCTTGCATTGCTGCATCTTCCCAAGTTACATTCTGTAAAATGGTAGGTTGAATGTACCGTTTTTCTCGGTCGGTTTTCCCACCCCAAAATATTTTTGATTCATCTATTATATTTACCAACCTGTCAAAATTTCTGGTATTGATGATTTTGGTGTAATGGTCGCAATCTGCAGTATAATCGAATTTTTCGAGGTATTTTTTTACCAATTGTAGCCATTTTTCTTGTACTTTTTCTTGCACCAGAATATAATCTGGGGCAACACAAGATTGACCAGCATTTAGAAATTTCCCCCAAATTATGCGTTTAGCTGCAACTTCTAAATTGGCATTTTCAGCAATGATAACAGGTGATTTTCCGCCCAATTCCAGTGTAATAGGTGTCAAATTTTTAGCAGCAGCTTGGTATACGATTTTCCCAACTCGTGGACTTCCTGTGAAGAAAATTTTATCGAATCGAAGATTAAGAAGTTCAGTAGTTTCGGCAACACCACCTTCTACCACGTGCAAATAGTTGCTTTCAAAATTTTCATTAATGATTTTTGCCATTATTTTCATGGAGTTTTCTGGCAATTCACTTGGTTTCAAAATAACGGTATTTCCTGCTGCAATTGCTGCAATAAGAGGAGTAAGTGAAATTTGATAAGGATAATTCCAAGCACCGATTACTAGACAATTTCCGAGTGGTTCTGCGTAGATTTTGCTGTTCCCAAGCTGATTCACCAAATTGGTGGTCACGCTTTTTGGCTGGGCAAATTCATTTAGATTTTTTAAGTAAAAATCAATGTCTTTGTAGATGAAAGAAATCTCTGTAGTAAACGTGTCAAAAGCAGATTTCCCAAAATCTTTATTAATGGCTTCATACATTTGGTTTTCGTGACTTTTCACCAAAGATTTTAGTTTTTTCAGTTGTTTTTTTCTGAAAGTGAGGTCTTTGGTTTGTTGTGAAGCGAAAAAATTGCGCTGAGATTGCAGGATATCTTTGAAAGCCATCAAATGCTGGATTTTATGTGTACAAATATAGATATTTGTTTGTAATAGCAGGTCATATAGTCATCATCAAAACAAAAAAAACCACTCAACATGAGTGGTTTTCTATTTTTAGGTAACTTTTTTGTTACGCTTCTTCTGTAGGTGTTTCTACTGCTTTTGGAGCTTCTACTTTTTTAGGAGCAGGAACTTCTACAGGAGCATCAGATACTACATCGAATTCAAAATTGTACTCTACATTTCTGTGAAGTCTGATTAGAGCTTCGAATTTACCAGTTCTCTTGATGCTATTTCCTGGAATTTTGATGTATTTTCTGTCGATATCTACACCTGCTTTCGCTAATTTTTCAGAAAGATTAGCATTGTTGATAGAACCAAACAATTTGTCACCTGAACCAACTTTGGTAGCAATAGTGATGCTGGTTTTTTTCAATTGCTCTACTTTTGCTTGAGCAGCAGCAACCAATTTTGCTTCTTCTTCTTTACGAGATTCCAAAGTTGCTTCTAGAGCTGCTTTGTTTTTTGGCGTAGCCAAAAGTGCAAAACCTTGTGGAATCAAGAAATTTCTTGCATAACCTGGTTTTACGTCTACTGTATCAAACTCAAGACCTAAGTTTTCTACGTCTTTTTTTAGGATAATTTGCATTGTTGTTGTCCTTTTTTAGTTAGAAGTTAGATTTTAGGAATTAGAAGTTAGATTTTAGAAATTAGAAGTTAGATTTTATATAAACTAACAACTAACAACTATTAACCATCAACTAAATACTAATAACCAACAACCAATGATTAATATTTATTTTAATAAGTCAGCTACATAAGGCATCAAAGCAAGGTGTCTTGCTCTTTTGATTGCAGCAGATACTTTTCTTTGGTATTTAAGAGAAGTTCCTGTGTATCTTCTTGGTAAAATTTTACCTTGCTCGTTTACGAATTGTAAAAGGAAGTCCGCATCTTTGTAATCTACGTGCTTAATTCCAAATTTTTTGAATCTACAGTATTTTTTTTCTGATTTGGTATTGATATCAAGTGGAGTAAGGAATTTTACTTCTGATTCTCCTCCAGCTGAGGCTTGTTTAGCCATATCGTCTATTGCCATTTTTTAGAATTTTTAGGGGTTAGAAATTAAGCTTTTGCAGTTTTTAGTTTTGCTCTTCTGGTAACAGCGTACTCTACTGCGTGTTTGTCGAGTTTGGTAGTTAGGTAACGGATTACTCTCTCGTCACGTTTAAATGCAATTTCTAGATCTGCAACTACTGTACCTTCACCTTTGAACTCAATTAAAGTATAAAACCCATTTTTTTTCAATTGAATTGGGTAAGCCAATTTTTTCAGTCCCCAGTTTTCTCTGGTAACGATTTCGCATTTGTGCGAAGTAAGGAGGTCTTCAAATTTTTTTACTGCTTCCTCCACCTGAGCATCAGATAGAACGGGAGTTAAAATGAAAACAGTTTCGTAATTGTTCATAATGTTAATTAATTTGTTAATTATTTCGAGGTGCAAAAGTAAGAATTCTTTTTTATTTGTGCAAGATTATGAGTGATTTATTCGTTGGAAAGCGCATCTATTCCGTTTTGGTCCAGTCGGAAAACGGTCCATTCGTCCATAGGTTTTGCTCCGAGAGATTTGTAGAATTCTATGGATGGTGTATTCCAGTCGAGGACGCTCCATTCTAATCTGCCGCAATTTCTTTCTTTGGCAATTTTTGCGAGCGCTACCAAAAGTGCTTTCCCATAACCTTTGCCACGATGTTCTGGTTCTACAAAAAGGTCTTCTAAATAGATGCCTGGTTTGCCAACAAACGTAGAAAAATTATGAAAATAAAGGGCAAAACCAATTGGTTTTTGGTTTTCTTCGGCGATGATGACTTCTGCGTATTTTTTTACGAAAATTTGCACACGAAGTTCTTCTGGTGTGGTAATGACATCGTTTTCTAGTTTTTCGTACACTGCGAGTTGATATATTAAATGGAAGATGGTTTCTGCGTCTTCTGGAATTGCGGTTCTGATGTTGAAATTCATATTTAAATAGTTGTATTTAAAAATTGAGCAATTTGCATTGCGTTTTGTTCATTTATTGGTTTTCGGTTTCCCATCACTAAATGGTTTTGTTGGATTTCAAAGATGAAATTTTCTCGGTTTGGGATTTCACAAAATAAAGTACGAGTGTTTTGGTCTAATGCAAGTCGTGTCTTGTTTTCATTATCAGAACATACATAAAACCGTTTACTAAATTCTGTGTCTTGCGGAAAATCTATTTCTAAAGAATGAAACAATTCTATCACTTTATCTATCAATTTTTCTTCTCTAATATATAGATTTCCGTAGTCTTTTTTGAGTTTTTTGAAACCCCAAAGTTGGTTTTCATTAATTAAAGTGTCGCCTTTTTTGCCACCAATGAAATTGTATTGAATGTTGATGGCAACCAATTGAAAATTCTCCTTTTCTGATGAAATTGCCAAACTCCAAAATGGTTTGATGATAGAAATGTGACTAAAAATTCCAAAAAATTTCAAATCAAAATCGAAATGTTCCAACATTTGAACTGCAAATTTTTGAGATAATTCATTATAAATATTACCTAAAATTTGTGCTTCTATGGTTGATGGAAAAAATCCTTGATATTCTCTAAAATGATACACCGTTGTTTTTTTGCGAAAATAGTAATTTTTTTGACGAAAACGTAACTAGCCCCGATTGAACGGCATGTTTGAGCTCTTTTTAAAATTTTTTGCGATGGAAACCCTTTCTGCGTTCCAAACGCAGAAAGGGTTGTGTGTTGGCGAAAATTTTGAAAAAGCGAGTAGTGAAAGCGGGAAAAAGCTACAAAAAAACCTCCAGAAAATTCTGAAGGTTTTACTAGGTTCTTTATATTTCGGTATTCATATCCCAATTTTGGAGATAATCGTGCACGTGTTTCAGGAACATACCACCAAGAGAACCGTCTACAACTCTGTGGTCGTAAGAATGACTCATAAACATCAGTTGGCGAATTGCGATAACATCACCATCTTTGGTCTCTAGAACTGCAGGTTTTTTCACGATGGCTCCAATCGCCAAAATGGCAACTTGCGGTTGCGGAATGATAGGTGTCCCCATCAAATTTCCGAAGCTACCAACGTTGGAAATCGTGTAAGTTGCGCCTTGTGTATCTTCTGGTTTCAATTTTTTGTTACGAGCTCGGTACGCCAAATCGTTGATTGCTTTTGCCAAACCTGCAAGCGAAAGTTGGTCGGCATTTTTGATGACGGGAACTATGAGATTTCCGTCTGGTAAAGCAGTTGCCATACCAATATTGATGTTTTTCTTTTTGATGATTTTGTCGCCATCTACCGAAACATTAATCATTGGATAATCCTGAATAGCTTTTACCACTGCTCTTACAAATATTGGCATAAAGGTGAGTTTTTCTCCTTCACGTTTTTCAAAAATATCTTTGTTTTTGGCTCTCCATCTTACGACATTGGTAACATCTGATTCTATGAACGAGGTTACGTGTGGCGAAGTGCGTTTGGAATTCACCATTGCATCTGCAATAATTTTGCGAACACGATCCATCTGTATAATTTCGTCGCCGTCGTTTACAGAAACTGGAACTTGCGCTGGAATATTTGGTGTAATAGTAGGTGTAGAAACAACAGATTGCTTCGCTTCACTCGCAACAGCAGTACCACGGTTTTTCACATAAGCCAAAATATCTTCTTTGGTGATTCTGCCTTCTAATCCAGAACCTTTTATGGATTTCAGTTCTGTTTCAGAAATGTTTTCTTGTTGAGTAATAGATTTTACGAGTGGAGAAAGGTACAAATCTCCCGAAAATTGAGTTGGAGTAGCAGTAGATAAAGGTTTTTCGATTTCAGCAACTACGGCTGCAGTTGGTGTTTCTGCAAGAGTTTCAATAGAAATTGGTGTTTCTGTAGTTTCACCAGCACCTGAAACTTCAAGAATTGCTATGGCTTCACCAATTTTGGCAACTTCATCTTTTTGTTTCAAAATTTTGATGATTTTCCCCGAAACAGGAGTTGGAACGTCAGAATCTACTTTGTCGGTGGCAATTTCTACTACCGAATCGTCTTCTTTTACGGTATCACCTTCATTGTATAACCACGTGATAATAGTAGCTTCCATCACACCTTCTCCCATAGATGGAAGCAATAATTTGTACTCGGCCATTTTATTTTTTTGATTTTTACAAATATAGGATATTTTTGATTTTTATTTAAAATCAATTGGAAAAATTATGAAAACTGAATATAAATTTTTTCCCCAATTTTTAGTCCGAATAATGATCTAGCTCCACTTTGTGAGCTACCTTTGTAGATTGATAATTCTAACATTTCTGCCTCATTGAATATAGCAACTGGTTTTCCGTGATAGTCGTGTTCGTTTTTCCAATCGGTGACAATATCAGTGTATTGCTGATCAATTTTCGTTAATGATATATTTCTAAATTTTATTTGGTAAGATTTGAAATTTGCCTTTGTTTTATCAAAAAATTTTTTGCTGATATTAGAGACTACATTCCCAAAATTGTCTATGTACATTGCTTCACCTGCAATAATTTTTTCAGATTCGTTGAATACAGCTCTGGTAAAAGAAAGTTGTTTGGGATTTTTCATTTTTTTACCAATAATTTCAGGCAATCCACCTTTTTGCAAATGTACTGCAGCTGGTACAAAAATATCGGTGGTAGTGAAGGTAATTTCATCATCAAAACGATTGGTGAAGTTGATTTCATATATAGCTTCTGGTGTAATATCAAAAAATAGTAAACTCAAAATTCCGTTGTCTGAAGCTATGAAATAATGACCATCTACTTTGTAGAGAATAGATTTTCGATGTTTGCTATAAAAGCTATCTACCGAAATAATATGTATAGAACCAAGTGGAAAATGGCGGTAAGAATTTCTCACAATATATGCTGCTTGCAAAAGATTGTATGCCTGAATTTGATGGGTAATATCAACTATTTTTGATTCAAGATTTAAACTGAGAATAGCACCTTTGATAGAGGCAACCCTATGATCTACAAGTCCAAAATCTGAAGTAAGTGTAATAATTGACATAATTGGAAGCGTATTGCTTTTTTTTACAAAATTAATTTAATTTAAATAAAAAATGAAATTGTGGAAAAGTAAAACTTGGCATTTAAGAAAATTTGTTTTATTTTTAAAATCTGAAAATGGTGTTTTTGGCTTTATACTATTATGAGAAATGCTTTCTGAAGAAAAAAAGACAAAATCTAACACCCTAGTTATATTATTAATGAAAAAATGATGAATGTTTGAATTAAATTTTGAAATTACAGGAATTGATACGAAAGTTTTTTATGGGGTAAACAATCAATTCTTCAATCTACTGAAATCCAGTTTCCCAAATCTGAAAATTGTTGGTAGAGACCATTATGTTTTTGCAATGGGTAACAAAGAAGCACTAGATTTACTGAAAGATAAATTGGAAAATATGGTGCAATTTATCTCCCAAAATAATTCGATTACACTGAAAGATGTAGAGAATATTCTGCATATAAAAAATGAATCAGAAAAAGAATTAGTTTTTGACCAAGACATAATTGTAAAAGGAATTAATGGTAAAGTTATAAAAGCCAAAACCACCAATTTGAAAAAATTGGTAAAAGAATCTGAGAAAAAAGATATGGTTTTTGCAATTGGCCCAGCTGGAACTGGGAAAACCTATACCAGTGTTGCTTTGGCAGCTAGAGCTTTGCGAGACAAAGAAGTGAAACGAATTATTCTAACTAGACCTGCAGTAGAAGCAGGCGAAAGTTTGGGATTTCTACCAGGAGATCTGAAAGAAAAACTAGATCCTTACTTGCAACCTTTGTATGATGCACTTAGAGATATGATTCCACACGAAAAATTAGAAGGATTCATGGAGAAAAAAGTGATAGAAGTTGCACCTTTGGCTTTTATGAGAGGTAGAACTTTAGACGAAGCTTTTGTAATTTTAGATGAAGCACAAAATACCACCCACTCCCAAATGAAAATGTTCTTAACAAGAATGGGTATGAATGCGAAATTTATAATTACAGGAGATCCAAGTCAGGTTGATTTACCAAGAAACCAACATTCTGGGTTGAAAGAAGCTATGAGAATTTTAAAAGATGTAAAAGAAATTGGTTTTGTACACTTAACTGAAGAAGATGTTGTGAGACATCCTGTAGTGAGGAAAATAATTTTAGCATACAATAATGAAGAAGTAAGACAAAGAGAGGAGTAGTTATCCACTTTTCCACAATATGTAAAATT